>DZDA01000081.1 GCA_022730375.1 Thiomonas intermedia
GGCACGGCGCCGCGGTAGGGCCGGTCGGCGGAAATGGCGTCGAAGATGTCGGCGGTGGTGATGATGATGATGCGGGTTTCCAGCGCGATGTGTTCGGCGGTGAGTCGGCGCGGGTAGCCGGTGCCGTCAAGCCGTTCGTGATGTGCGCCGCTGACGCGGGCCAGCTCGGAGAAGGTGCTGATCCGCCCCAGAATGCGCTCGGTGTAGGTGGCGTGCATCTGCACGGCTTCCCATTCGGCCGCGTCGAGCTTGCCAGCTTTGTCGAGCACCGCATTGCTCACGCCGAGCTTGCCCACGTCGTGAAGCAGCGCGCCGCGGTACAGCCAGCGGCGGCGCTCGGGCGCGAAATCAAGCTGGGTGGCGATGTGGTCGGCGTAGAGCGCCACGCGGGCACTGTGCCCGGCGGTGTAGGGGCTTTTGGCGTCGACAATCTGGCCGAAGGCGGCGGCGATTTCGTCCAGATAGTCTTCGTCCAGCGGCACGCAGCATTGCGCGGGCTCCAGCGCCAGCACCTGGCTGCCGAGATCCGGGTCGCGCAGCGTCTGCCAGAAGGCGTCCTGCTCGGACAGGGTGAGAAAGGCATCGACCAGTTCAGGGTCGAACCAGCCGCCACGCCGACGGAGCACTTCCTCGCGCGCCTCGGCCGGGCCGCTGGCGGTGAAAAACATATCGACTACCTGCGACAGCAGGGCCAGCCGGGCGTACAGCGGAATGTGCTCGCCCATCAGACCTTCGGGTTTGCCGCTGCCGTCCCAATGTTCGTCAAGGCCGTGGATGCCTTGTGCGACGTTTTCAGGAAAGCGCAGTTGCCGCGCAATGTCGGCACCGCGCTGGCAGCGGGTCTGAATGAGTTCCTGCGCGATGTCACTGCCATTGCGAAAGATGTTGAGTGTGGCGCGAAAGCGCTCGGCCAGGCCGCTGCGCAGACCCGTGTGATCGAGCACGAAGCGCAGCACATGCGGCAGGCTGCCGTCGAGCAGCTTGAAATCGCGCTTGAACTGCAGATCGTCCGCGAGGTAGAGCTCGCAGATCCGGGCGGCATTGCTGCTGCAGCCCAGATCTTTGAGCAGCAGGGTGTAATACAGCTCTCATTGCTGCGGTGCGGGCAAGCCGATTTCGCCGCCGACCGACATGCCGATCCAGGCGCAGCGCACGCAGTGGCCTTCGGGCTGGCCCTCGGTCATGTCGAGCGCGTGACTGAGGGCGCTCATCAGTTCGGCGAGTTTGAGATTTTCCATGCAGGCAGCATAGAAGCTAGGGATTTCCCGAGTTTGTTGTGCTGCACCACCTGATCGGCGCTTGCGTGAAATTTGTCACGAAAATGCGCTGGGCGTTGTTCTCATACGGAAATATCAGCCTCCCTACAATGGCGGTTTATCTCCCCCGCTCCGCCTGCCGGACGCCGCTGCGATGAACGCCCCCGCTTCACACGCTCCTGAATTGATGCCCGCCTTGGGCGCAGACGCGGCCGATGCCGCTCCCCGCTTGCGCGAAATTCCGTACAACTACACCTCGTTTTCCGACCGCGAAGTGGTCATGCGTCTGCTGGGCGAGCAAGCCTGGGGCTGGCTCAACCAGCTGCGGCAGGAGCGGCGCACCGGGCGTTCGGCGCGCATGTTGTACGAGGTGCTGGGCGACATCTGGGTGGTGCAGCGAAATCCGTTTTTGCAGGACGATCTGTTGCAGAGCCGCAAACGGCGTGCGGCGCTGATCGGCGCGTTAGAGCACCGGCTGCGCGAAATCGACCGCCGCCGCGACGACAGCGCGCACAGCGGCAGCTCGGACGCGCAGCGCGACGCCCTGGTGCGCCAGTTGCTCGACCGCGCCCGTGGGGCCGTGGCTGCCTTCGCCGCCTGGTTCGACGAAGCCGCGGCGCTGCGCCAGCGCGCCCGCAAGGTGCTGGGACGACACAGTGCGCAGGGCGCGATCCGCTTCGACGGCATGGCGCGGGTGTCGCACGTGACCGACGCCACCGACTGGCGGGTGGAATATCCCTTTGTCGTGCTCTGCCCCGACAGCGAAGACGAGATTGCCGGGCTGGTGCAGGGCTGCATCGAACTCGGCCTGACCATCATTCCGCGCGGAGGCGGCACCGGCTATACCGGCGGCGCGATTCCGCTGGTGTGGAAGAGCGCGGTGATCAACACCGAAAAACTCGACCGCATCGGCGCGGTCGAATACCTCGAACTGCCCGGCGTGGCCCACCCCGTGCCCACCATCCAGGCCCCGGCCGGGGTGGTGACGCAGCGCGTCTCCGACGCGGCGGAGGCTGCCGGACTGGTGTTCGCCGTCGATCCGACCTCGGCCGACGCCTCCTGCGTGGGCGGCAATGTGGCCATGAACGCGGGCGGCAAAAAGGCCGTGCTGTGGGGCACGGCCATCGACAACCTCGTGTCCTGGCGCATGGTCGATCCGCAGGGCCGCTGGGTGGAGGTGCAGCGCCTCGACCACAATCTGGGCAAGATTCACGATGTGGATGTGGCCCGCTTCGAGGTGCGCACCTTGGCGGCCGACGGCGTGACCTTGCTGGAGCAGCGGCTGCTGGAAATTCCCGGCGCGCAGTTCCGCAAAGAGGGTCTGGGCAAGGACGTGACCGACAAATTCCTGGCCGGCCTGCCGGGTGTGCAGAAAGAGGGCTGCGACGGCATCATTACCAGCGCCCGCTGGATCCTGCACAAAATGCCGCCGCATGTGCGCACCGTCTGCCTGGAATTTTTCGGCCAGGCGCGCGAGGCGATTCCCAGCATTGTCGAAATCAAGACCTTTCTCGACGCGCGGCCGGGCGGCGCCATTCTGGCCGGCCTGGAACATCTGGATGATCGTTACCTCAAGGCCGTGGGCTACGCCACCAAGAGCGCGCGCGGCACCCTGCCCAAGATGGTGCTGTTCGGCGACATCGTCGGCGAAGATGAAGCCGCCGTGGCCCGCGCCGCCTCTGAAGTGGTGCGCATGGCCAATGCACGGGTGGGCGAAGGCTTCGTCGCGGTGAGCGCCGAGGCGCGCAAGAAGTTCTGGCTCGACCGCAAGCGCACCGCGGCCATTGCCCGCCACACCAACGCGTTCAAGATCAATGAAGATGTGGTGATTCCGCTGCCGCGCATGGGCGAATATGTCGATGGCATCGAACACATCAACGTCGAGCTGTCGCTGAAAAACAAGCTGGCGCTGGTGGCCGAGATCGACCGGGCGCTGCACGGCTCGCTGCCGCTGGCGCGCAACGAAGAGCTGGCCGATGGCGAGCCTGCGCTGTCCAAGGAAGATCTGGAGGCCAAGCGCGCCCAGGCGCTGGAACTGCTGGCGGCAGTGCACGCGCGCTGGTCGTTCTATCTCGATCAGCTCGACAGGCCTTTGCTGGCGCTGTCCGATGCGCAGCGCGCGCTGTTGCCTGCATCGCCCGCCGCATCTCCCGCCTTTCTCGCGCTGTCTGCGGGTGCAAGTGCCGAAGACCCCACTCTGTTCCATCTGCTGCAGGATCATTCTCTGCGCGCCTCTTGGAAGGCCGAGTTGCGCAAGCCATTGGCGGCGGTGTTCTCCGGCGGCTTGTTCGAACCGCTGCGCCGCGAGATCGACGCCATTCATGAGCGCGTGCTCAAGAGCCGGGCCTGGGTGGCGCTGCACATGCACGCGGGCGACGGCAATGTGCATACCAACATCCCGGTCAACTCCGACGATTACTCGATGCTGCAACAGGCGCACGACGCGGTGGCCCGCATCATGGCGCTGGCGCGCAGCCTGGGCGGGGTGATCTCGGGCGAGCACGGCATCGGCATCACCAAGCTGGAGTTCCTCACCGAGGCCGAGATCGGCGCGTTTCGTGCGTACAAGCGCGAAGTCGATCCCGAAGGGCGTTTCAACAAGGGCAAGCTGATGGGCGACCCGGCCCATCCCGCCGATCTGCGCAACGCCTATACGCCCAGCTTCAACCTGATGGGGCACGAGTCGCTCATCATGCAGCAAAGCGATATCGGCGCGATCAGCGCCTCGGTGAAGGACTGCCTGCGCTGCGGCAAGTGCAAGAGCGTGTGCGCCACGCATGTGCCGCGCGCCAATCTGCTGTATTCGCCGCGCGACAAGATTCTCGCCACCTCGCTGCTGATCGAGGCCTTCCTGTACGAAGAGCAGACTCGGCGCGGGGTGAGCATCCGGCACTGGGAAGAGTTTGAAGACGTGGCCGATCACTGCACGGTCTGCCATAAATGCGTGACGCCCTGCCCGGTGGACATCGACTTCGGCGATGTCACCATGAATATGCGCAACCTGCTGCGCAAGATGGGCAAGAAGAGCTTCAAGCCGGGCAACGCGGCGGCGATGTTCTTCCTCAATGCCACTCAGCCGCAAACCATCAAGCTGGTGCGTACCGCCATGGTGGACGTGGGCTTCAAGGCGCAGCGCCTGGCCACGCGCCTGCTCAAACCCGCCGCCAAGGCGCAGACCGCGGCGCCCAAGCTCACCGTGGGCAAGCCGCCGATCCGCGAGCAGGTGATTCACTTCATCAACAAGCCCATGCCGGGCGGCCTGCCGAAAAAAACCGCGCGCGCGCTGCTCGATATCGAGGACAAGGACTTCGTGCCCATCATCCGCAACCCGCGCGGCACCTCGGTGGACAGCGAGGCGGTGTTCTATTTTCCGGGCTGCGGTTCGGAGCGGCTGTTCAGCCAGGTCGGGCTGGCGACGCAGGCCATGCTGTGGCACGCGGGGGTGCAGACCGTGCTGCCGCCGGGCTATCTGTGCTGCGGCTATCCGCAGCGCGGCTCGGGCCAGTACGACAAGGCGGAGAAGATCATCACCGACAACCGGGTGCTGTTCCACCGCGTGGCCAACACCCTCAACTATCTCGACATCAAGACCGTGGTGGTGAGCTGCGGCACCTGCTACGACCAGTTGCAGGGCTATGAATTCGAGAAGATTTTTCCGGGTTGCCGCATCATCGACATCCACGAATTCCTGTTGGAAAAAGGCTACAGCCTGAGCCCGGGCGGCACGTCAGCCGCGGTCAAGTATCTGTATCACGACCCTTGCCACAGCCCGATGAAAACGCAGGAGCCGATGAAGACCGTTAAAGCGCTGCTCGGTGATCAAGTGCTCAAAAGCGAGCGCTGCTGCGGCGAGAGCGGCACGTTTGGCATCTCACGGCCCGACATCGCCACGCAGGTGCGTTTCCGCAAGGAAGAAGAGCTGCGCAAGAACGAGCTGGCGTTGCGCGCCGATGGTTTTGCTGGCGACATCAAAATCCTGACGTCCTGCCCGTCGTGCCTGCAGGGGCTCACGCGGTATGGCAACGATCTGCAGCATGGCCTGCTCGAGGCCGACTACATCGTGATCGAAATGGCGCGTCACCTCATCGGCGAAGACTGGATGGCCGACTACGTCAAGGCGGCGAACAACGGCGGCATCGAGCGCGTGCTGGTGTGAACATGAAGTCCGCGCCCGTTCTGCTGGTGATCGACGTGCAGAACGGTTTTTGCACCGGCGGCGGCCTGCCGGTGCCGGATGGCGAAGCCGTGGCGCCGGTGATCAACCGGCTGGCGACCCAGTTTTCGCAGGTGGTGTTGACTCAGGACTGGCACCCGCCGGGCCATGCGTCGTTCGCCAGCGCGCATCCGGGGCGGCAGCCCTTCGAGGCCATCACCTTGCCCTATGGTCTGCAGGTGCTGTGGCCGGATCATTGCATTCAAGGTACGCGCGACGCGGCCCTGCATCCCGATCTGCACATTGCGCACGCGCAGGCCGTCATTCGCAAAGGCTGGCGCGCGGGCATCGACAGTTACTCAGCCTTCATGGAAGCCGACCGCAAGACGCCCACCGGCCTGACCGGCTATCTGCGCGAGCTGGATGTGCGTGAACTGGTGCTGTGCGGATTGGCCACGGATTTCTGCGTGGCCTGGAGCGCCTTGGACGCCCGGGCCGCAGGTTTTGAGGTGACCGTGGTGGAAGACGCCTGCCGCGCCATCGATCTCAACGGCTCGCTGGATCAGGCCTGGGCGCAGATGCGCGCCGCTGGGGTGCGGCGCGCGATGTCCACCGCGTTCTGATCAGACGTTTTCGCCCGGCGTGATGGTGGCCGTGGGGGCGGCCTTGGGGGCTGCCTTGGCGCGGGGATGGTGGTGCACCGGCTCGTCTTCATAGCCGCGGATCATGGCCATGATGTGCGCCATCGGGGTATGACCGGTGGTGGTGAGATAGACGTGGATGATGAAGAAAATCAGCATCATGTAAGCGCCGATGGTGTGCGCCCAGGCGACGGCCTGCAGGCTGATGCCCCACTGCTGCCAGATGGGCCAGGCGCCCCAGTCGGCGAAGAACAACAGCCAGATGCCGCTGATCCAGATGATGGGGTTGATCATCAGCTTCACCCACAGATAGGCCAGGCGTTGCAGCGGGTTGTGTTTACGCGTGACGCTTTGCTGATAGGGGTGTTCCTCGCCACGGAACATGCCCCAGGCGTAATGCCGCGTGACCAGAAAGATTTTGTCGAAGGTCGGGATGTATTGCTTCCATTCGCCCGTCGTGAAGTGCCAGAAAATGGCGAAGACCCACAGCACCACCAACGTCCACGCCGCAAACGTGTGAATGCGCAGCGCAGTGAGGAACTCTACCCCGAGGTCATACAGGCCGTGGATGCGAAAGCCGGTCAGCATCAGCAGGATGATGAGCCCGGCCTGGCTCCAGTGCCAGAAGCGCTCGAACCGCTTGAACAGGATGACGTGTTTTTTGTGTGACATGACGAATTCCTCGAAGTGTCTGTGTGTGGTTGCGCTGCGGGCTGCGGCTCAGTGGCTCTTGCTGCCGGGCTTGTTGCGGCGGCGCAGCCACAGGAAACTGCGGATGCCGCCATGCACCATCACCCCGGCCAGACTCAGCCCGGCAATCCCCAGACCGATGGTTTCGATCCAGGTCTGATGGTTTTTACTGCGGCCCGGGATGTAGATGCCGTCGATCTTTTCCAGCCGACCGTTGTTGCTGTGGCATTGCGCACAGTTGAGCGCCTTGTCCTTCGGCGCGACCATATGCGTGATCGGCCAGGTGGTGGTGGTCTTGACGAATTCATACTTGCCCGACCATTCCAGCCCCGCCTCCTTCATGCCCACAGTGATGGACTTTTGCCAGTCCATGGTGTGCCAGTAGGCCGCGTCGTCGAAGCCCGCGTTGTGAATGGCGAGCAGGCGGTGCATTTCCGGGTCGTAGGGCTGGGTGCCCTTCATGGTCTTCACCGGCCAGATGCGTGATTTGCCATCGGTCGGGCTGCCGCCGTACTGGTTGATGGCGATGACGCCGTCTTTATTGGGCACCGCGTTTTCGCCGATGTTCATCCACTTCACCGCGCCGTTGAACCAGGTGTAGTCGGGCACGACGTTTTCACCCAGCTTGAACTGGCCTTTGATGCCCAGATAGGTAGGGTGGCCGTGCTCGTCCTTGATGACCAGGGGCTTGCCGTCCGGGCCGCGCTGACCAGCCTTGGAATAGTCCCACTCCATCTTGGTGGGCACGCCGCCGCGGGCGAATTCGGGAATGTGGCAGGTCTGGCAGGCGATGTTGCGGGTGTGCATGTTCAGGTCCTGCGCCAGATTGCCCTTGTGCGGGGTGTCGCCGTGGCAGGACTGGCAGCTTGCCGCGCTGCCCATATTGTGCTGGCTGCCGCGCACATACTGTCCGCCCTGGTGTTTGGCGTCGAGCTTGTAGTGGCTGCCGCTGACCTCGTGTCCGCCGGTGGCGTGGCAGGTCTGGCACTGGAAGTTCAGCCCGTCCTTGGCCATGTGCACGTCGAGTGATTTGGGCGGGTTGGTGAGCGAGCTGTCAAGGTCGCCGTGCTTCACGCCGTCTCCGCCGCCGCCGTTGAAGTGGCAGGTGCCGCAGTTGGCGCGCGAGGGCTCGCCGACATGTTGTGCAATCACGGCCAGATCGATCGGCTCGATGAACTTGCCCGAGCCAGGCGGCATCTCGATGCGGGTGGTGGCCGGATTGCCTGACTGGTAGGGGGCCTTCTTGTATTTGCCGGTCTGGTCGTGGCAGACCAGGCAGTCCACATCGGTGTCGGGCCGTTTGCTGAAGGCGACGAACTCGCCGCTTTTCGCATCGCCGTAGCCGACGTGACAGCCGGTGCAGAACTGCTGGTTGCTCGGCGTGGACACGCAGAAGTTGTTCATCACCTTGTTCTTGCCGACGATGCGTTTGGAGTCCTGCTCCACCTCTTCCCACTTCCAGTGGATGGTGCCTTTGATCTGCTTGGCCGCCTCGGTGTGGCAGCTCAGGCAGGCGGCGGTGACTTCGGGGCCGCTTTTGAACGGCCCTTGAAGCTCCTTGAACTTGCTGTGATCGGCCGTGGCTTTCGAACCCGTGGGCATCTTGGGCACCACACGATAGGGCGAGTGGATGTCGACCTCGGCAATCGCCGATTGCGGCGCGGACGGAAGTACAGACGCAGCAGGGTTGGCCAGGGCTGGCGGGGCGCTGGTCGCAACCGCGCAGAGGGCGGCCAGACGAAGCCAGAAGCCGAAGCGGGCAGCAGGCGCGAAGCGGTGGGTAAACGGCATGACGAACACTCCAGTCGGTGTGCGAAACGGATCGATCAGGGAACGCATGGTCACAGATACACGAGGTTGCAAATGTGACAAGACGCAAAAACTCTGAAACCCGATATGCCGGAATTGCAATCTTTTGATCTGGGATAAATGAATCGCGCGGCTTGAATCCGTTTTGCCCGCTGGCGCGTAATTCGAACAACAGCCGCACAGACCGCGCTGTTCTCGTTTTTTCTCTTTCAGGAGGTATCACCATGCAACGCACACAAGCCGCAGCCAACGCAGCCCTTTCCACTTCCGCCACTCCCGAGGATTCCAGCGGGCAGAGCGCCAGCCGCCGTCAGTTCTTTCGCGTCGGCGGTCTGTTCGCCGCGGGGCTGGCCGCTTCCAGCGCGCTGGCGCCTGTGACGAGCTGGGCGGGGACGATGTCCAAGTCAACCACGGACGACATTGCCATTCTCAACGTCGCACTCGGGCTGGAATATCAGGCCATCGCCGCTTACCAGGTCGGTGCCGAATCGGGTTTGCTGGAAAAACCGGTGCTCGCCGTGGCCGTGAAATTCCAGGGACAGCACAAGGCGCATGCCGAGGTACTGTCGTCCACCATCAGCAAGCTGGGCGGCACGCCGGTCATGGCCAAAAAGCCCGCTGAGTACGGCTTCCCCACGGCCTCGCTCAAATCGCAGGCCGACGTGCTGGAATTCGCCGCCGGGCTGGAAAAGGGCGCGGCCAGTGCCTATCTGGGCGCAGTGCCGCAATTCCACAACAAAGATCTCGCCAAGGCCGCGGCCAGCATCATGGGCGACGAGACCATGCACTGGGCCATTCTGCTCAACGCCTTGGGAAAAGACCCGGTGCCTGCGGCGTTCATCGCCTGATCGCGCGGGGCATCCAGAACAGCGGGCGCGGCGCGATGTCGGTAACATCCGTCGCAAACCCGCCTGCTTTGTGGCACACCTTCATGGGGTGGCGCTGCGAAAGCCGGGCTGCCCCCCACGCTGCGCTCATGCCCGACCTGCAATCCCTGCTTGCCTACACCGCCCTGGCCGACCGCGACGCGTTCAGCCAGTTGTACGCGGCCACGCAAAGTCGGGCTTGGGCGATCTGCTTGCGGCTGCTGCGCGACCGGTCGTTTGCCGAAGAGGCCATGCAGGATGCGTATGTGAAGGTCTGGCATCAGGCCGCAAGCTACCGGCCCGCTTTGGGCAGCCCGGAGACCTGGATTTCCGCGCTGGTGCGCAACACCTGTCTCGATCGCCTGCGCGCCAACAAGCGCGAGGCGCAGTATGTCGTCTCGCTGCAGGGTGATGAGGCGGATGACCCGCCCGAAATCGCGGATTACCGCACGCCTGAAGCGCTGCTCGAAGCCGACTTGCAGGGCCAACCGATGGAGGATTGTTTGGGACAGTTGCAACCCCGCCAGCGCGAACTGCTCGCGGCGGCCTACGTCTTGGGGCAGTCGCACGCCGAAATCGCCCGCGAACGCGCTCTGCCGCTGGGCACGGTGAAAACGCTGATCCGGCGCGCGGTGCTGTTTTTGCGTGACTGTCTGGGGGAGGGCGCAAGGTGACGCTGCCCGCACGCTACCGCAACAGCGATCTGCTCGATCGGCTGGCGGCCGACTGGCTCACAGGCGGGCTCAGTCCGGCTGCGCAGCGCCGCGCCCAGCGTTTGCTGGAGCAGAGCCCTGAGTTTGCTCAGGCGGTGCAAAGCTGGCGCACGCGGCTCGATGCCGGCTTGCTGTCGGCAGCGCAGATCGGCCAGCCGTCCGACTCGGTCTGGCAGGGCATCACCGCGCGCCTCGATTCCCCGCGCGCTACTCAGCATGCGGGGACTGGCAAGTCGACGTCCTGGGGCGTCGCAGCCTGGCGGCGCTTGTCTCTGTGGCTCGGCGGCGTGGCCGTGGCGGCGGTGGCCTTTTCAGTCGTGGTGCTGGTGCAGAACCCGGAGGTCGGACGTGGCACGGCCGCGCCGGTACAGATGGCGGCGTTGATGCACGGCGCGGGCGGGCAGGCCGCCGTTGTGACGGTGCAGAATGGCAAGCTGACTCTGACGGCCGTTGGCGCCATGACGCCACCCAGCGGCAAGAGCTACCAGCTCTGGCTGCTGCCCACTCAGGGCGCCCCCATTTCTCTGGGTGTCGTGGCGGCGGGGCAGAGCCGCTACCCCATTCCCGAGTCGGCGCAGTTGCATCTGTCGCAAGCCAAGGCGTTTGCCGTCAGCGTGGAGCCGCCCGGTGGTTCGCCCACAGGCCTGCCGACCGGGCCGGTGATCATGGTGGGCGCGGCGCAACGCGCGTGAGCCATGTCGAGCGAGACTGCCTGCACACTCTGTGAGACCGACGGCGGGCGGCTGATCTGGCGCGGTGCGGAATTCCGCCTGATCCGGGCCGACGACGCCATGCTTCCGGCGTTTTACCGGGTGGTGTGGAACGCGCATGTGGCTGAGTTCAGCGACTTGAGCGCACTGCAGCGCCTGACCTGCCTGGACGCGGTGGCGCTGGCCGAGCAGTCGCTGCGCGAAACGCTGGCGCCCGACAAAATCAACCTCGCCAGCCTGGGCAATGTCGTGCCGCACCTGCACTGGCATGTCATCGCACGCTGGCGCTGGGACGCTTACTGGCCGCAATCCGCCTGGTCTGCCGCGCAGCGCCCGGCCAGTGAGGCCATGCTGGCCAGTCTCAGTGCGCGCCTGCCTGAGGCGGATGCGGTTTTGCAGCGCGCGTTCGTACAGCGGTTCGGCGGGGCATAAGCCGCGATCTCAAGGAAACGCAGGGCCGCCCCAAGTTTCCTTGTCCACCTCGCAGCTTGCAAGCTGCTCGGATTCGGCTCCGTCCAAGCTGCCG
>DZDA01000082.1 GCA_022730375.1 Thiomonas intermedia
TGTATGGCCGCAACAACGCCATCATGAGCGGCATGGTGGCGCAGTACAACACGCAAGATCTGGAAGACATCGCGGCCTATATCGCCAGTCTGAAAGGCGATCTGTACATCCGCGACGAAATGCACTGATCGTCTGCTGAATCATCATTCGCACCCACGAAAAAGCCCGGCTTAGCCGGGCTTTTTTGTTGAGCACAAATGTGGTCAGGACGCCAGTTCGGCGATGATGCGATAGAGCAGACGCACGGTAAGGATCACGTACACCGCGCCAAACAGGAAGATCAGCGAGACGATGATGCGGATGGAATCTGCGGGCAGGGTGCTGAAAAAGGGCGAGACGAGATAACCCGCGGTAAACAGTCCGATCAATAGGGTCAGGGCCTTCCAAGCTTTGCCCACCTGCCCGCCGGGAATCTTGCTGCGCAGCAGCAAAACATCCACCAGTCCATAGATCATGATGGCAATGCCGATGGCATTGATGAAAAAAGCGGTGTCAATCTGCATGTCTCTCTCCAGGTTTGCGGGCGGTGCGGGTCATACCCCCGGTATGACTTTGCGGTGCAAAACGCGGCCTTGCGCCCTTTGTTTGATGCTTTACATTGTTCTGGATTGACGTGTGGGTGGCGCTTAGGGTCAACCCCATGCGCTGTGATCGCGGCACCAAAAAGCGTGGAAAAAGTCGCAGAAATGGTGTTGCGTATGGCGCAGACAGGCCCGTCTTAATCGGGCCGAGTTGCTGCGGCTTTTGCGGCTGCAGCGTCAGCAAGGTCGCGGGCGAAGCACAGGTCGCGCCAGACTCTAGCCTTGTCGCCCGGGTTGCGCAGCAGATAGGCCGGGTGATAGCTCACGATGACGGGAATACCGGCAAACTCATGCACCTGCCCGCGCAACTGGCTGATGGGCGCTTGGCTGCCGAGCAGGCTGTGCGCCGCAAACCGGCCCAAGGCCAGAATCAGCTGCGGCTGCAGCAGGGCCGCCTGGCGCTCTAGCCAGGGCGCGCATTGGCCCACTTCTTCGGGCTCGGGGTTGCGGTTGCCCGGCGGACGGCACTTGAGCACATTGGTGATGTAAACCGCGCGCTCGGAGTCGTCGGCGCTGCGGTCCAGGCCGATGGCCTGCAGCATGGCGTCGAGCAATTGCCCCGCGGCGCCGACAAAGGGCTGGCCTTGGCGGTCTTCCTCGGCGCCGGGCGCCTCGCCGATGATCATCCAGCGGGCTTGCGTGGAGCCGCTGCCGAATACGGCCTGGTGTCGGCTGCTGCCGAGTTTGCAGGCGCGGCAGGCCTGAGCGCCGGCTTGCAGTTCGTCCCAGTCCATGCAGGCGATGGCCTCAAGCCGCGCGGCATCCGTGATGGGGATGGGGGACGCGGGTCGTGGCGGCGGGACGGGGCGGTTAGGCTTGGGCGGCTGCGCAACGGGCTTTGCAGCGGCGGGCGTTGCAATGACTTCCGGTGCAGCTTCGGGAACGGTCTGAGCTTGCTGTTCGCGCAGAACTTCGCGCCGCACGAACAGCGGCCCCAGGCCGAGCGCCTGCGTCCACTGCAGGGTTTGCGGCGTGAGGCGGGCGCTGGGCTCAGTCATGCGGGCTGGGCGCGGTCAGGCCGGACGCAGGCCGCGGCGTTGCAGCAGATCGTCCACCTGCGCGGACATCACCAGTGCGTCTTCGCGGCTGGCGCGCCCTTGCGTATCGACCGAGGGGTAATAGTCGCGTCGGCGGGCGATGGGGTAGAAGCCGTAGCGTTCGTAAATGCGCACGGCGTGGGCATTGCTCGGACGCACTTCCAGCCAGAGCAGGTAGGCGCCATCGGCCCGGCTGAGCAAAACCACGGCATCGAGCATCAGCAGGCTCAAACCCTGGCCCTGCACCGCGGGATCGACCGAGATGTTGAGCAGATGCATTTCTTCCACGCCGGGCATGGCCACGAAATAGCCGCGCACGGAGTCGGCCGAGTCGGTGAGTACCTGCGCGTGATATTGCGCGGTGAGTGAATCGGCGAAGTTGCCCCGGCTCCAGGGAAAGTCGTACACCGTGTTTTCGATCTGCGCCACGGCGTCGAGGTCGGCGGGGGTCATCGGTCGCAGGGCGTGCGCCGCGTGTCCTGCCGAGGCAAGGGTGCTATTCGGGTCGTGCGGACGCAGCCGGGCGTTCATGGGGCAGCGCGGGCCAGTTCGCGCTCCGCCGTGGTCAACGCCACTTTGTCGCGCACATAAAGAGGTTGCGCCAGCGCCGCAGAGACGGTCAGCCCGGCGGCGTGCTGCTGCAACGACAGCCGGGCCACGGCGGCGGCCGACGGCGTGCAGGCCACGGCGCGCAACACCGCGCGATTCAGGGCGAACAGGCGTGGGTTGTCGCCAGCGTGCGAGGCGAAGGCGGCGGAAAGGGCGTCTGCATGCTCGCTCCAGGCATTGCCGCAGGCCAGCAAGCGGGGCAGCACGCCGGTCTCAAGATGTTCGGGCAGATCGGCCAGCACTTCGGCCCAGGCCAGCATCGCGAGCTCAGGCCGTTGCACGGTCGGCCGGTGCAGACTTTGCCAGCCCGATGTCTGGGCGCGAAACAGCTCCCAATACAACTCGCCCATGCGCGCGTCGTTCGCCACGAGCACCACCGTGCCCGGCTCGGCTTCCACCGGATCGGGCAGCACCGTGCCGTCGCTCTGCAGCAGTGCAAAGGCGGTTTCCGCCTGTGCCATGAGCGTGTCGACGCGCGCCACCGGAAGGTGCAGGGCATAGGCCAGACCCTGCGCCGCCGACGCGGCAGTGCGCAGCCCAGTGAACGCGCCCGGCCCGGCGCCCATGCCGATCAGGTCGAGATCGGCGAATTGCAGCCCGGCCGTGCGCAGCAACTCGGCGCACAAAGGCAGCAGCCGCTGCGAGGCGCGCGGGCCGCCGGCTTCGTCGAAGGCGCGGCAGTGGCCGTCCACGCTGAGCGCGACGCTCAGGGCTTCGGTGCTGGTATCGAGGGCAAGAACACGCATGGAGCAGGAATTATCGGTGAATTGCAGGCGCCGACTTGCGGGAATAATGTGCGGCATGAATGCGAACCTGACTTCTCCTGCGATCCACTCCGTTTCCCTGCCGATCACCGCCTTCATCGGCGGCGGCAATATGAGCAGCGCCCTGATCGGCGGGCTGCTGACTTCGGGGGCGGAACCCGCGAACCTGCGCGTGGTCGAGCCCTTCGCCGAACAACGCGCTCGGTTGCAGCAGCGTTTTCCCGGCGTGCAGATTCTGGAAGCGCCCAACGCCGCGTTGCGCGATGCGCAGGCCGTGGTCTGGGCGGTGAAGCCGCAGCAGTTCGCGCAGGCCGCGGCCGACAGCCGTGCGCATCTTGGCGACGCGCTGCACGTCAGCATCATGGCCGGGGTGCGCTGCCGTGCCATCGAGCGACAGACTGGCGCGCAGCGCATGGTGCGCACCATGCCCAACACCCCGGCGCTCATCGGTCAGGGCATCACCGGGCTGTTCGCCAGCGCGCAGGCCAGCGAGGCCGATCACGCTCTGGCCGATGCCCTGCTAGCCCCGGCGGGTCGGCGGGTGTGGGTGGAGCGTGAAGACCTGCTCGACGCGGTCACCGCAGTGTCTGGCTCGGGCCCGGCGTATGCGTTCTATCTCGCCGAAGCCATGACGCGCGCTGGCGAAGATCTCGGCTTGAGCGGCGCGCAGGCGCGCGAGTTGGCCCTGGCCACGCTGGCCGGGGCAGCAGCGCTGGCGCAGGGCAGCAGCGAGCCCTTGGCCACCTTGCGCGCCAACGTCACCAGCAAAGGCGGCACCACCGCAGCGGCGCTGGGCGTGTTCGATGCGGCCGATATGCAGGCCACGATCATCCGCGCCTTGCACGCAGCAGCTCAGCGCGCCAAGGAACTGGGCGACGCGCTGGATGCGATCTGAGGTTCGGCGCTGCCTCAGCCCAGCCGCTTGAGCTCGTTCAGGCTGCGAATGCGCCCAGCGACGAAATCCGGCCGTCCGTGCAGGCCGGTGCGTTCCATCGGCAAGTCACGTTTTGTTCGCACGGCGCGGCGGGCGTAGCGCACCATCCACGCGCCGCGCAGGCCGATGCGACGCGCGGCCTGCAAATGCCCGGGCGTATCTTCGACCAGCACGCATTGCGCTGGCCTGAGCCGGTGACGGGCGAGCACATGGCGCAGCATGCGCGCGTCCGGCTTGGGGCGCAGTTTGTGGAACATCCACATATCTTCGACCGCGATCAGGCCGTCGACCAGCGGCCAGAGTTTGAGAGTTTTCAGCACGCGGCGGGCGTAGTCGCGCGGGGCGTTGGTGAGCACCAGCTTGCGGCCCGGCAGACGCGCCAGCGCCGCGCGCTCGCTGCCGTCGCAGCGCAACATGCGGGGTAGATGCGCAAAGTCGTGCGTCTCGCGCAGAAACTGCGCGGCGTCCACGCCGTGCTCGTGCATCAGGCCCAGCAGCGTGGCGCCGTAGCGTTGCCAGAAATGGGCGCGAATGCGGTTGGCTTCCTCTCGTTCCACGCCCAGATGGCGCTCGATGAACGTGGTCATCTCCGCGTTCATCAGCGGAAACACGCGCCACGAGGCGTCGTGCAGGGTGTTGTCGAGATCGAGCAGCCAGACGGTCTGGCTTGCTGCGGAAGCCGGATTACGCGGCATGCGGCAGGTCCAGATCGGCAAAGCAGTAGCGCACCGCGCCGAAGCGTGCGGGCGCGGTCCAGGGGGTCAATCCGGTGATGCGATGCCCGACTGGGCGGGAGAACGCCGGGCCGTCGAACACGAAGGTGTGGAACTCGCCGTTCTCGCCGCAGGCGTCAATGCCCACCGGCAGGCTGGCGATGAACTCGGCATCGAACTCCCGACCGCAATACGCGTCGTCAAGAAAACGGCTGTCTACGCAAACCACGCGGGCGTGCCAGCCCTGCGCCAGAAACTCTTCCACCAGCGCCAGCCGCGCCTGCCCCCACAGCGGCAAGCAGGCCTGCAAACCGGCTTGTGCGCAGACCCGTTCCTCCCAGTCGCGGTGGGCCTGCAGGTCGATGTCGCCAAACACCGCAGCCAGCGCGCCGCGCGCGGCCAGCGCCTGCAACTGCGCGACGAATGTGGCTTGGTAGTTGTCCCAGCTTGCTGCGGCGGTCACCAGTTCCAGCCCCAAGGCGTCTGCCTGCGCCTGCATTAACGCCAGCGGCACGCCGTGGCTGCGAAGACGCTGACCGGTTTCTTCGAGCATGGCCAGCAGCCAGCGCACCTCCAGCCCGCTTTCGCGGGCGCGCTGCACGGCGAGCATCGAATCCTTGCCGCCGCTGAACGAGGCCAGCGCCAGGGTGCTCAATGCGAGCGGATCATGGTGCCGAAGGCCTGCTCGGTCAGCACTTCGAGCAGGATGGCGTGCGGAATGCGGCCGTCGACGATGTGCACGGTGTTGACGCCCGACTTCGCGGCGTCGAGCGCCGAGGAGATTTTGGGCAGCATGCCGCCGGAAATGGCGCCGTCGGCGAACATGTCGTCGATTTCATGCGCGGTGAGATCGGTGAGCAGCTCGCCCTTCTTGTTCATCACCCCGGGAATATTGGTGAGCAGCAGCAGCTTTTCGGCGCGCAGCACCTCGGCCAGCTTGCCCGCCACCACGTCGGCGTTGATATTGAACGAGGCGTTGTCCTCGCCGAAGCCAATGGGCGAGATGACCGGAATGAACTGATCGTCCTGCAGCGCCTTGACCACCGAGGGGTCGATGGCCGCGACTTCGCCCACTTGGCCCACGTCGATCTCGGCTTCAGGATTCTCGCGGTCGCGCATGCGCAGTTTGCGCGCCCGAATCAAACCGCCGTCGCGCCCGGTCAGGCCCACCGCCTTGCCGCCGGCGTGGTTGATCAGGCCGACGATGTCTTGCTGCACCTGGCCGGCCAGCACCCATTCCACCACTTCCATGGTCTCGTCGTCAGTCACGCGCATGCCCTGCACAAAGGTGCCCTTCTTGCCCACGCGGCTCAAAGCCTCGTCGATCTGCGGGCCGCCGCCATGCACCACCACCGGGTTCATGCCCACGAGTTTGAGCAGCACCACGTCTTCGGCAAAGTCTTGCTGCAGGGCCGGGTCGGTCATGGCGTTGCCGCCGTATTTGATGACCAGAGTTTTGCCGTGAAATTTGCGGATATAGGGCAGGGCCTGGGCGAGGATTTCGGCTTTCTCGCGGGGGGCGATATGCGACAGATCAGGGAAGTCGGTGGACGTGTCGGCGGTCATGGCGAACCTTGGTCGTGGAAAGGGAGAGGGGCGGGGGGCGATGTTGCGGTGCGCAATTCTAGGAGCCCGACGGATTCATCGCCGGGTTTGCCGCGCTGAACTCACCCTACACTTCATGCCCCATGCGCAATCCGCTTCTCACCCTCTACCGCACACTCAGGCACCGCCCGCGTTTGAGCGCGGCCATTGCGCTGGGCGTGGTGCTGTGGTCGGTGCTCAGTGCCACTTTGCCGCGCACCATTGCGCTGCTCTGGGCGTTTGATGCCAGCGCGCTGCTGTTTCTCGTCACCACCGCCTGGATGATGGCGCACGCCACGACCGAAACGCTCAAACGCCGCACCGAGCTGGAGACCGAAGGGCGCTGGACGGTGCTGCTGTTCAGCCTGGTGCTGTCGGGTGCGGTGTTCGCCGCGCTGTCGGTGGAGTTGCATGCGGTGCGCGGCCACCCCGGCGCGCTGGCGCTGGCCGGGAGCAGCATCGTGCTGTCCTGGCTGTTTTTTTCGGTGATCTTCGCCCTGCAATACGCCCACAGCGACTACACCGCGCGCACGGCAGGCACGCCTGCGCTGCTGTTCCCCAACAATCAAGTGCCCGATTACTGGGACTATCTCTATTTCTCCGTGGTGCTGAGCATGACCTTTCAGACCTCAGACGTGAACATCGCCGGGCGGCATGTGCGCCATCTGGTGTTGCTGCACAGCGTGGCGGCGTTTTTTTTCAATGTGGTGATTCTGGCGCTGACGGTCAATGCCCTGGCCGGCGCTTTCTAAATCTGGAGACTTTGACATGACGACCCTTGGCACCCCGCTTTCCCCTTCTGCCACCCGCGTGATGCTGCTCGGCGCGGGCGAACTGGGCAAGGAAGTGCTCATCGCGCTGCAGCGCCTGGGCGTGGAAACCATCGCGGTGGACCGCTATGACAACGCGCCGGGGCAGCAGGTGGCGCACCATGCCCGCACCATTCAAATGACCGATCCCGAGGCCTTGCGCGCCCTCATCCTCAAGGAAAAGCCGCACCTGGTGGTGCCGGAAATCGAGGCCATCGCCACGCCGGTGCTCGAAGACTTGGAGGCAGCCGGTGTGGTGACCGTCATTCCCACAGCCCGCGCCGCGCGGTTGACGATGAACCGCGAAGGCATCCGCCGACTGGCCGCCGAAGAGCTGGGACTGGCCACATCTCCCTATGCCTTCGCCGATTCGCTGGAGGAACTGCAGGCCGCGATCGATGGCGGCATCGGCTATCCCTGCGTGGTCAAGCCGGTGATGAGTTCCTCGGGCAAGGGGCAGAGCAAGCTCGACGGCCCTGCCGACGTGCGCCCCGCCTGGGAGGCCGCGATGTCGGGCGGGCGCGTGGCGCAGAGCCGCGTGATCGTCGAGGGCTTCATCGACTTCGATTATGAAATCACCCAGCTCACCGTGCGCAGCGTGGGCGCCGACGGCGCCGTGCGCACCGACTTCTGCGAGCCCATCGGCCATGTGCAAGTGGCCGGCGACTATGTGGAAAGCTGGCAGCCGCATCCCATGAGCCCGGTGGCGCTGGAACGCAGCCGCGACATGGCGCGGCGCATCACCGAGGCGCTGGGCGGGCGCGGCATTTTTGGCGTGGAACTGTTCGTGAAAGGCGAGCAAGTGTGGTTCAGCGAGGTCAGCCCGCGCCCGCACGACACCGGGCTGGTCACCCTCATCACCCAGTGGCAGAGCGAGTTCGAGCTGCACGCCCGGGCCATACTCGGCCTGCCGGTGGACCCGTCGCTCAAGACCGCGGGCGCCAGCGCGGTGATCTACGGCGGGGTCGAGGCGCGCGGCGTGCGCTTCGAAGGCGTGGAGGCGGCGCTGGCCATACCCGGAACTGATCTGCGGCTGTTCGGCAAACCCGAGAGTTTCGTCAAGCGCCGCATGGGCGTGGCGCTGGCCCGCGCCGAATCGACCGACGCCGCGCGCGTCAACGCCAAACTCGCCGCGCAGCAAGTGCGGGTGGTGGCGTCAGACTGAGGGGAAAGTGCGGCGCCGCGCCGGGGCTCATCCCGGCAGGGTGGGGTGCAGCGAACTGTCGAAGCCTCCCGAGCGCGAGTCGGCGCCGCCGCCCGCTTGGCGCGACGCCGATTCCGCCGCCATGGGCGGAATGTTCACCAGCACCAGATTCCAGAACTGATGCCGCACCACGCGGCTGTGCGCCTTGAGCTGCGCGGCCTGCGCGGGCTCGATGGGGGCCTTGGCCGAAAGCTGCTCGCGCAGGCGGGTGTGAAAGATGTGCAGCTCGCGAATCAGGCGCAGGAAAGCGGGCCGATCTTCATACATCGCCTGATGGGTCTGGCACCAAAGACCCAGCTCGCTTTGCAGCGCAGCGTTCGGTTTGAGAAACTGCTGCCGCTCGCTTTCGCTCAGAGTGTCTTGCTGTGCGCGCAGAGCCACGGCGTTGTGCCACACCAGGGCCTGGATGGCATCGGCCGAGATGGCCGGCTGGTGGCGCAGCGAGGCCGTCCAGGGGATGAGCTGGGCCCAATGGGCCAGCCAGACTTCGAAGTCGGACAGCGACAGCGGCGGCGAAATGGCGTAGCCCTGAAAGCGCCGACAACCCATGGACGACAGCGCCAGCGCATGCTGCGCCGAGCTCACGCCTTCGCCGATCACGTCCAGCCCCATCAGCTCGGCGATGCGCAGCAGGCCGTAGGAAATGCTCAGGCCCGCGCCGCTGGTGAACAGGTCATGGGTGAAGCTGCGGTCGATCTTGACCGAGCTGATTTCGAGCTGCTGCAGGTGGATCAGGCTGGCGCTGCCGGTGCCGAAGTCGTCGAGGATGACCTGCACGCCCAGTTGACGGCATTGCGCGACCATGAAACGCGCCATCGCGCCGTCGAGCTCGGAGCCGTGCTCGGTCAGCTCCAGCGCCAGCAGGCCGGGCGGGCATTGCGGATGCTGGGCCAGCACGCTGCGCAGTCGGAGAGAAATTGCGGATCGAGGAAATGCCGCGGACTGATGTTGACGCTGATCTGCAGCGCGCGTCCCGCACCGAACCACGCGTCGGCTTGGCGCATGGCAGCGGCCAGCACGAAACGGCCCACCGCAACGGCCAGCGTGTCGTCGTCGAGCACCGCCTCGAAAGTCGCCGCGCGGTGCAACCCCGCCGCGTCGCGCAGCCGCAGCAGGGCTTCGGCGCCGTCGATCTGCACCTGCGGTTCCGCCGCTTTGGCGACCGATGCGGAATCGAGCGACAGAATCGGCTGGTACTGCAGTTCCAGCCGGTTGTCGCGCAGCGCCGACAGCACCCATTGCAGCTTGCGGTGGCGCTCCTGCATGGCATCTTCCATCTGCTGGTCGAAGAGGCGGTATTGCTGACGGCCGTTTTTCTTCGCCGCGTACATGGCCATGTCGGCCCGCCGCACCAGGGTTTGCGCATCGACGGGGGCATCGGGCTGCTGCACCACCAGGCCGAGCGACAGCCCGATCTGCAGGCTGTTGCCCTGAATGATGAACGGCGCTTCGATGCAGTCCACCAGACGTTTGGCGATGTAGCTGAGCTGCTGCTCGGTGCTGTAGCCGGGCAGCAGCACCACGAACTCATCGCCGCCAAAGCGTGCCAGCAGATCGCCCTCGCGCAGCACGCCGCGCAGCCGTTGCCCCACGGCGATCAGCAACTGATCGCCGATGATGTGGCCCAGCCGGTCGTTGACGGATTTGAAGCGGTCGAGATCCATCAGCCCGATGGTCAGCGTCTGGCCCGGGTGGCGTCGCATCAGGTCGTTGAGATGATCGAGAAAGATGCGGCGATTGGCCAGCCCGGTCAGATCGTCGCGCAGGGCGAAGCGGCGCAGCGCCTTGAACGCCTTGGTCAGCCGCAGGTTGTCCTTGATGAGCGCGCGGCTGAAGCCTTCGACGGTCATCATGAGCGCGGCGCCGAAGGCGAGCACCGTCAGCACAGCAGCCCATGCCAGAATGCGCTGCGGCTCGCTCTCCATCGGCAATTGCAGGCGGCCTGGGCTGAGCCCCATCGCCACTCCGCTGAGCATTAGAAGCAGCAGCAGGCTGGCGGCCATCTGAAGCCGGCGTACATGCAGCGCGGCGATCGGAATCAGCGCAAACAGCGGCAGCACGAACAATGCACCGACCGAAGGCAGCAGGGCAAAGAACAGGAACTGCAGCCCGGCGTTGAGCAGCAGGAACAGTGTGGCCGGAAAGTCTGCCGCGCTGTTCTGCGCCCGGGGGGCGTAGAGCATCCAGTTGAGCAGGAGCAGATTGACCGTCACCCCGAGCAGGCCATAGATGGCAGCGGCCAGCCAGGGCAGCAGGCCCGCTGCGGCATAGACGAGCAGCAGCACCGCGTAGAGCACATAGCCTGCGATAGTGCGGTTCAGCAGGGAGGTCGGCGGTGCGGGGCGGTTGTCTTGGTTTTGATTGGGGGCGCGCTGCGTCATGTTGAACCTGGGCCGTGGCTTGCAGGATGCGGGCGCCCCGCGAGCGGCGGAGGCCGGACATGCTGCGCGCGAGCGGAAGCGTTTTGTTGTTTTAGAGTGTCGATGCGGCGCAGACGGAATGCAAGCGGCAAGGTCTGCGGGCCCGCTCATTTCACCAAAAAATGCTCACCGAACGAGTTTGAGTGCCGGTGCGGTGGAGAGCGCTTCGATGGAATCGGCCGGAACCGGGTCGAACGCCTTGTTGAACTCGGCCGTGTTGACTTCGGCCAGGTCGGATTCGACGGACTTGTCGACGCCCAGCAGAATCAGATTCCAGAACTGGTGCCGGATGATGCGGCTTTGCTCGCCCAGGGTCTGGATTCTGTGCGACTCAGAGCTCAGCGGGGTCTGGGCCAATTCTTCGCGCAGCCGGGTATGAAACACATGATGTTCGCGCATCAACCGCAGGAATCCGGGACGGTTGCCGTAACGCGCGCCGTTTTCGTGGCACCACAGGCCCAGGGCGCAGGCGGTCTGCGCATCCGTCTTCATGAGCTGGTTGCGTTCTTCTGAGCTGATGGTGCCGCGCTCGGCATGCAGCGCCGTATTGTTGTGCTGCACCAGGGCGTGAATCGCATCGGGCGAGATCTGCGCCTGCTTGGGCAGCAGGGCCGCCCAAGGCAGTTGAG
>DZDA01000083.1 GCA_022730375.1 Thiomonas intermedia
TACGACCTGAAATACGTACTCCAGAACAACAGCCGACTGCGCACAAAGGCATCATCTTATGAGAAAACCGTGAATATATTCACACTCCGAGGGGTTGTCGGCAAGTAGTGTCAGGGCATGGTTTACAAAGTTCGCGCCGGGAATCGACCTGGCGCAAGCCTAAGACGGGTGCGGCCAGTGCGCTTTGATCGCATTGGCCTGCCGACGCTGCCGGTGACATGCGGCATGAATAATGCGCGCATGCATCAAAAACCGGCCAGAAAGACGACTGCCGAGCGCCGAATCGGGCTCGGCGGAGTCGCCTTGCCCAGAGCCATCGCCTTTTTTTGCTTCTCTCTAGGCACCTTCTGCGCGCTGGCGTGGCCGCAGACTGCGACGGCACAGGCAGCGAGCCTCTCCCCTGCACCGCCCGCTTCGGCGGCGCAGTCGGCTGCGCCAAAGTACGAGGTCAAACTCGACATGCCGGCGGACTTGCAGGCTCTTTTATCGAACAATCTTGATCTGTTGCGCTGGCGCAACTTTCCGGGATTGCAGGCCGATCAGATCGAGCGGCTGGCCGATGAGGCGCCCGCCCAGGTGCAGCGCCTGCTCGAAACGCAGGGCTTTTTTTCACCGCAGATCGCGGTGCGGGTCGATTGCCCACCTCATTCTGATGGGACAGAGCCGATCCGCGTGGTGCTGACCGTGAATCCGGGTGTGGCCACGTTGGTGCACGCCGTCGAGGTGCAGGTCGACGGCCCCAACGGCCAGCCGGATGCCGCTCTGAGCGCGCGGCTGAGCCGCACCTGGACGCTCAAGCCCGGCTCGGTGTTTCGCGATGCCGACTGGGAATCGGCCAAGTCACGGGCACTCTCCAGTCTGCTGTCGGGGCAATGGCCGGCTGCACGCATTGCCGACAGCCGCGCGACCATCGATCCGCAATCGCATCAGGCCCGCCTGCTGTTGCGGCTGGACACGGGCGCGGCATATCGGTTCGGTCAGCTCCACATCACCGGATTGCAGCGCTATCCGGCCAGCATCGTGGAGCGGCTGGCACCGATGCAACCGGGGCAGCCGTACTCGCAGACCGCGCTGCTCGACTATCAGGCCGCTTTGCAGAACAGCCCTTATTTCCGCAATGCCGTGGTCGATGCCGATGTGCGTCAGACGCAGGACGGCGTGGCGCCCGTGGACGTGCAGGTGACCGAGAACCGGGCGCAAAAACTCAGTTTCGGCGTGGGGGTGAGCAGCGATACCGGGCAGCGGGTGCAGATGGGCTGGCGCGATCTCGACTTTCTGGGGCGCGCCTGGCGGCTGTCGAGCGAGGTCAAGCTGCAGACGCGCGAGCAGAGCGGCAATCTGCGGCTGGCTTTCCCGCGCACCGCGATCGGCCATGACGACAGCCTCACCCTGTCGCAAGACCGCACCGACATTTCCGGTCTGGTCACGCGCAACAGCAGCATCGGGGCGCTGCGCGAGCGCACGCGCGGCCATATCGACACCGCGCTGGCGCTGCAGTACCAGGCCGAAAGCCTGGAGCCCGCGGGCGCCGCCTCCAGCGAGGTGCATGCGCTGAGCCTGAACTACAGCTGGACGCGGCGCGACATCAACAGCGTGCTCTATCCCAGCCGCGGCACCATCATCAATCTGCAAATCGGCGGCGCCAGCAAGGCGCTGCTGTCGTCGGCCAACTTCATACGGCTGTACGCGCGCGGCCTCGGCTACTTGCCCATCGACCGCAGCAACCAGCTTGTTTTTCGTGCCGAAGCGGGCGCGGTGCTGGCCAATGGCGCCAGCGGCATTCCGCAGAATTTCCTGTTTCGCGCCGGCGGGGCCAATTCGGTGCGCGGCTACGCCTATCAAAGCCTGGGTCTGGTGCAGGGCGACGCCATCGTCGGCGGCCGCTATCTGTTTACCGCCAGTGCCGAGTTCGATCACTGGTTCACCCGCCAGTGGGGCGGCGCGGTGTTTTACGACCTGGGCAACGCGGCCGACACCTGGGGGGCGCTCAAACCCGTGCGCGGCTATGGCGCGGGCGTGCGCTGGCGCAGCCCGGTGGGGCTGGTGTCGGTCGATCTGGCTTACGGTCAGGCGGTACACCAATATCGCCTGAACTTCAGTGCGGGGCTGTCGTTCTGATGACCGAGCCGACCGCACCCACCCCCGCCCCGCCGCCCAGACCCCGCCGCCGCGGGCCGCGCCCGCTGCGCGTCTTGCTCTGGGTGCTGACAGCCGCGGTCGCCGTGTTGATCGCCGCCGCAGCCGCCGTGGCTTGGCTGGGCAGCGAGAGCGGTCTGCAGTGGCTGGCCGCGCGCACGCCGCTGCGGCTGGGCAGCACGCAAATCACCCTGAAAGACGTGCAGGGCAGTCTGTGGAACTCGGTGCGCATCGGCCAACTGCAGCTCACCACACCCAGCTCCACCACCCTCCTGCACGACGCCCGGCTGCGCTGGACGCCGACCGCGCTGTGGCAGCGCACGCTGCACATCCAGAACCTGAGCGCGCAGCGCATCGACGTGACGCAAACCCACGCCGCCGCTTCGACCGGCGCGCCGCAACTGCCCGCCAGCCTGCGCCTGCCGCTGCATATCGACATCGACCATCTGGCCGTCGGCGCACTGCAGATCGGCCCGCCGGGGGCGCTGCAGTCTTACGGCAGCATCGACGGCCAGATGCACTACGGCCAGGGCAGCTACCGCGCGCAGTTCACCGCCCTCACCCCCTGGGCCCACGCCCAGTTCAGCGCCAGCCTGGGCGACGCCGCGCCCTACGCGCTGCAGGCGAGCTTGAACGCCACGCACATCGGCCTGCCCGGCAAGGCGGCTGAGAGCGCCCCCAGACCTGCCGCGTTCGCGTCAGGCCCCCCGAGGGGGATGAGAAAACTTGGGGCGGCCCGGCGTTTTCTCATGAGCAACGCTGCCGATCTGCGCGCCCACGGCACCCTGCGCGACTTCACCCTCGACGGCACTCTGCAAATGGACGCCGCGCGTGCCCGTCTGCAAGCCCGTCTCACGCCATTCGATGTCACACCGCTGCGCAGCGCCCGGCTCAGCTCGAACGCGCTCGATCCCTCGGCCTTCGCCGCAGGGCTGCCCCGCGCCGCATTGAATGTGCAGCTCGATCTCGGCCCGTCGAGCGCGCAAAGGCTGGTGGGCAGTCTGCGCGTGAGCAACACCCTGCCCGGCCCGATCGACCAGCAGCGCCTGCCGCTGCACAGCCTGAGCGCCACGCTCGCGGGGGATGCGCAGCAGGCCAGCGCGCACGATCTGCTCATCGACCTGGGCGCCGGCGGACAAATCCGCGGCACGCTGCGCTGGACGCAGCCCGAGCTGCAGGCCCGGCTGCAGGTCGCCCAGCTCAACGCCCGCGCACTCGACGGCAAGCTCGCTGCCACCCGCCTGTCCGGCCCGGTGGCGATCGACGCCTCCGCGCAACAGCAAAGCGTTCAGGCCGCCCTCACCCAGCCGGGCTGGGACGTTCGCGTGCAAGCGCAGCGCCAGGGTGACGCCGTGCATCTGCGCCACCTGCTGCTATCTGCGCTGGGCGGCCGTCTGGAGGCCAGCGGCACCCTGTCCACCGCAGGCACGCAAGCTTTCGAGCTGAGCGCCCGGCTGCGGCAGTTCAACCCCGCGCAATTCGGCGCCTACCCCAAGGCCACGCTGAACGCCGACCTCACCGCAAGCGGCGCCCTCGCCCGCCGTCAGGCCAAGCTCGCGCTGCAACTCGCCCCCAGCGTGTGGCGCGGCCACACCTTCACCGGCCACGCCCGGCTCGCGCTCGACCCGCAACGCCTGTGGGACGTGGACGCCGCGCTCACCCTCGGCGCCAACCAGCTCAGCGCGAAAGGGGCATTCGGCCAGCCCCGCGACGCCCTGCAATGGACGCTGCACGCCCCGCAACTCGCGCAGATTGACCCCGCCCTGCAAGGCAGCGCCCAAGCGCAGGGCCAGTTGCAAGGCGGCTTGCAAGCGCCCTCGGGCATGGTCTCGCTGCAAGCGGACGAACTGCGCTGGGCCAGCGCGCTCGCGCTGCGACACCTCAGCGCCCACAGCAACTTCAGCACCTTCAACACCAGCCGCGCACCGGCCGCCACCGCCTTGCCGTCCGCAAGCACCCTGCTCAACCGCCTCGCGGGCTCGCTACAGATCGACCTCGACGGCCTGCGCTGGACCCAGGGCGCGCAAACCGTGCAGATCGGCAGTTTGCACACTCAGACGCAGACCACGGCAGGGCTGAACGGACAATTGCAACTCAACGCCCGGCTGCAAGACCTGCGGCTCGCGTCAGCCGCAAAAAACAGCGCAGAAAAAGTGATCGATACCGCGACCCTGAACATCGCGGGTACCCGAGCCCAGCACACTCTGCTGCTCGCCGTCAAAGGCCAGTTGCCCCGGCGCAGCACCAGCAGTACCTCCACCACTACGCCCACATCGCAGCCCACCGCGCCGCCCTTGCCGCTCGATCTGCGGCTGAGCGCTGCTGGCGGCTGGCACGGCGACCAACAAGGCTGGCGCGGCCAGATCACCTCGCTGGAAAACACCGGCCCGGTCGCGCTCAAACTCCAGGCTCCCGCAAAGCTCGATCTGGCGTTATCCCCGCTGCGGCTGCAAGTTGAGCATGCTGCTCTGAAGCTGCAAGCCGGGCTGATCGATCTGGACCGCCTGCAGCTCGCTCCCGGGGTGTTGCGCACCGCGGGTCGTCTGCGGACCGTGCGCACCGCCGACCTGCTCGCTCTGGGCGGCATCGCCCCGGCGCGGCTGCGCGACTCGCTGGTGCTTTCCGGCCGCTGGCAGATCGACGCCGGTGCAACCGTGAACGGCCAGATTCATCTGCAGCGCGACAGCGGCGATATCGCGCTGCAACTTGCCGCCGCTCCCGCCAAGCCCGTGGGCGCCGTCACCCTCGCCCCGACCTGCGACGCCACCTTCGGTACAGCCGCATCGCGCGGCGGCTTCATGCCGCTGGGCATCGGCCAGCTCGTGCTCGACATCACGGCGAAAGACAACCGCGTACAGGCGCAGGGCGTGGTGCAGACCGCCATGGGCACGGCGCAGGCCAGCTTGGCCACCGAACTCAGCCGCCGCGGCGAGCTGTGGGGCATCGCGGGCAACGCGCCGCTGCAGCTCGCCGCGGGCGCCGACATGCCCAGCCTGGCCTGGGCCGCGCCGCTGATCGGCTACGACTATCGCGCCGAGGGCCGTCTGCAACTCGCGGTGCAGGGCCGAGGCACGCTGGCCCAGCCGCAATACAGCGGCAGTCTCGATGGCCGGGCCCTGCGTCTGGCCTGGCCCGCGCAAGGCCTCGATCTCAAAAACGGCGTGCTTCGCGCTCACTTCACCGGCGACCGTCTGCAGCTCGACCAACTGCAGTTCGAGGGCAGCAAGGCCCTCCCCGCCGTCGGGCCGCCCCAAGGCGGGGAGCACCCCCTCGGGGGGCAGCGCGGGCAAAGCCCAAGCGTGGGGGCCAATTACCTCACCGCCACCGGCGACGCGCGGCTGCAAAACGGTCTGCCGCGCGCGACCCTTGATCTCAAGGCCGACAAGCTGCAACTGCTCAGTCGGCCCGACCGGCAACTCGTGCTCAGCGGAGATGCGCAGGCTAAGCTGGCCGACAAGGTGCTGGCCATCACCACCGATCTCACCGCCGACAGCGCCGACATCGCCCTGCCCCGCGCCACCGGGCCCACACTGAGCAGCGACGTGGTCGTCATCGGCCAGACGCCGACGGCGAGCCAACCCGCAGCCGCCATGCCCAGCGCCGTGCGCTTCGATGGCGCCTTCAACCTGGGCTCCAGTTTCCACCTCTACGGCCAGGGCCTCGACGCCACGCTGGGCGGCAGCGTGCGCGTGCGCTCCGACAACGGCGCCCCGCCCACGGCGACCGGCAGCATCGAAGTCGTCAAGGGCGAATACACCGCCTATGGCCAGCAACTGCAGGTCACGCAAGGCCGCATCAACTTCGCCGGGCCGGTGGACAACCCGGGGCTGAACATCACCGCCACCCGCCCCAACCTGCCCACCGGCATCGAAGTCGGCGTGACCATCAGCGGCAGCGCGCGTCGCCCGCTGGTCAAGCTCAGCTCCACCCCGGCCATGCCCGACACGGAGATCCTGTCCTGGCTGGTGCTGGGCCAGCCGCTCGATCAGGTCGGCGCTTCCGACATCGGCCTGCTGCAAACCGCCGCAGCCGCCCTGCTCGGGCCGGGCGACGGCATGCCGTTGCAAACCCGGCTGGCGCATGCCGTGGGGCTCGACAGCATCAGCGTGCAAAGTGCGTCCAGCAGCACCGGCACGAGCAGCACCAATGGCGCCGCGACCGCTGCATCTGGCGGCGTGCAGAGCACCATCGTCACGCTGAGTAAACGCCTGTCGGCCAACACCCTGGTAACCTTCTCGCGCGGGCTCGACGGCGTGTCGAGCATTTTCACCATCCAGCACCAGCTCACCAGGCACCTGTCGGTGCAAACCCAGACCGGCACGGAGAATGCCGTGGATTTGTTCTACACCTTTGAGTTTCAATAAGTGCTTCAGGCAGATGAAGGCGCCCTGAGTCGGCAAGCCGCGCCAAGTTCCTTGATAAGGGGGGCAACACATCGAAACAATAAGAAATGCGCTGGAATCAGTCCGCTCATCCTTGACGAGAAAAATGCCCCCTATTCAAGGGGGTTGCCCTCGAATATCAAGGATATGGGGTCACAGGATCATGAAGTTTCGTTCTATTGCCTGCAGTCTGATCGGTTTGCTGGGTATGAGCGCAGCGCCATTTTGCGCCAGCGCCAATCCGCCAGGGACATGCACTTGGGGCTCTATGCAGCCCCCGGCCCATTGGCGGCTGCAAAAACCCATCAACGTCTGCCGCACATCCGACGGAAAAATAATTTCCGCCAATGCCGAGTGCGTCCACACAGACATCACCGCTGCGCAACTGGCCAAGCTGTTTTCGGTACCGAGCGAATCTTGCAGGGTGCACTACGAGGACAGAGCCATGAATTATGAGTGCCAAGACAGCGAAAACAAAACCATACTTGGGACACTCACAGGGCCAAGCGGCTGCGCCAATTTTTCCGCGAGTTACCTCAGCTACATTACTCATCACCCTTTCGTGAGCGATTAGAAAAGCTTGCTCAAGGAAACGCCGGGCCGCCCCAAGTTTCATTGACCCCCACGGGGGGCGGGTCGGTGAGCCGACCCTGGGGGCGCTCAGCGCCCGTAAAGTAAACAGGCTCAAGTGATGCCTGATCAACCAAGAATCGCATGGCCGCCAAACCTCTGAAAATCGGCATCTCCGCACGCATCGACCACCCCCAGCCAGGACAGGGCGGGCTGCGCAGCAAAACGCTGCAATACCTCGAACAGTCGGTCGCGCACTGGGCCATGTCGCGCGACGTGCTGGTGTTCATGGTGCCCACGGTGGCGACCGGCGGCGGCATCGTGCGCAGCAATATCCGACTGAGCGACTATGCCGACGCGCTCGACGGCCTGATTCTCCAGGGCGGCTCCGACATGAGTCCGCACAGCTATGGCGAAGATCCGCTCAAGCCCGAGTGGGCGGGCGACCCGGTGCGCGATGGCTATGAGATGGAGCTGCTGCACGAATGCATCGAAGTGCGCAAACCCGTGCTGGGCATCTGCCGCGGGGCGCAGCTCATCAATGTCGCCATGGGCGGCACGCTCTACCAAGATCTGCCTTCGCAACTCACCCACAGCCAGACTCAGCACCTCAGCGACACTTACGACCGGCACTACCACCCGGTGCGCTTCACCGAAGGCGGCCTGCTGGCCCGCCTCTACCCCGAGGTCGATCCCGGAAGCCTGAACATCGTGTCGGTGCATCACCAGGCGGTTCGCACCCTGGGCCGCGATCTGGTGGTGGACGCGATCAGCCCCGAAGACGGCCTGCCCGAAGCCATACGCGGCACCGGCCGCAACTTTCTGCTGGGCCTGCAGTGGCACCCGGAATTCCACCACCCGTCCAACCCCGAGCTGCTCGACTGCACCCCCATCCTCGACGAGTTCCTGCGCAACGTGCGCAAGCGCCGCTGGTAATCGGTTGCACACAAAACAACAGCCGCTGTGGAACGCTCTCCACAGCGGCTGCCGGGTAACACGACGCAAAGCTCAGTCGAACGGAACCGGCCGCTTGGTGCTGTCAGCCGAGGGCGGCAGCAGGGGCAGCAGGATTTGCGGCTGCTCACCCGTTAGGGTCTTGAGGAAGGCCACGATGTCGGCGTTTTCCTGGGCGGAGTATTTACGCCCCAGTTGCAAACGACCCATGATGTCGACCGCTTCGGTCAGGGTATCGGCCTGCCCGTCGTGGAAGTAGGGATAGGTCAGCTCGACGTTGCGCAGGGTGGGCACCTTGAAGTTGAAACGGTCGGCATCCCTGCCGGTGACTGCCGCGCGTCCCACTTCTTTGTTTGCGGTCTTGTACGGCTCTTGAATGCCCATTTTCTGGAACGAGGTGCCGCCCATGATGGTGCCGTAATGGCAGGCGATGCAGCCACTCTCCTTGAACAGCTTGTAGCCCGCAAGCTCCTGCTTGTTCATGGCCTTCTTGTCGCCTTTGAGCCAGAGGTCGAAGCGCGAATTGGGCGTGACCAAGGTGTCTTCGAACGCGGCGATGGCCGTGGTGATCTCGTTGATGGTGACCTTGTCGGTGCCGAACGCCGCTTTGAATTCAGCGCGGTAGGCCGGAATGGAGGCCACTACGTCAGCCGCCAGGTCATGGGTGAAGCCCATTTCGCCGGGGTTGGCGATCGGCCCACCAGCCTGTTCTTTCAGATCTTTAGCGCGGCCATCCCAGAACTGCGCGAGATTCATGCCCGAGTTGAGCACCGTGGGCGAGTTAATGGGACCCTGATGCCATTTGTGGCCCACCGAAGTCTTGATATTGTCGGTGCCACCCATGCTCAGGTTGTGGCAGGAATTGCACGACAGCACGCCCGACTTGGACAGACGCGGATCGAAATACAGCTTCTTGCCCAGTTCCACCATGGCGGGGTTGATGACCTTGAACGGCTCGATCGGCTGAATCGGCTCGTTGCTTTGCGCAAAGGCCGTGCCGCCCGCCAGCGCGGCGGCCACGGCCACTGCGCGTAAAGTCCATTGAATGCGATGTTTTTTGCTTTGCATGATGATCCCCTTGAATTGACTCACTGTGATTGGCACTCCATGCCATGTTTTGTCGTGATCCGTGACATGTAGACACCAACGCGGCCAGCTTATGCGGGTAATCCCGCAGTTCTTTTGCGCCGCAACAAAGTTTTGCAACGCCGCCCGCCAAGCGCAGGCCAGCCAGGGAAAAAGCGGCCCACCTATCATGCCGACTGAATTTTTGGTTCCCCGGACATGCGCCAACACGGCGCTCGCCTGAAAGGCCCGCATGCAAACTCATACCCTCGCCCGGCTCTGGGTGACCGCCCAGTTCGGGTTGCTCGCCCTGATGTTTGGCTGGCCCGCGCCGCATTGGCGTCTGAGCTGGCCCTCGCTCGCGCTGCTTGCAGTAGGCGCGGCGTTGGTGCTCTGGGTGTTCTGGCACAACCGGCCGGGCAATTTCAACATCGTGCCCGAACCGCGCCAGGGCGCGCATCTGGTGACCACCGGGCCTTACCGCTGGATTCGTCACCCCATGTATGTCGCGCTGATTCTGTTCATGGCCGGCGTCGCCGCTGCCGCGCACGGCCCGGTGCAGTGGGCGCTGTGGGTCGCGCTGGGCGTGGTGCTGAATTTCAAGGCGGCGATGGAAGAGCGGCTGCTCTCAGGCGTCTGGCCCGACTACGCTGGCTATGCGCGCGTCACCCGCCGTTTCATTCCTGGCCTGTGGTAAGGCCGCGGCCAGCAGAAACGGAAACGCCAGCCCGCCGCAAATCGTCTGCAGCAATATCGCGCCCAGCGCGCTCCAACCCGGCAGAAAACTCCAGCTCGGGCTGAACGCCACCGCCGCCAACGGCAGCAACAGCGCGGCCACACAGAGTTGATAGAAGCGCCAGCGCATCAGGTCTTGTCGCTGCATCTGGGCGCAGCGCATCTGATGAAACCCGAGCACAAAAGCCAGGGCGGCGGCCAGGGTCAACAGCCCGACCCCGGCTTGCCCCGTCGCCCAGGCCCAGACGGCGAGCAGCGCCACGCCTGCCGCGAAGCTCAGACGCGATAGCCAGCGCCCTTGTGCCGCAGCCCGCATCAGCACCGCCATCAGCCCGAACCAGAGCGCCACGCGCCACAGCGCGGCACGGTCTACGGCGAGATACAGGCAGGCCCATTGCACGGTAAACAGCGCACCGCCCCAGAGTGCAGGCAGCAGCGACGCGCCCTGCGCGAACAGCGCAATGCCGCGCCAGCGCGTCCACAGCCAGAGCAGCAGCATGGCCCAAGTCACCGCAATGGCCGCCTGAAACAAGGCCGCCACCTCCCCGGCTGCGTGCTGCACGCTGCCGTACTGCAGCAGCCAGCACAGCAAGGCGCAACTCAGCACCCCGAAAGATCGAGGCCTGAACGTAATAGGGGCAGAAACAAACGACATGCGTCCATTGTGACCGAACCTAGGAGCCTGTCGGGCTTTGGAATCGTCGGCTGCAAATGGGTCGCAGCAGTCCATTTTTCACCGGCTTTTTGACCCATAGCGGGGCTATGGGCCTGCAAATCCGGCAAAAACTGTCCAAGCTGGGCCCCATTTTCGCTTTCGACGACCAAAGCCCGACAGGCTCCCAGCCCACAAACGGCTTGTGAGACAAGTCAAACCACACATCACGAAACTCTGCTGCAATGAAGCCACCTTGCTGATCTGACACCCGCCATGAACTGGAACTCTCTCGCGCAATTCATCCATCTGCTCGCCGTGGTCATCTGGATCGGCGGCATTCTTTTCATGGATGGCTTTCTGGCGCCCGCGCTCAAACGCGCCATCGCGCAGGCCGAGCCGCGTGCCCGGCTGCTGTATGGGCTGTTCCGCAATTTTTTCGCCGTGATCTGGGGCGCTGGCGCGTCGCTGGTCATCACCGGCTACGGCATGGTGTTTTTGCGCGGCGGGTTTGGCGTGCTCAGCGCCGCGCAATGGGTGATGGTGGTGCTGGGCAGCCTCATGGTGCTGCTCGCGCTGTATATCTTTTTCGTGCCCTTCCTGCGCATGCGCAGCGCCGTTGTGCGCAGCGACTGGGGCGCGGCCTGCGCGCAGGCCGCGCAGATTCGCACTCTGTCTGCGATCAACATCGTGCTCGCCGTGCCCACCATACTGTCGGGCGTCTGGGCGATTTTCGGCGCACCGTTCTGACGCGGTACGC
>DZDA01000084.1 GCA_022730375.1 Thiomonas intermedia
TTGGTGCCGACTATCCGAATCGAACGGATGACCTACCGCTTACAAGGCGGTTGCTCTACCAGCTGAGCTAAGTCGGCGTAGGCGCTGCTGAGCGCCGGGTCGCGTGGGCCGATTATCCGGTGGCCTCTAGGTCGCTGGACTACTTCACGCGGGTCAGATGCGCTCCGCCGGGGCGGGGGGCGCTGGGGGGTGGATCGGAGGAAGGTTCTTCCGATTCCGACGCCTTGGATTTTACCGGCTGCAGCCGCGTGGGCTTGCTGGCTGTAGCCGACTCGTCCTGGTCTTCTGCTGCGGGCGCGTTGTTGGCTTCACCGATCTCGGCTGATTCGTCATCGGTTTCGACCGGAAACGCCATACCCTGGCTGTTTTCCCGCGCATAGATGGCTGAGACTTGGCCGATGGGGACCAGAATGTCTCTGGCCACGCCGCCAAAGCGCGCCTTGAAGCGAATTTCATCGTTGCCGATGTTCAGCGCGCTCGTGGCGTCGAAACTGATGTTCAGCACGATTTCGCCGTTCTTCACGAACTCCATCGGCACCCGAGCACCGGCCCCGACCTGTACGGCCAGGTAGGGGGTCAGACCGTTATCCGTGCACCATTCGTACAGGGCGCGGATGAGGTAAGGCTTGGTCGAGCCGATGTTTTGCGAATCGCTGTTCATCAAGGTGCACCGAACTGATTACTTGCGCATTATCTTTTCGGAGGGTGTGAGCGCCTCGATGTAGGCGGGGCGCTGGAAAATGCGCTCGGCATACTTGGCCAGCGGCAGCGCCGACTTGGGCAGATCGATGCCGTAGTGATCGAGGCGCCACAGCAGCGGGGCGATGGCCACGTCGAGCATGGAAAAGTCTTCGCCCAGCATGTACTTGTTTTTGAGGAATACGGGCGCGAGCTGCGTCAGGCGGTCGCGAATGGCGCTGCGGGCCTTTTCGAGCGCCTTTTCGTTGGACTTGGTGGCGCGCGATTCCAGCGTCGTCACGTGTACGAACAGTTCCTTTTCGAAATTGAACAGGAACAGCCGCACGCGGGCGCGGGCCACCGGATCGCCGGGCATGAGCTGCGGGTGCGGGAAGCGCTCGTCGATGTACTCGTTGATGATGTTGGATTCGTACAGGATGAGATCGCGCTCGACCAGGATGGGCACCTGTCCGTAGGGATTCATGACGCTGACGTCTTCGGGTTTGTTGAACAGGTCGACGTCACGGATTTCGAAATCCATGCCTTTTTCGAACAGCACGAAGCGGCAACGCTGAGAAAACGGGCAGGTCGTGCCGGAATAGAGCACCATCATGAATGCAGACTCCTGAAAGACGAAACGGGGTGGCAGTGCCACCCCGGCGATACGGATTGGGCTGCGCGCCCGGGGTGCGGGCGTTAGCCGAGTTAGGTGACATCTTTCCAGTATTCGGATTTCAGCTTCCAGGTAATGAAGCTGAACAATCCCAGGAAAATGAGCACGATGACGCCAAGGCGCTTGCGGAACAGTTGATCGGGTTCGGCCATCCACTGCATGTAGGCGACGAGGTCGGCAACCTTCGAATCATACTCGGTTGTCGATTCCGACCCCTTCGTGAGCTGGGTGTAGCCGACGAAAGTCTTGAGCTTGATGGCCGGATCGGCGGGGTCGGGGCCGATCTGGAAGTTGGCGGCGCGCTCGCCCTGCAACATCCACAGCGGGTTGGGCATGCCCACGCCGGGGAATACCAGATTGTTCCAGCCGGTCGGCCGCGCATCGTCGCGATAAAAAGTGCGCAGATAGGTGTAGAGATAGTCCGTGCCGCTGCCGCGGTGCGAGGCCAGCGCCTTGGTGATGATGGACAAATCGGGCGGCTCGGTGCCGAACCACTTTTCCGCCTGAGCGGGCGTCATGGCCACGCGCATGGTGTCGCCGATTTTCGCATCGCCGAACATCAGGTTGTGCTGAATCTGGTCGTCTGTCAGGCCGATGCCGCGCAGGCTTTCATACCGCATGTATTTGGCGGAATGGCAGCCGATGCAGTAATTGACGAACAGTCGGGCGCCGTTTTGCAGCGCCAGCACATTGTTCACCCGGTAGGGGGCATGATCGAGCGGAATTTCTTGCTCTTCCGCGGCGGCGCTGGCGGTGCCTTGCAGCATCAGCCCGAGCAGCAACCCCAGGCACAGACGTCGCAGAAGCGGGTGCAGGAAGGAGGTCATGGTGGCGGGCATCAGTGGGCTTTGTAGGTCAGGCGTTGCGGCACGGGTTTGAATTCCCCCAGGCGGCTCCACCACGGCATGAGGAAAAAGAAACTGAAGTAAAGCAGGGTGCAGGTGAGCGCCACGGCGTAGGCCACGGGCGAGGGCGGTTGGATGCCAAAGTAGCCCAGCACCACGAAATTGATTGCAAAGACGGTGTAGACAGCGCGGTGCCAGGTCGGACGGTAGCGAATGGATTTGACCGGCGACTTGTCGAGCCAGGGCAGGAAGAAAAAGATGATGACGGCGCCGCCCATGCTGAGCACGCCCCAGAACTTGGCGTCCACCGTGGCGAGCGCCCAGAACAGCAGGCCGCCGCCCACGGCAAACAACACGGCGCGGCCGGGTTTGCCGCGCAGCCGCCACAGCGCAAACAGCGTGGCCACGACCACCACACCCATCCAGATGTGCACGGTGTTGCTCGTCGTCGCGCGTAGGATGGAGTAAAACGGCGTGAAGTACCAGACCGGGGCGATGTGCGGCGGGGTTTTCAGCGGGTTGGCCGGAATGAAGTTGTTGTGCTCCAGGAAATAGCCGCCGAACTGCGGCGCGAAGAACACCACGGCACAGAAAATCATCAGGAAGACGGACAGCCCGAACAGATCGTGCACGGTGTAGTAGGGGTGGAATGCCACGCCGTCCCGCGGAATGCCGCGGCCGTCTTTGTTGTCCTTGATTTCCACGCCGTCCGGGTTGTTCGAGCCGACCTGGTGCAGGGCGATGATGTGCGATCCCACCAGGCCGATGAGCAGCAGCGGAATGGCGATGACGTGGAAGGCGAAAAAGCGGTTCAGTGTGACATCACTCACCACGTAATCGCCGCGAATCCACACCGCCAGATCGGGGCCGATGTAGGGGATGGCGGAGAACAGGTTGACGATGACCTGCGCGCCCCAGAACGACATCTGCCCCCACGGCAGCAGGTAGCCGAAGAAGGCCTCAGCCATCAGACACAGAAAGATCAGGCAGCCGAAAATCCAGATGAGTTCACGCGGGGTGCGGTAGGAGCCGTAAATCAGGCCGCGGAACATGTGCAGATACACCACGATGAAAAACGCCGAGGCCCCGGTGGAGTGGATGTAGCGAATCAGCCAGCCCCAGTTGACATCGCGCATGATGTATTCGACCGAGCCGAAGGCCAGCGCGGCGTCGGGCTTGTAGTTCATTACCAGGAAGATGCCGCTGATGATCTGAATGGCCAGCACCACGATGGACAGCGAGCCGAAGTAGTACCAGAAATTCAGATTTTTCGGCGCGTAATACTCGGTCAGGTGCGCGCTCCACAGCGAGGAGAAGGGAAAGCGCTTGTCCACCCAGCCGCGCAGCCTGCCGTGTTCGGGGGCGGCGTGCGCGCCGTGCAGCGATTGATCGGCCATTGAGGTGTCTCCTGTTTGTTTTGTGGGGAGGGGTGCGGCGGAAGGAAGAGCGGGAGGTCAGGCTTTCTCGTGCTCGCCGATGCGCACTTTGGCATCGGTGACATACATGTACGGGGGCACGACCAGATTGTCTGGAGCCGGCATGTTCTTGAACACCCTGCCGGCGAGGTCGAACATGGAGCCGTGGCAAGGACAGAGGAAACCGCCATCCCAGTCGGACGGCAGCGAGGGTTGCGGCCCGGGGGTGAAACGGTCCACCGGCGAGCAGCCCAGGTGGGTGCAAATGCCCACGACCACCAGATACTCTTTCTTGATGGAGCGCCACTGGGTCTGCGCCCAGACCGGGGTGGGGAAGGCGGTGCGCTTGGAGTCAGGATCGGCGACGAGGGGTTGGGTTTCGTTGAGCGACTCCAGCATGGCCGAGGTGCGGTGCAGAATCCACACGGGTTGGCCACGCCACAGCACGGTCATTTTTTCACTCGGACGCAGCGAGCTGATGTCCACATCCACCGGCCCGCCTTCGGCGCGGGCCTTCGCGGAAGGCGCCAGCGAATCGACAAAAGGCACGGCCGCACCCCCTGCTGCCACGCAACCGGCGCAGCCTGTTGCAATCAACCATGTGCGACGTTTTGAATCCATGTTCGTACTCCGCGAAAGATGGCGCATTGTTCCTTGCGCGGCACCGCTTGGACATTAGGACAACCCTCTATAAGCGCTCACTGATTTGGACGTTTGTCGTTGACAAAAATCAATCATGCGAGTGCTGCGGTGCAACAAAGTGAAACCCGTTCGACCGGCTGCGCGATCTTGCTTGGAGCCGCTGAATGGGCTCCGGTTCAGCCGCGAGACTGGGAAATGGCTACAGCCCGGCGATCGACAGCGGGCGGCGCAGGGTCATGCGCTTGGCGTAATGGCCTTCCATGCGTTCGAGTACGCCGGAGAGAAAACGCACGGCCTCGATGATGTGCGGTCCCTTGTTGAGCATGGCGCACTCGGCGCGAATGCTCAGGGCGGCATCGCTGACCTCGGGGCGGGAGGGCTGGCCGCTGCGCGCCATGGTGTCGAGAATCTGCGTGGCCCAGATCACCGGCAGGTGGGCGGCCTCGCACATCCAGAGAATTTCTTCCTGCGCTTCGGACAGGCGCTCGAACCCCAGTTCCACCGCCAGATCGCCGCGCGCGACCATGACGCCGAGGCGCGGATGCGCCAGGGCTTCGAGCAGGATGGCGGGCAGGTGGTCAAAGGCCTGGCGGTTTTCGATCTTGAGCACCACGCCGGCGTCGTCACGATGCCGTGCGGTGAGTTCTGAGCGCAACTGGCGCACGTCTTGCGGGCTGCGCAAAAAGGACAGGGCGACCAGATCGAGATGGCGGGCCATTGCGGCGAGATCGTCGCGGTCTTTTTCGGTGAGCGCGGGAAGGTCGAAACAGGTGTCGGGAAAGTTGATCCCCTTTTCCGCCTTGAGCCGACTGCCATTCGGCGCGGCGTGGGTGATGCGCAGTTGCAGGGTGTCGTCCGTGCGGGTTTCGATGGTCGCGCCAATGCGCCCGTCGTCCAGCCACACACTTTGCCCGACCTGCGCCGAGGTGAAGGCGGCATCGAGCGTGCAGTGCACCTGCGGCGGCGTGGTGAAGGCGCCGTCGTCGCCGCGCTGCCCTGGATGGCCGGGGCGCTCTTCGCGCAGCAGCACCAGTGGGTCGCCGACGAACAGCCGCAGTTCGCCCGGAACTTCGGCGATGCCTTGCAGCGTGCCTGCGGCCATCTCGGTGGTGTCGTTCGTCAGCTTGAACGGCATGCCTTCCGCCAGATAGGCCGAGCGCTCAAAGGCGAACAGCAGCAGCGAGCCCTCGCGGGAAATCAGCCTGCCTTGCCGCGCGCGCGAGCGCAGATCGGTGACATGCAGCACGACGGACGACGGCAACTGCGCGGGCAGGGGCGGGTGCAGCGCTCCGGCGTGCAGCAGCGTTTGTCCCTCGGGAGCTTGGGGCGGCGGGCCCTCACCCCACCACAGCGCCAGCAGCGCGGGGGCGATGATCTGCCCGCGTACATCGTGCCGGGGCCGCAGATGCAGGATGCGGCCCTGCGGCAGCAACTCGCCCGTGCGCGACTTGGGCCCCGCCAGATCGATCTGCACCAGTGGAGGGCGCTGCGGCGAAGCGTCGGTGCCATGAACCAGCTCGGCCATGCGTAGCCAGACGCCGGCATCGTCGTGCGCGCAGTTGATGCGGGCCACGTCCATGCCGGCCTCGGTCAGGGCGCGCAGCCCTGCGGCGTCTTGCGCGGCTTCAGTGGCCAGCGTCACCATGATGCGCACCTCGCGCTGCGGCCGTGGCGGATTGAGCAGGGCGGTGGTGTTGTGCTGCAGCAATTGCAGTCCCTCGTCGAAAGTGCAGGGGGGCGCAGGGCGCTGGCTGCGGGCATGGCCGAGCAAGTCTTCGAGACGGTCGAGCACCGCGTCGAGCGCAGCGAGCACATGGGTTTCCAGCATGCCCAGCGAAGACAGGCCGATCTGGGCCAACTGGGTTTGCAACGGCCGCAGGTCGGCCTGGCGCACGGCGATGTAGTGCAGCAAATTGCGGGCGCTGACGCGGCGCTGCGGCGGCAGAGCGTCGATGCGGTCTTGGTGGGCTTGCTCATACGCCAGCGCGGCGCGGCGCAATTCGGAGACCGCGTCGTACAGCAGGCGGGGAGGAGAGGGCGTGGGTATGGCGGACATGTGCGCTTGTTACCACGCGCAGGTGTCGGCCTTGTGTCAATCCGAACGGTGACATCAGCGCGTCACATCGCCCATTCACAGTGAAGGCGTCAATCTGGGAGAAAAACGAAATGAACGATTCAGTGCACAACGGCATGGACGTGTCCATGCGCGATTTCAAGATGGGCATGGGCATGATGAATCGCGAAGCTGCGAGCACGATGAAGGCGTTTGGCGCCTTCATGGGTGAGGCGCTGGGCGACGGCGTGCTTGACGCCAAGACCAAGGAACTCATCGCCCTGGGCATGGCGATTACCGCACGCTGCGTCTATTGCATCGGCATCCATGTCGAGAAGTCGCTGCGTGCGGGCGTGAGCCACGCCGAGATCGTCGAGGTCTGCAAGGTGGCCATCGTCATGGGCGGCGGCCCGGCGATGACCTATATCGCCGAGGTGAAGAAGGCGCTCGATCTGTTCGAGCAGGTTCACGCTTGAGCGCTTCCCTGCTCACGCCTTAAAACCCTTCGTCTTCGCGCAGATAGCGCCATTGCCCCAGCGGCAGTGCGCCGAGGCGCAAGCCGCCGATGCGCACGCGCTTGAGACCGGTGACGCGCAGGCCGACGAGCTCGCACATGCGGCGAATCTGGCGCTTCTTGCCTTCGCGCAGCACAAAGCGCAATTGCTGCGGGTTGATCCATTCCACCTGCGCCGGTCGCAGCGCCTGATCGTCGAGCTTCAGGCCGTGGCGCAGCAGGGCGAGGCGGCTCTCGGGAAAGGCGGCCTGCACGTCTTCTTCTGCGCCGTTGCGGGTCGGCGCATCGGTCAGGCTGACCCGCACGAGATATTCCTTCTCCACCGCGCTGTCTTCGCCGATGAGTTGACGGGCGATGCGGCCGTCCTGGGTGAGTACCAGCAGGCCGGTGGAGTCGATGTCAAGCCGACCCGCCACGGCCAGATGCCGCAAATGAGCGGGTGAAAACGGCTGCGGCGCTTCGCATTCGGTCCAGCGGTTTTCGGCCTTGACGAGCGCGACCGCCGGGGTGTAACCGTGCTCGGCCTGCGCGCTGACATAGCCCACCGGCTTGTGCAGCAGGATGGTGACCTGCGCCGCTTGCCGATGTTGCGCCGCCTTGCGGATGACAATGCGCGAGGCAGGTAGATTGCCCGCCACCTTGGCGCCGAGCACCGCGGGTGCGCCATCGAGCAGCACCCAGCCGCGCTCGATCCAGTCGTCTGCCTCGCGCCGCGAGGCCAGGCCGAGTTCGGACATGCGCTTGGACAGGCGCACTTCGGCGGCGGGATCGCCCTGCGGTGCGGGCGCGGCCACCGTTTTGGCGAGTGCACTGCGACGGGGCGCGGGTTCGGAAGAGCGCGGCCGTCCCGGCCAGACGGAAGCGGGGCGCGGTTTGGTCGTCATGGGTCGATGGGTTGAGCCGGCTGGACGCGCCGCATCATCGTGAACAAACCGCTCGCCAGCGCGTGCAGCGGCAGTTGCGAGACCAGCAGGCCGCTGAACACCAGTGCGCAACCGAACAGGGCGCGTGCGTCGAGCGCCTGTTGCAGCACCAGCCACGCCGCGAGTGCGGCGAACACGCCTTCCATGCTGAAAATCACCGCGGCGTGCGCGGGCACGGCGTGGCGCTGCGCCACGACTTGCAAGGTGTAGGCCACGCCGACCGACAGCGCGCCGCCGTAGAAAATGGTCCAGGCCGCGCGCTGCAGCGCCTGCAAGCTGATGGTTTCCACCAACGCCCCGGCGCCCAGGCACAGCAGGCCGCAGACCACGAACTGCACCACGGCGAGTTGCAGCGGATCGTGGCGCGGCGCCATGCGGCCCAGTAGCAGCAACTGCACAGTGATGAACAGCGCGCCGCCCAGTTCCAGCCAGTCGCCATGCCGTACGCTATAGCCTTGGCGCACACTGAGAAAATACATGCCGCTTGCGGCCAATAACGCACCCAGCCAGACGCCGGTGCCGACGCGCCGCGCCCACAGCAGGCCCAGCAGCGGCACCAGCACGACGTAGAGCGAGCTGATGAAGCCGGCGTTGGCCACCGTGGTCGATTCCAGCCCGATCTGCTGCATGGAAATGGAGATGGCCACGACCACGCCGAGCAGGCCGCCATCGCGCAGCAGGCTGCGCGGATTGGAGGCAGGATGTGCGGCCGGATCGGGACGGCGGCGCAAGGCCATCACCGCCAGCACCACGGCAGCGCCCAGCATGAATCGCAGGCCGGTGTAGTAGAACGGCCCCACCATGCCGATGCTCGCGGTCTGGGCGACGAAAGCCGTGCCCCAGATGAGCGAAGCCAGCAGCATGAGGGCGCTGGCACGGAGCGAGGCGGGGGAGGTGGACATGGCGGAAAATAAAAAACCGCCGCGCGAAATAGGCAAGACAGGAAACCGAAATAGCAAACGACTCGCCGCGCAGCGGAGTGGCGAAATGATAAGGCTTACATGCTGCGCCGGTACTGCCCGCCCACCTCGAACAGCGCCGTGGTGATCTGCCCCAGGCTGCACACCCGCACCGCATCCATCAGCACGGCAAACACATTTTCGTTATGAATGACAGCTTGCTGCAGCCGGTGCAGCAAGGCGGGCGCCTCGGCCGCGTGGCGCTGGTGAAAATCGGCCAGACGCTGCAGTTGCGACTCTTTTTCGGCCTCGGTGGAGCGCGCCAGTTCGAGATGCGCTGGAGCGGCATCGCCGTGTGGATTGCGGAAAGTGTTCACCCCGATGATGGGCAACTCACCGGTGTGCTTGAGCATTTCGTAGTGCAGGCTTTCTTCCTGGATCTTGCTGCGCTGGTAGCCGGTTTCCATGGCCCCAAGCACGCCGCCGCGATCGGCAATGGCCTCGAATTCCTTGAGCACCGCCTCTTCCACCAGATCGGTCAGTTCTTCAATGACAAAAGCGCCCTGATTCGGGTTCTCGCACTTGGCCAGACCCCACTCGCGGTTGATGATGAGCTGAATCGCCATGGCCCGGCGCACACTCTCTTCGGTGGGCGTGGTGATGGCTTCGTCATAAGCGTTGGTGTGCAGGCTGTTGCAGTTGTCGTAGATGGCGATCAGCGCCTGCAGCGTGGTGCGGATGTCGTTGAACGCGATCTCCTGCGCATGCAGGCTGCGGCCGCTGGTCTGCACGTGGTACTTGAGCTTCTGGCTGCGTTCGTTGGCACCATATTTGTCGCGCATGGCCACCGCCCAGATGCGCCGCGCCACGCGGCCGAGCACGCTGTATTCCGGGTCCATGCCGTTGCTGAAAAAGAAGCTCAGATTGGGGGCGAAATCGTCGATGTGCATGCCGCGCGCCAGATAGGCTTCCACAAAAGTGAAGCCGTTGCTCAGGGTGAAGGCAAGCTGGCTGATGGGGTTCGCCCCGGCCTCGGCGATGTGATAGCCGGAGATGCTCACTGAGTAGAAATTGCGTACCTTGTGCTGCACGAAATACTGTTGAATATCGCCCATGACCTTGAGCGAAAACTCGGTGGAAAAGATGCAGGTGTTCTGTCCCTGGTCTTCTTTCAGGATGTCGGCCTGCACCGTGCCGCGCACGTTTTCCAGCACCCAGGCGCGAATTTTTGCCGCCTCGTCGTCGGTCGGCTGGCGGCTGTTGTCGGCCTCGAACTTCGCCAGCTGCTGGTCGATGGCGGTGTTGAGAAACATCGCCAGAATCGTGGGGGCCGGGCCGTTGATGGTCATGCTCACGCTGGTGGCGGGGTCGCACAGGTCGAAGCCGTCGTACAGCGCCTTCAGATCGTCGAGCGTGGCGATGCTCACGCCGGAGTTGCCCACCTTGCCGTAAATGTCGGGGCGGCGGTCGGGGTCGGCGCCGTAGAGTGTGACCGAATCGAAGGCGGTGGACAGGCGCTTGGCCGGCATGCCCTCGCTCAGCATCTTGAAGCGCCGGTTGGTGCGAAAGGCATCGCCCTCGCCAGCGAACATGCGGGTGGGATCTTCGTTCTCGCGTTTGAAGGCGAAGGTGCCCGCGGTGTACGGAAAGCTGCCCGGCACGTTGTCGCGCATGAGCCAGCGCAGCACCTCGCCATGATCGGCATAGTGCGGCAGCACCACCTTGCGCAGCCTGGTGCCCGACAGCGTGGTGTAGGTGAGGCGAGTGCGGATTTCTCGGTCGCGGATTTTCACCACATACTCGTCACCCGCATAGGCGCGCTGCATGTCGGGCCACATCGCCAGCAGCTTGCGCGCGGCCGGCTGCATGCGGGCTTCGCGCTGTTCGGCCAGATCGGTCACGGCCTGCACCGCGGCGACCTTGACCGGGTTGGCCGCGTGCAGCATGCGGCCGCTTTCGTGCAACTGCTGCGCCTCGCGCGCCAGGGTCGATTGTGTCTTGACATTGCGGTGATAGCCACGCACCGCGTCGGCGATTTCCGCCAGATAGCGGCTGCGCGCGGCCGGCACGATCGGGGTCTGGTGGGTGCTGTGGCGTGTGGCGACGGGGGGCAGTCGTCCTTCGGCAAGCTTTAGCCCATGCTCTGCCAGTCGGGGTTTGATGGCCTGATACAGCGCCGTCACGCCGTCGTCGTTGAAGCGCGCGGCCATGGTGCCGAACACGGGCAGGTCTTCGGGCTTGGCCGTCCAGGCTTCGCGGTTGCGCTGCAGTTGCTTGGCCACGTCGCGCAGCGCGTCCATTGCGCCCTTGCGGTCGAATTTGTTGATGGCGACGAAGTCGGCGAAGTCGAGCATGTCGATCTTCTCCAACTGGCTGGCCGCGCCGAATTCCGGCGTCATGACGTAAAGCGTCGCGTCGGCGTGCGGCACGATGGCCGCATCGCCCTGGCCGATGCCCGAGGTTTCGACGATGACGAGGTCGAAGCCCGCAGCCTTGCACGCGGCGATGACTTCGGGCAGAGCGGCGCTGAGTTCCCCGCCCGATTGCCGGGTGGCGAGACTGCGCATGAAAATGTGAGCC
>DZDA01000085.1:0-3455 GCA_022730375.1 Thiomonas intermedia
TCAGAAGCTGTAGCCCGCCCGCAGTTGCACATAGTCCTGCCCCGGGTTGGGACGCTTGATGTCGGCGTTGGAGTAATGGGTGAAGCGCGCGCCGAGCGTCCAGGGCGTGCCCGAGAAGCGATGCAGCAGGCCGATGGAATCGCCGAACTGGTAGGCGGTGGAAATTTGCTTGGCGCCGAGGGTCGTGCCCGAAAACAGGTTGGCGCCGATGCCGAATTCCATCGCCGTCTGCGGCGCAAACCACCAGCGCGCAAAGGGCGTGAGCCCAACGTGAGTGAGGTGACGGCTGCCGGGGCCTTCCGAGCTGCTCACTTGTCCCAACGAGGCTTCGAGCACCACGTCGAGGCGGCTATGCGCTAAAGCGTGCTGCCACAGCGGGCCGGACTGAAGGGCCAGCGTTGCATTGCTGTAGCTGACGCCCTTGTCGATACCCCAGAGCGCGGAAAGCTCGGCGGCCTGCGCTGGCGCCAGACCTGCGGTGAGCAGCAGGGCGGCGGCGAGGGCCGCGCGGCGAAGCGCCGCCGTGGTGAGCACGGGCCGTTTCGCACCCTGCTTGAAGAGAGGGGAATTGTGAGAAGTTGGGTTTTGCATCGGAGACCTCTTTGGGGTTCTTGAGAAAAGAAGTATTTAGTGTGCGCCTGCGGCGGCGTCACCGCCAGCGCTGCTCTTGGACGGTTTGATGAGCCAGACCAGCACGATCATGGCGACAAACAGCCAGGCGCTGAGGCGGAACATGTCGTCCACAGCGATGGTGTACGCCTGTTGGTCGATCAGGCGGTTGATCACGCCCAAGGCCTGCTCATAACTGAAGCCCTGGGCTTGCATGCCATGCAGCACGGGCTCGACCACCGGGCTGCCCGCGTAGATGTGCGTGACTAGTTGCTCATGGTGCAGATCGGCGCGGTCGGTCCACCAGGTGGTGTAGATCGAGGTGCCGAACGAACCTGCGGTGATGCGCGCGAAGTTGGATAGCCCAGACGCCGCCGCGATGCGGTGCGACGGCAATCCGCCGAGGATGATGCCCAGCAGCGGGATGAAGAAAGTCGCCGTGGCGATGCCCTGAATCACCGTGGGGATGGAATATTCCCAATAGCTGTCGCCCGTGGTGAACTGCGAGCGCATATAGAACACGATGGCGAACACCAGGAAGGAAAACGTGGTGACCCAGCGAGAGTCGAGCACCGGCAGATAGCGCCCGAGGATGGGCGAGAGAATCAGCGCGAACAACCCCACCCAGGCCAGCACCTCGCCGGCATCGGTGGCGGTGTAGCCGACGAACTCCTGCAGCCAAAGCGGCAGCAGCACCAGGCTGCCGAAGAACATGCCGTAGGCCAGCGCCAGCAAAATGGTGCCGATGGTGAAGGTTGGGATCTTGAACAGGGTGAGATCGACCACCGGATGGTCGTCGTAGATTTCCCAGATCAGGAACAGCACGAAGCCCACCACGGCCGCGGCGGCCAGCGCGATGATGACCGGGCTGGAGAACCAGTCGAGTTCCTGCCCCTTGTCGAGCATGATCTGCAGCGAGCCCACCCAGATGACCAGCAGCCCCAGCCCGGTCCAGTCGATCGGCAGTTTGCGGATGGGCGTTTCGCGTCGCAGGTAGATGGACGCCGTCACAGCTGCGGCAATCAGGCCCACGGGCACGTTGATGTAGAAAATCCACGGCCAGGAGATGTTGTCGGTGATCCAGCCGCCGAGCAGCGGTCCCATGATGGGGGCGATCAGCGTGGTCATCGACCACATGGCGATGGCCATGCCGGCACGCGCGGGTTTGTAGCTGGAGAGCAGCAGGGTTTGTGAGAGCGGAATCATCGGCCCGGCGCTGGCGCCCTGCAGCACGCGGAACAGAATGAGAATTTCGATGCTCGGCGCCTGTCCGCATAAAAACGAGAACAGGGTGAACAGCAAAATGCTGGTGAGAAACACCTTGACTGCGCCGAAGCGCTGGGCGAGAAAGCCCGTCAGTGGTACCGCGATGGCGTTGGCCACCCCGAATGAGGTGATGACCCAGGTGCCCTGCGACGAACTCACGCCAAGGTCGCCGGCGATGGCGGGAATCGACACGTTGGCAATCGAGGTGTCGAGCACGTTCATGAACGTCGCCAGCGACAGCGCGATGGTGCCCAGCACCAGCGCGCTGCCGGTCAAGGGCGTCATGTGCGTCGGCGTGCCTTTGGCGGGCGGCGGGCTCGGCAAGGCACCGGCCGCGCTTTCTTCGATTTCTTGCGTAGTGGCCATGTCAGCCCTTTTAGCGCTTGCCGCCTGCGTTGGCGGCGATGATGGCGTTCACCAGGGTGTCGGCCTTCTGCCAGTCGGCGGCGTAAACGTCGGTGCGGGCTGCGGGCTTGGTGGGCGGCTCGTCCAGGACCAGCGGGCCTTTGTGGTCGCTGATGTCGATGGCCACTTCGGTGGACATGCCCACGCGCAGCGGGTGGCTGGCTACTTGCTTGGGATCGAGCGCCACGCGCACCGGCAGGCGCTGCACTACCTTGATCCAGTTGCCCGTGGCGTTCTGCGCGGGCAGCAGCGAGAACGCCGCGCCCGTGCCTGCCGACAGTCCGACCACATGGCCGGTGTAAGTGAAGCTGCCGCCGTAGGTGTCGGCGGTCACCGTGGCCTTCTGGCCGATGCGCACGTCGCGCAGCTGGGTTTCCTTCAGATTGGCGTCGATCCACACATCGTTCAGCGGCACCACCCACATCAGCGGCTGGCCCGGCGCCACGCGCTGGCCGAGCTGCACCGTGCGGCGCGCCACCACGCCGCTGACCGGCGCCGGAATGGTGGTGCGCTCATACGCCAGGTAGGCCTCGCGCAACTTGGCGGCGGCCAGCTTGACGGAGGGGTTGTTGGCGATGACCGTGCCCGCAGTCAGCGCTTCGCTGGCGGCGAGTTGCTCCTGCGCGGCCTTCACTCCGGCCTGCGCGGTGGTCAGCGTGGCTTGGGCGGCCTGCACCGCGATCTGCGACTGGCGCAGTTCTTCCGCCCCCACCGCGCCGGTACCCGCCAGCTCCTGGCGGCGGCGCAGCGCGTCCTGGGCCTTGGCTACATTGGCCTGCGCGACGCTGACATCGGTCTGCCGCACGGCAACCTGCGCGGCCAGGGTGCCGTTGTTGGCAAAGCTCACTCGCACCTGGCGCACCGCCTGCGCCAGCAGGGCCTCGGCCTGTTGCAACGCCACATGGGTGTCGGCGCCGTCGAGCTGCACCAGCGGCTGGCCGGACTTGACCAGCTGGGTGTCGTCGGCGTCGATGGCGATCACCGTGCCGCCGACCTGGGGCGTGACCTGTACCAGATTGCCCTGCACATAGGCGTCATCGGTATAGGCGTAGCGCAGGGATTCCCAATAGTGATAGCCGCCATAGGCGGCGCCGACGATGACGAAAAAGCCGATCGCCAGCAGCATCAGCCGCCGCCGCTTGGCGGCCTTGCCGTTGCCATTTCCGTTGCCATTT
>DZDA01000085.1:3555-11024 GCA_022730375.1 Thiomonas intermedia
CCGTTGCCATTTCCGTTGCCATTTTCGGCGGGCTGGGCCGCGCCTTCTGTTTTGTTGTTGTTTTCTGGGGTACTCATGGATGCACTCCGTTGGGATTCGATTCGTTTTTAGAAGGAGAAGTCAAAGCGTGGGTCAGGAGGGCGTGGCGGCAGCCTGCTCGGGCATCTTCGGCGCCTATCAAGGAAACGCCGGGCCGCCCCAAGTTTTCTTGACCCCCTCGGGGGGCGGGTTGGGCGTAGCCCGGCCCTGGGGGCGCTCATAACCCCCGCCCAGGGCGCGGATCAGCGCCACGTCGTCGGCCAGCGCCTGCGCCTTCAGATCCACCCCGGCCTGCTGCAGCTTGAGCACACTCGACTGAACAGTGAGCACGGTGAGGTAGTTCGACAGCCCGGCCTTGTAGCGCTGATCGACCAGGCGCAGCGCGTCCTGCGCGGCGCCCTGCGCTTGCTGCTGTTGCGCGATCTGCTGACCGATGGATTGCCGCGCCGCGATGGCGTCGGCGACCTCATGTACTGCGTCCACCAGCGTGCCGTTGTATTGCGCGATGGCGGCGTCCGCCTGCGCCGATTTGCCGCGAAGCTGCGCACGCAGCGCGCCGCCCTCGAAGATCGGCAGGGTGAGTGCGGGGCCGACGCCCAGGGTCTGGCTGCCGCCGGTCAGCCATTGGCTGAAGCCCAGCGCAGAGAACCCGGCGAACGCCGTGAGGTTGATGTCGGGGTAGAACGCCGCGCGGGCGGCTTTCACGCCGTGCAGCGCGGCCTCCACCTGCCAGCGCGCAGCCACGATGTCGGCGCGCCGACCGATCAGCGAGGCGGGCAGCGTGTCGGGCAGATTCATGGTCGGCAGGGCGGCGAGCTGCGGGGCGAGCGTGGCCGTGGCCTGCGGGCCTTGGCCGGTGAGCGCGGCCAGCAGGTTGCGCGCCTGCGTGATCTGCACCGCAGTCTGGTCGAGCTGCAGGCGGATCTGCGGCACTTCGGCCAGCGCCTGCTTCTCCTGCACCGTGGTTTCCAGACCGGCGCGCACGCGGTCCTGCACCAGTTTGAGCATGTGCTCGCGTTGCTGCAGGGTTTGCTGCAGCACGTTCTGGATGGCGATCAGCCGCGCAAGGTTCACATAAGCACTGGCCACGTTGGAGGCGAGCAGCACCCGCGCGGCCTGCTCCTGCGCGGCGACGGCGTGGGCCTCGCCGATCGCGGCTTGCAGGGTTTGCCGGTTCTTGCCGAAAAAGTCCAGCTCCCAGCTGCCTTGCAGCAGCGCGGAGTTGTCGTCATACCAGTTGCTGCCGTAGGGGCCGTAGATGTAGTTGTTGCTGAACTGCTGGCGAGTGGAACTCACCGCGGCGCCCAGCTTGGGCTTGAGCGCGCTGTCGGCGCCCTGCACCTGCGCACGGGCCTGTTCGAGCCGCGCCTGCGCGACTTGCAAGCTGGGGTTGTCGGTCAGGGCGGCGGCGATCAGGCGGTCGAGCTCAGGGTTGTGAAAGTCCGCCCACCAGTCGGCCTTCGGAAAGGCCGTCTGCACGGGCTGCAGGCCGAGTTGCTGGGGCTGGGTCATCTTGGCCGTGGGCGCAATGCCCTCGGTGCTGGCGCAGCCCGCCAGCAGCAGGGCGGCCAGCAACGGCGCGGCCAGCGCGGCGGATCGAACTAAAGGTCTGTTGAGCATGATGAGAACGGGTCAGGAGGGGGTGTTGTCGTTGTTTTCTTCGGGGTCGCGTTCCTGCACCAGCAGTTGCGGGCCGGGGGCTGCCTTGTTGGCTTCGGCCAGCGCCTCGCCATTGGCGATGAAGCGCCGCAACAGGTCGAGCAGTTGGGCAAACTCCTTGGGGCTGAATCCGCGCAGATGTTCGTTGAGCACCTCGGAGAGCACATGCGGAATTTGCGCCGCCACCTCGGCGCCGCGCGGGGTGAGCGAGAGGTTGACCACGCGGCGGTCGCTGCAACTGCGTTCGCGCACCAGCAGGCCCTTGGCTTCCAGGCGGTCGAGCATGCGGGTCATGGCGCCGGCATCGGTCTGCATTTCGCGGGCGCAGGCAGCCACGGTGTCGCAGCCTTGGTGCACATGCAGCAGCGGGTGCCATTGGGAGCCGGTGAGGTCAAGCGCCTGCAGTTGATGCTCCAGATTACGCACCAGCACCGCCAGCGCGACTTTCATCAGAAAGCCGACTGAGCTGTCCTTGGCATACTCCGAGCCGTCATAGAAACGCGGCGCGGTCGTGTGGGTGGGAGTGGGGGCGGAAGAATTCATGTCGTGCAGTTTATTGCTTAGGCAAATACTGCCTGAGTTGTTTTTTGATGCCCGATTTGGAAAAAGGGTTTTGCAGGGGCCGCTCGAATGCCCATGCGCATCGTGATGACGACCGGCTTACCATGCCTTTTCCGTCGCTTGGCGACCGTCTTGCCGCTTGCCGCCGTTCATGGATCGCTCCCCTGATTTCGCCGCTTCACTCCAGCAGACTTTCAGCGTGCTGCGGGTGGCGTTCGACGCAGCGCCCTATCCCGATTGGGCGCTGCGACGCGACCGCCTGCAGCGGCTGCAGGCCTTGCTGCGCACCCACGCGGCCGAGTTCGCGGAAGCCATCGACGCCGATTTCGGCGGCCGTCCGCCGCCTGAAACCGGCATGCTCGAACTCGTGCCCAGCCTGACGGGCATCGCCGATGCGCTCAGGCACGGCAAACGCTGGATGCGTCCGCGTGCCGCTCCCGTTTCACGCTGGTTTTTTCCCGCCCGGGCACGGGTGCTGCCCCAGCCGCTGGGCGTGGTGGGCATCATTGCTCCGTGGAACTACCCGCTGGTGCTGGCCGTGGCGCCGCTGACGGCGGCGCTGGTTGCGGGCAACCGGGCGATGATCAAGCTCTCCGAGTTCACGCCCACTTTCAGCGCCGTGTTCGCGCAGCGGGCCGCGCAGAACTTTGCGCCAGACGAAGTAGCGGTGGTGCAGGGCGATGCAGAAATCGGCGCGGCCTTCAGCGCCTTGCCGTTCGACCACCTGCTGTTCACCGGATCCACCGGGGTGGGCAGGCGCGTCATGGCGGCGGCAGCGGCCAACCTCACCCCCGTCACGCTGGAACTCGGCGGCAAATCGCCTGCCGTCATCACGCCGGGCTACGACCTGGCGCACGCGGCGCAGCGCATCATCTACGGCAAGCTGCTCAACGCCGGGCAGACCTGCATCGCGCCCGACTATGTGCTCGTGCCGCGCGCGCAGCAGTCTGACTGGGTTGCCGCCTGCCGCGCCGCGGCGCAAAAACTCTATCCCGACGGCCTGCGCAGCCCGGACTACACCAGCATCATCGACCATCGTCAATACAGCCGTCTGCTCGGTCTGCTGGGCGAAGCCCGCGCCGCCGGGGCGCAGGTGCATGCCCTGTTCGACGGCGTGCAGGCCGACGATCTGCGCCACCGCCTCGCGCCCGCGCTGGTGTGCGACGCCCCGGCCTCGGTGCGCTTGATGAATGAAGAAATCTTCGGCCCGCTGCTGCCCGTGGTGGCCTATGACGATCTGGCGCAGGCGCTGGCCCACATACGCTGCCAGCCGCGCCCGCTGGCGCTGTACTGGTTCGACCACGACCGCCAGCGCACCGCCGATGCCCTGCTGCACACCCATGCTGGCGGAGTGACGGTCAACGACACCTTGCTGCACTTCGCGCAAGACGAGTTGCCCTTTGGCGGCGTTGGGGCATCTGGCATGGGCAGCTATCACGGCCGCTGGGGATTCGATACGTTCAGCAAACTCAAGCCCGTGCTGTTTCAGACCCGGTTCTCCGGCGTCGGCCTGGCCGCGCCGCCTTACGGGCCGCGTACCCGCTGGCTGATGAAGTTCATGGGGAGGCTGTGATGCGCAGGCGCTGGGTCAAGAAGTTCGCGGTCATCGTGGCGCTGTGCGCCGTTGCGGGTGCGGCGAGCGCGCAAAGCGCACCCGAGCCCTTGCCAGTGCCATTACCCGGCGCCAGCGATGTGGCCCGCACGGTGACGCCCGGGTTTCGCTTCGCCGCCCCTGCGCAGGCGACCGCCATCACGGCAGATCGCTTGCAGCTGCTCAGCCCGGACGGGGCTGCGGTTCGCGGCCTGGTGCGCACCTCGGGCGACCGCGCAGTGTTCGAGCCCTCTGTGCCCTTGGTCGGCTGTACCACCTACACCCTCTTGCTGAATGCGCCAGAGCGCGTGCGTGCCCGCTTCACCACGGCGTGCAGCGCATGGAGTGCGCCCGTGCAGATCGACGACACCCACACCGCGCACAAAGTCGATCTGCCCGTCAGCGGTACGCAGGTGGCGGCAACGGCCGACGGTGGATTCGTCGCGGTGTGGTTTCAGGACGATGCGGGCCGCCGCGCCATTCTGGCCGCGCGCTTCAATCCAGACACACAGGTTTGGAGCCGCCCGCAAGCTATCGACCTGCAAGGGCCGCAAGACGGGGCGTCGAGCATTCCCGCCATCACGGCGGATCGGCAAGGGCGCCTCACCGTCGCGTGGTTTCAGGCGGTAGACGGTCGCAACGCCCTATTTGCGGCGCGCAGCGATGGCGGCGCGTGGCAGGCCCCGCAGCGGCTCGACAATCCGCGACTGCCCGGCAACGCCACCAATCCCCAACTCGCCGCTGACGCCGCGGGCAATGTCACCGTGGTCTGGCAGCAGCCTGACGGCCGCCACACCGCAATCTATGCCGCCCATTGGCAACAGGCGGCGCTGCGCTGGCTGCCCGCGCAGCCCGTTGATCGCGGCCCTGCCAATGCCTACAACCCGGTGATCGCCGCCACGCCGCAAGGGCGCGTGGTGGCCGCATGGCAGCAGGGACCTTCCGGGCGCGAGGCGGTGTTTGCCGCGGCCTTGCAGCCTTCCGGCCGGTCGTGGGGGGCGCCACGGCGTCTCAGCGCAGAGGGCATCGCCGCCACAAGCCCGGCGCTCGCGGCTACACCGCAAGAGGCCATCGTCGCTGCGTGGGTGCAGGGCCGGGATGCGATGCGGCGCATCGCCGTCAGCCAGCTTCTGCCCGAGGGCGGCGGCGCTGCGTTTCGCTGGAGCACGCCACAAATTCAGCACAGCACGGATTTCACCGGCCCGGCGCTTTCGCCCGCGCTCACCGCCGATGCCGCGGGCGATCTCACGCTGGTGTGGGAACAGGCCCAGTCGGCGCAGGGCGGCCCGGTGCGCTACGCCATACTCGGCACCCGGCGGGATGCCGGCGCGGATGCCGCCTCGGCTCGCTGGTCGCCGCCACAGCAAATCGACGCCCCCACGCTGCGCAGCGCGGGCAACCCGGTGCTGGTGACCGATGCGGCGGGCAATGTGCGTTGCGCCTGGTATCAAGACGGGCCTGACGGCATGCAGGTGCAGACCGCGCGCTACAACCCGGCCGAGCAGCGCTGGGAGGCGCCGCAGACCTTGTCCGACCCGAGCGCCACGGTGCAGGCCAGTTTTCCCGCGCTGGCCGTCAATGCGGTGGGGAGCACCATGGCCGTGTGGCAGCAGTTCAACGGCTGGCGCACCCTGGCCGTCGCCCGCTGGCTGCCGTAAGGTCGGTTCAGGCCGTATCGGTGCAGCGCCCGAACAGCCAGAAACAGCGCCATTGGCGCATCGCCGCCTTCACCCAGTAGTCGATCTGGCCAGTCTGGTTTTCCATCAGCGCATTGAAGTGGCTCTGGTAATTGTCTTCCGGCAACTCCAGAAGCGCCTCGGTTTCGCCGCCCTCGTTGCGCACCTTCATGCCGGCGCGGCGCGCGATTTTGAGCATCGCGGCATTGCTGCTCAGGCACTGCATATACAGCACCCGCAGCCCGCGGTTGCGCGCGTCCACCGCCGCGCGTGCAAACAACCGCGTGCCGATGCCCAGCCCGCGGCCTTTTGGCAGCACCGAAACGCCAAACTCCGCCCGCTCCGTCTGCCCCGGTTCGATGGCGATATGCGCCACCGCCAGCAACTCCAGCTTGCGGTTGAACACGCCAAAAATCTCGTCCGATTCGAATCGGATGGAATCGACGTAAAGGCGCACGCGCTCGTCGCTCGCGGCGTAGCCAAAGCGCAGATAGCGATCATCCGGCCCCAGCGCCAGAAAATGCCGCAGCAACTGCGCGCGATGTTCCGGCCCGATCGGGCGAATCGGGATGATCGGTGCGGACAGACGCCGAGCGCGAGGCGGGACGGCCGACGCGCTGCCAGTGGCTTGCAAGGGAGCGGTCTTGGGAGGCTGAGTCATGATGAAAAGAAGGAAGAACCTCGATTGCTGCAATGCAGCATCAGTCTCACAGTTTAGGCGCTGCCCCTGCAAATACAAGGAACAGGGACATTGCCGCGCCCTTCCGGCCACAACACGCCTGAAAATCAAGCACTTGCCAGTGACAAACCCGCTCACCTGTCTATAATGACGCGTTTGGCTTCGAGCGAGGGCCAGAAAACCCATGCCGGCGGGCGCGGGGCAGATCGTCTCAATCTTGAAGAACATCTCGACATTGAGGCCCGCTGCCGCACATCACTGGTGGGCTCATTCATATCTCGCTCAAACATCGTTCATAGGAACAACCATGAAAACCTTCAGCGCCAAACCGGCCGAAGTCGTGCATGAGTGGTTCGTGATTGACGCCGCAGACAAGGTTCTCGGTCGGGTCGCCAGCGAAGTGGCCCTCCGTCTGCGTGGCAAACACAAACCCATCTACACCCCGCACGTCGATACCGGTGACTTCATCATTGTCGTCAACACCTCCAAAATTCGTGTGACCGGCAACAAAGCCAACGACAAGACCTACTACCGTCACACCGGCTATCCCGGCGGCATCTACGCCACCAAATTCAAGGATATGCAGGCGCGTCACCCCGGCCGTGCGCTGGAACTGGCAGTCAAGGGCATGCTGCCCAAAGGCCCGCTCGGTTACGCCATGATCAAGAAGCTCAAGGTCTATGGGGGTGCAGAGCATCCGCACAGCGCCCAACAGCCCAAGACTCTCGACATCTAAGGACACGCGATGATCGGAAACTGGAATTACGGCACAGGCCGTCGCAAAAGCTCCGTGGCCCGCGTCTTCATCAAGAAGGGCACCGGCAAAATCACGGTCAACGGGAAAGACGTCGAGCAGTATTTCGGCCGTCAGACCTCCATCATGATCGTCAAGCAACCCCTCGTTCTCACCGAGAACGTCGAGAGCTTCGACATCAAGATCAACGTCCACGGCGGCGGCGAAACCGGCCAGGCCGGTGCGGTGCGCCACGGCATCACCCGCGCGCTGATCGACTACGAGGCCACCCTCAAGCCCGCACTCTCCAAGGCAGGCTTCGTCACCCGCGACGCCCGCGAAGTGGAGCGGAAAAAAGTGGGCCTGCGCGGCGCCCGTCGCGCCAAGCAGTTCTCCAAGCGCTGATATTTTTCACGCTTTTCCCAACAAAAAACCCGCCTTGTGCGGGTTTTTTGTTGGGAAAAGCGCGGGGCCAAGTCTAGCTCAATAGCATTAGGCGCGAATACGCCCAACCTGACCCCGAACGGTTTT
>DZDA01000086.1:0-6756 GCA_022730375.1 Thiomonas intermedia
CCGACCACGGCATTGTGTCAGGCCGATGAGCGGCTGCCTGATTGGCATGTTCTAGGAGCCTGTCGGACTTGAGTCGCGTAGAGCGAAAAAAGGGTGTGGGGATGGCCTGCGGCGGCGGATTTGCCGCCCCATAGCCGAAGCTATGGGGCAAAAAGCCGCTGCTGCAGGACGCCGCACAGCCTTTTTGCAGCCCGCGATCCTCAAGCCCGACAGGCTCCTAGATCAAACAATTGTGGGATGCGCCTCAAACGAGCGTCTTGGGGTGTCGTCATCTAGATATTCGAATATGCCGCGTGTCATGCAGAAAAAGTTCTCCAGCATGCGGCTGGAGGAGTCATGCGCAACAACCAGCCCGTCACCCAGACTGAGCGTCTGTTTGGGAAATCGAATACATCGTCTCCAAGACGGACCTCAAAGGGCGGCTCACCTATGTGAATCGGCCTTTTCTTGAGATCAGCGGATTTTCCGAGGACGAATTGCTGGGTTCCGCCCACAACATCGTGCGCCACCCGGACATGCCGCCCGAGGCGTTTGATGACATGTGGCACCATCTTCAAGCCGGCAAGCCGTGGCAGGGCATGGTCAAGAATCGTTGCAAGAACGGCGATTCCTACTGGGTTCAGGCCAATGCCAATCCCATCTGGGAAGAGGGCCGGATGGTGGGTTTCATGTCACTGCGGGTGCTCCCCAGCCGAGAGCAGGTGAGGGCGGCGCAAGAGTTCTACGCTTCGCTGCGAGAAGGACGCGCGCAGGGCTGGACGGTTCGGCATGGAAAGCCAGCGCGCACCGGCTTGCGCGGATGGCTGAGCGAGGGTGCGCGGGTGTTGCAACAGCGGGCCGTTTCCTTTTTCAGCTCGGGTTTGCTGCTCATCGCCCTGTTGATGTTGGCGCTCGGTGGGGCCGAGCAAGCTGGCTATCGGCAAATTGCAGGCCAGGCAATCGGCACACTGCAGATGGCCCTGTCGGCCGTGCTGATGGGCGGACTTGCATTGCTCGTCTGGACCGTGCGGCGTCAACTGTTGCAGCCCATCGATGCGCTGCAAAAAGAGATGGAAGCCGTATCGGCGGGCGATCTGATCTTGGGCGAAGTGTCCACCGACACGCGTGGCGCAAACCGTTTGCGCCAGACGCTAGACACCATGCGCGGCAACCTCAGCAGCATGGTCCAGGACATTCGCGCCGCCGCGGCGCAGATCACGACGGGTTCGCAGGAAATCGCCTCGGCCTCGCAAGGGTTGGCGCAGGCCGCGTCGGAGCAGGCCGCCTCGGTCGAAGAGACGTCGGCCACGCTGGAGCAGACGGGCGCCTCCATCGAACAAAATGCCGAGAGCGCCCGGCAGACCAACACCCTTGTGCAGGCCGCTGCGCATCAGGCGAGCGAAGGCGGCACGGCGGTGGCGCAAACGGTGCAGGCCATGCAGAGCATCGCCGAGCGGATTTCCATCATCGACGACATTGCCTAGCAGACCAATATGCTGGCGCTCAATGCCGCGATTGAAGCCGCGCGGGCCGGAGAGCAAGGCAAGGGATTTGCGGTGGTTGCGGCCGAAGTGCGCAAGCTAGCCGAAAAGAGTCAGGCAGCCGCGCGCGAAATCAGCGAACTGGCGACCTCCACGCTTCACCAAGCCGATCGGGCGGGTGATTTGCTCCAGGAGATCGTGCCCGCCATCGCCAAGACTTCGCAGCTCGTGGAGGAAATCAGCGCGGCGTCAAGCGAGCAGGCCACGGGGGTTCAGCAAATCTCTCAGGCCGTCGCGCAACTCAACACGGTGACGCAGCACAACGCCTCGGCTTCAGAAGAACTGGCAGCGACGGCGGAAGAGTTGAGCGAGCAGGCGAAGTTTCTCGAAAAAGCCATGGTGCAGTTCCGCCTGAATGGCGAGCGCGTTCCCGTCGCGCTGTCGCGTGCGGAGCGCAAGCGGCAAGGCGCACAGGAGATGCCGGGCGCGGGTTCGTTGGCCAGTGAAGGGGGATTCACCGCGTTCTGATAAAAAGAGAATGATGTAGTGATGCTGCAACGCAACATTCAATTGCACTGATATGGCAATTTGTTTGCAAGCAGGCTAAGATTAGGGTTATCCCTTACTTTTTTGCGGCTGTTCCCACAAGGACTCACCCGCACCTCATCATGAATCACTTCAAGCATTTCCTCGACAAACTCCTGTCCGGCATTGAGACGCACCAGAGCGCAGACGAACACTACCTTGCCCAATCTGTTGACGCCTGTGACTTCGAACGCCGCGTGCGCGAGCTGGAATTGCGCGGCTCTCATGCCCAAGATTGGACCTGGGCCGATGTGGCGCGAAATCAAACGGAGCGCCATTCATGGTGACGTCGCTTGTTGCATCGCAGCATGACTCGGTGCAAGTGCCTGCGCCGTGGCTGGCCCTGTCCGAAGGCTGGGTAGGGTCGGCCCATGCGGTCAGTCGGCAGATGTTGCACTGGCCGTTCGACGCACTGCGAGATCAGTACGCCACTGCCGTACGCGCGGGGCTGATCGAGCGTTCACTCATCGCTTCGTCCCAGTTCGAGCGCAAAACTGCGGCGCTAGAGCAGGCCTTGCTCGGCAGCTATGCCCGGCAGGTCTGATTGCTGAGAACTGCTCACGTTTGCGCGCCTGTTGGCGGCCACGATACCGCTCAAATCGCGTGGACGATCAGACTGAAATGCCGGTGAAGGGCTTGACCTCGGTGAGCACGAAGCTGGATTTCACGTCTTCGACGCTTTCGTGTTTGAGCAGGGTTTCGAGCACGAAGTGAGCGTAGTGCTCCATGTCTTGCACATGCACGCGCAGCAGGTAGTCCATCTCGCCGGTCATGGCCAGGCATTCCACCACTTCGGGCCAGCCTTGAACGGCGGCGCGAAACACTTCCTGCGGCGAACGCTGGTTGCTGGCACGGTGTTTTTCCAGGCGAACACTGAGCAGAGCGCTCAGGCTCAGGCCGAGTGCGCGCGGGCTGACGATGGCGCGATAGCCCTCGATGACCCCGATCTGCTCCAGCCGCCGGATGCGACGCTGAACGGCCGAGGCGGAAAGCCCGATCTGCTCGGCCAGCTTTTCCTGCGTCAGTCGTGCATCGGTCTGCAGCAGGGCCAGCAGCTTGCGGTCGATGCGGTCGATGTCTTCAGTCGGGGGTTTGCGCATGACGGGCGGGTTCACAGGTCGGTGCGCAGGGTCCACAGCTCGGGAAACAGCACGGTGTCGAGCATCTTGCGCAAGTAAGGCACGCCGCCGGTGCCGCCTGTGCCGCGCTTGAAGCCGATGACGCGCTCGACGGTGGTGACGTGGCGGAAGCGCCAGAGGCGAAACGCATCTTCGAGATCGACCAGCTCTTCGCCGAGCTGGTACAGGTCCCAGTGATCTTCGGGCGAGCGGTATACCGTCAGCCAGGCTTGTTCCACATCGGCGCTGGCGGTATACGGTTGCGTCCAGTCGCGCTCGAGGCTGGTTTGGGGAATGGGCAAGCCGCGGCGGGCGAGCAGGCGCAGGGCTTCGTCGTACAGGCTGGGCGCGCGCCAGGCGGCCTCTACCGTGGCGAGGTGTTCCGGCCGGTGGGCGTGCGGGCGCAGCATGGCCGCGTTTTTGTTGCCCAGCCGGAATTCGATGCAGCGATATTGCCAGCTTTGAAAGCCGCTGGAACTGGCCAGATACGGCCGCAGCGCGGTGTATTCGCTGGGCGTCATGGTGGCGAGAACATCCCAGGCGTGGACGAGTTGCTCCATGATGCGCGACACGCGCGACAGCATCTTGAACGCGGGCTGCAGCGCGTCGGCGCGCACGGCGTCGAGCGCGGCGTGCAGTTCGTGCAACATCAGCTTCATCCAGAGTTCGCTGGTCTGGTGCTGAATGATGAACAGCATCTCGTTGTGCGTGGGCGAGAGCGGATGCTGCGCGCCGAGCAGCTCGTCGAGGTGCAGGTAGTCGCCATAGCTCATCGACTGCGAAAAATCGAGTTGCGCGCCTTCCTCGCGCACGATCTCTTCGCCCGAAGATTTCTCAACAAACTCGCCAGGCCGCCCCAAGAGTTTCTTGCCCCTTGAGGGGAGAGCCGAGCGAAGCGAAGGGTTTCGGGGTGGGCTCATGTGACGGCCCCTTTGCGGGCGAAGCGCGCCTCTCGCCAGAAGTCGCTGTCGAGTACGTCGCGTAGGGTCTGCACGGCGTCGAACACATCGATGTGGCGCAGGTAAAGCGGGGTGAAGCCGAAGCGCAGCAGGTCGGCGTCGCCCCGGGTTTTGTCGCCGGCGCGGAAGTCGCCGATCACCCCACGTGCGATCAGGGCTTGCATCACGGCGTAGCCGTCGCCGTCGATGGTCAGCGAAACCTGGCTGCCGCGCCGGGCGGCGTCGAGCGGGGTGGCGACGGTGAGCGGATGCGCGCTCAGTTGCTCGTGAACGAGGCGGATGAACAGGTCGCTGAGCGCCAGAGACTTGCGCCGCAGCGCCTGCATGCCGCCCATGGGTTCGGCGGCGAGCAGCGTGTCCACGCCGCAGTCGAGCGCGGCCAGCGAGAGCAGGGTGGGCGTGCCGCAGAGGTAGCGCGCAATGCCCTGCGCGGGCTGGTAGTCGGGGGTGAAAACGAAGGGCGCCGCGTGGCCGTGCCAACCCGAGAGCGGCTGCTCCACCCGGTTGACATGGCGCGCATGCACCCAGACAAAGGCGGGCGCACCCGGGCCGCCGTTGAGGTATTTGTAGCCGCAGCCGATGGCGAAATCGGCCTGCGCGCCGTTGAGATCGACCGGCACCGCCCCGGCGGAATGCGCCAGATCCCACACCGTCAACGCACCCGCCGCGTGGGCCGCAGCGGTGACAGCGGCCATGTCGTACAGCGCACCGCTGCGATAGTTGACCTGCGTGAGCAGGAGCACGGCCACATCGTCGCGCAGGCGGCCGAGGGCCTGTCCCTGCTCCACGAGTTCGAGTTGCATGCCGTGCTGCGCGGCGAGCGACTGCGCCATGTAGAGATCGGTCGGGAAATTTTCCCGCTCGGAAACGATGACGCGGCGCTGCGGGGCGTCGGCGCGGGCGATGGCCAGCGCGGCGCTGAGCACTTTGTAGAGGTTGATGGAGGTGGAGTCGGTCACCACCAGTTCGTCGGGGGCGGCGCCGGCGAGGCTGGCGATCTTGTTGCCCACGCGCCGGGGCAGATCGATCCAGCCCGCGGTGTTCCAGCTGCGTATGAGTCCTTCACCCCATTCCTCGGTGAGCACGGTCTGCACTCGCGCGGCGGTTGCCCGGGGCAGGGCGCCGAGCGAATTGCCGTCGAGGTAGATGACGTCGTCTGGCAGGGTGAATTGGTCGCGCAGTGGGGCGAGGGGATCGGCGGCGTCGAGCGCGAGGCAGTCTTGGCGTTGAAGCGTTGGCATAGAAAGGAGGAGGAGATCAAAGTTCGCGCAGCACGGCGCGCACCGGCGAGGCGCAGGCGCCTTGAAGCTTCAGGGGGAGGGCGATCAGCTCATAGTCGCCTTCGGGAACGTCATCGAGCACGAGGTTTTCGAGCACACGCAGCTCATGCCGCAAGAGTTGGGCGTGGCTGTCCAGCGTCTTGCTGCTTGCAGGATCGACCGACGGGGTGTCGAGCCCGATGAGGGTCACGCCCTGCGCAGCCAGCCAGCTCACCGTCGCGGGGGCGAATGCAGCAAATTCCTCCGACCAGACCGTCAGCGCGCGGTGGCGGGTACGTACCAACACGCGCGGGGGGAGGTTTTCTGCGGCATGTTGCAGATGGGCGATGTCGATCAAGGCGCCGCAATCCAGGGCGTGAATCACCCGGCATGGGCCCAGATACGGCGCAAGGCCTACCGCGTCGATGCTCGCGCCGTCGTTCGCGTAGTGCAGCGGCGCGTCCGCATGCGCGCCGACATGGGGCGAAAACCGCACGACGCTGAGATTGACCGGGCAGCCGGGGCCGAGCCGCGCCGTCCACTCCAGGGAAAACGGTACATCGCCCGGAAACACCGGGGCGGAGGGCGAGACGGTCGGGGAGATGTCCCATACGCGGCTCCTGGGCGGGCGGTTCATGGGCGGGCCTTCGCTCGGATTTGATAGAGGGTTGCGGATGTGTGCAGCTTATCGGATCGTACGGGCTGATGCGCGCAGGATTTTCCCGCAATACGCCAAAATGGCGCGAGTTTTGCTGAAACCCTGCGCGAGCGCTGGCCTACAGTTTGTGCATTCCAAAAGCAGGAGACAGCCGCATGAATTCCCTTTCCGCCTCGAACCCCATGGGCACCGACGGCTTCGAGTTTGTTGAGTATGCCGCGCCGGAGCCCGAAAAGCTCGGCACCCTGTTCGCCCAACTCGGCTTTCGCGCGGTGGCGCGCCATCGCCACAAGAACGTGACCTTGTGGCGCCAGGGCGGGATCAACTTCATCGTCAACGCCGAGCCAGACTCGTTCGCGCAGCGCTTCGCCCGGCTGCACGGCCCCAGCATCTGCGCCATTGCCTTCCGCGTGCACGACGCCAGCGCCGCCTATAAGCGCGCGCTGGAACTGGGCGCCTGGGGCTTCGACAGCCGCAGCGGCCCGATGGAGCTGAACATCCCGGCGATCAAGGGCATCGGCGACAGCCTGATCTACTTCGTCGATCGCTGGCGCGGCAAGGATGGCGGCAACCAGGAAGGCGACGGGCCGCCCCTAGCCTTTCTGACCCCCGCGGGGGGCGGGCCGGGTGAAACCCGGTCCAGGGGGCACACACACCGCATCGGCGACATCTCGATTTACGACGTGGACTTCGAGCCAGTGAACGATGCTGCGGCGG
>DZDA01000086.1:6856-10781 GCA_022730375.1 Thiomonas intermedia
GGCGACATCTCGATTTACGACGTGGACTTCGAGCCAGTGAACGATGCTGCGGCGGAGCACGCAGGCGCTGGCCTGACCACCATCGACCACCTCACCCACAACGTGCACCGCGGCCGCATGGGCGAATGGGCGGATTTCTACACCCGGCTGTTCAACTTCCGCGAGATCCGCTACTTCGACATCGAAGGCCAGGTGACCGGGGTGAAGAGCAAGGCCATGACCAGCCCCTGCGGCAAGATCCGCATTCCCATCAACGAGGAAGGGCAGGACAAGGCCGGGCAGATTCAGGAGTATCTCGACCTCTATCACGGCGAGGGCATTCAGCACATTGCGCTGGCCACCGACGACATCTACGCCACGGTGGAAGGCCTGCGCCGCGCCGGGGTGGAGTTTCTCGGCACCCCCGACACCTATTACGAACTGCTCGACAAACGCCTGCCCGGCCACGGTGAAGCGGTGGAGCGTCTGCGCGCCGATCGCATCCTGCTCGACGGCACGGCGCAACCTGAAAAACGCCTGCTGCTGCAGATCTTCACCCAGACCGTCATCGGCCCGATCTTTTTCGAGATCATCCAGCGCAAGGGCGACCAGGGCTTCGGCGAGGGCAACTTCAAGGCGCTGTTCGAAAGCATCGAACTCGACCAGATGCGCCGGGGCGTGCTTGAAACGCAGAACGCCTGAGAATGGGGGGCGATCATGTCCAGCGTTCCGGTGACCTACGGCGAGGCCAGCATCATCCCGCGCGGTGACTACGCGCATTGCGACGCCGACTACACCTGCGCGCAGCAATGGGCGCGCTACACCCCGCAAGAGCACGAGTTGTTCGCGCGGCTCTATGCGCGGCAGATGGCGCTGTTGCCCGGGCGGGCTTGCGAGGAGTTTGTGCGGGCATTGCCGCATCTGCAGGCGCAGAGTCGTATTCCGCGTTTTGACGACATCAACGTCCGCCTGAAAGCTGCGACGGGTTGGGAGATCGTGGCCGTGCCGGGGCTGATTCCGGAGGCTGCGTTTTTCAGCCTGCTGGCGGCGCGGCGCTTTCCGGTGACGGTGTGGTTGCGCAAGCCGGAGGAGTTCGACTACATCGTCGAGCCCGATCTGTTTCACGATCTGTTCGGCCATGTGCCGCTGTTGTTCGAGCCCCGGTTTGCCGACTATATGCAGGCGTTCGGTGCGGGCGGGCTTAAGGCTCAGGGGCAGCATGCGCTGCAGTTTCTGGCGCGGCTGTATTGGTACACGGTGGAGTTCGGTTTGATTGATACACCGCAAGGGTTGCGGATTTATGGTGCGGGCATTCTGTCATCGGGCGGCGAGGTGGAACACAGTCTGCACAGCCCGCAGGCGCGGCGGGTGCGCTTCGATCTGCTGCGACTGCTGCGTAGCCGCTATCGCATCGATTCCTATCAGGCAACCTACTTCATCATCGACAGCTTCCAGCAGTTGTTCGACGCCACCGCGCCGGATTTCACGCCGCTTTACGCGCAGGCCGCCGCGTTGCCGCAGATCGAGGCCGGGGCGCTGCTGCCCGACGAGGTGGACGAAAAGGTCAGCGCTGAAGCGGTCTGAAGCGGTCTACTCTGCGTCGGGCTGACGCGCAGGCGCGGCGCGCGCGAAGGCGTCCAAGTGATCGCATTCCGCGCAGATGCGCTCCACGGTGGTCAGCCCCGCCAGACTGCAGCCAAAGCGGCGGGCATTGAACACCTGTGGAACGAGGCAGCAGTCGGCCAGGGTGGGCGTGTTGCCGTGGCAAAAACGGCCGGTGCGCGGGTCGTCTGCCAGCATCTTTTCGACGGCCTGCAGCCCGTGCTCGACCCAATGGCAATACCACTCGGCTTTCTGCGCCTCGCTCAGATCGAAGGTGCGGGTGAGGTGCTGCAGCACGCGCAGATTGTTGATGGGATGAATGTCGCAGGCGATGGTCTGGGCGATGGCGCGAATGCGCGCGCGGTCTGCCGCCGATCCCGGCAGCAGCGGCGGGTTCGGGTGGGTCTCGTCCAGGTACTCGATGATGGCCAGGGACTGGTTCAGGATCTGGCCGTCGTCGTCCAGAGTGGGCACGGTTTCGTTCGGGTTGATCGCAGCGTAAGCCGCGGCGTGCTGCTGGCCGCCGTCACGCAGCAGATGCACCGGCGCCGATTCGAAGGCCAGCCCCTTGAGGTGCAGGGCAATGCGAACCCGATAGGTCGCGGAACTGCGGAAGTAGGTGTAGAGCTTCATCGGCCTCACTCCGGCAGCGCCTGCACGCGGTTGCGGATGCTGCCGAACAGGTTTCTCCCCTGGTCGTCGTGCATGCTGATCTCCACCACATCTCCATCGCGCAGAAAGGGCGTGACGGCCTCGCCCTGTTCGATCGTTTCGTAGGTGCGCACCTCGGCGATGCAGGCATAGCCCACGCCGCCGTGCTCGACCTTGGAGCCCCACAACCCGCCCTGCTTGTTCGACACCGTGCCCGAACCGATGATCGTCCCCGCAGCCAACCGGCGGGTCTTGGCCGCATGAGCGATGAGCTGGGCGAAGTCGAAGGTCATGTCCACCCCGGCATTCGGATGACCGAAGCGCTGGCCGTTGACCTCCACCCGCAGGGGCAGATGCAGCTTGTGGTCGCGCCATGCCGCGCCGAGTTCGTCGGGCGTGAGCGCCACCGGGCTGAACGCCGAAGCGGGTTTGCTCTGGAAGAAGCCGAAGCCCTTGGCCAGTTCCGCCGGAATGAGGTTGCGCAGCGATACGTCGTTGACCAGCAGCACCAGACGGATGGCCTGCGCCGCCTGCGCGGGCGTGGCGCCCAGCGGCACGTCCCCGGTGATGACGGCCACCTCGGCCTCGAAGTCGATGCCCCAGCTCTCTTGGGCCACGATGGGGTCGCAGGGGCCGATGAAACTGTCGGAGCCGCCCTGATACATCAGCGGGTCGGTGTAGAAGGTGGCGGGCACTTCGGCCTTGCGTGCCTTGCGCACCATCTCGACATGGTTGATGTAGGCCGAACCGTCGGCCCACTGGAAGGCGCGGGGCAGGGGCGAGTGGCAGGCGGCGGCGTCGAAGGGCTGGGCGTGTCGCGCGGTACCGGCTTGCAGGGCCAGCGCTGCGCCCTGCAGCAGCGGGGCGCAGCGCGTCCAGTCGTCGAGCGCGGCCTGCAGGGTCGGGGCGATGTCGGGCACTGGCTGGCACAGGGTCAGGGTGTCGTTGACCACGACGAGTCGGCCGTCCGGGGCTGAGAGGGTGTGAACAAATCCGCCATGTCCGCTCATCGCACCCAAATCGCCCCACTCGGCGTTGCAAATGCTCGCCGTGCCGACGGGCACGGCTGTGCTTTGCGCCTTGATTGGAACCCTTTGGGCGCGCTGCTCGGCCACGTCGGATTCATTCACACCCTCTGAGGTCTTCAGCGTGGCCAGCCTCACTGGAACATCTCCTTGTAGCGGCCGTCATGCATCCAGGCGGCTTGCTTGGGGGCTTTGCGGGTTCGGCCCCATTCTTCGAGCATGTCCCACTTCACGGCGTCGAGCGCGGCGAGCATCTTGGGGCTGGCGGTGTTGCACGCCAGTTCCAGGCGGTGGCCGTTGGGGTCGAAGAAGTAGATGGACTGGAACAGCGCATGATCGGTCGGGCCGAGCACGTCGATGCCGACGTCCTGCAGGCGCTTCTTGGCGGCGAGGAGTTCGTCCATGGAACCGACCTCCAGCGCGAGGTGCTGGGTCCAGACGGGGGTGTTGGGGTCGCGCCCCATTTCGGGCTGGGTGGGCAGCTCGAAGAAGGCCAGGATATTGCCCTGGCCCGCATCGAGAAAGATGTGCATGTAGGGATCGGCCTCGCCCGTGGAGGGCACGGTGTCTTCGGCGATGCAAAGCACCAGTTTCATGTCCAGATGCTGCTCGTACCAGCGTGCGGTCTGCAGCGCGTCTTTGCAGCGGTAGGCAACATGATGGATCTT
>DZDA01000087.1:0-4251 GCA_022730375.1 Thiomonas intermedia
TCCTGGCGGAGACGAAGGGATTCGAACCCTTGATGCGCTTTTGGCACATACTCCCTTAGCAGGGGAGCACCTTCGGCCACTCGGTCACGTCTCCAGTTGCCGCCAGTTTCCTTTTGGCAAATTGCTTGCGGCTTTTTGCGTTCAGCAAAGTCGGCAATTATTACACGCATTCACCTGCTATCGCCACCTTGACGGAAAACGTCGCGGCTCAGGCGCTTTGTTCCAGGTCGAAGGCCTTGTGCAAGGAGCGCACCGCAAGCTCCATGTACTTTTCTTCGATGACCACCGAGACCTTGATTTCCGAGGTGGAGATCATCTGGATGTTGATGCCTTCTTCCGACAGGGTGCGGAACATCTTGCTGGCCACGCCGGCGTGCGAGCGCATGCCCATGCCCACGATGGAAACCTTGCACACTTTCGGATCGCCGAGAATTTCCTTGGCGCCGATGTGGGCCTGTACGCTGGACTTGAGAATGTCGAGCGCACGCGCGTAATCGCCGCGGCCCACGGTGAAGGTGAAGTCGGTGAAGCCGGCCACGCTCTGGTTTTGCAGAATCATGTCGACTTCGATATTGGCCTCGCCCACGGCGCTGAGAATCTGATAGGCGATGCCGGGACGGTCGGGCACGCCGACCACGATGATCTTGGCTTCGTCGCGGGCAAAGGCGATGCCCGACACCACGGCTTGTTCCATGTTTTCGTCTTCCTCAAAGGTGATGAGTGTGCCGCTGCGCGACTCTTGCTCCAGCGGCAGGTCCCACGGGGTCAGGCTGGAGAGCACGCGCAGGCGAACCTTGTACTTGCCCGCGAATTCCACCGAGCGGATTTGCAGCACCTTGGAGCCGAGGCTGGCCATTTCCAGCATTTCCTCGAAGGTGATGGTGTCGAGCCGCCGGGCTTCGGGAACGATGCGCGGATCGGTGGTGTAGACGCCGTCGACGTCGGTGTAGATCTGGCATTCGTCGGCCTGCAAGGCCGCAGCGAGCGCCACGCCCGAGGTGTCTGAGCCGCCCCGTCCCAGGGTGGTGATGTTGCCGTGGGCATCCACGCCTTGAAACCCGGCCACGACGGGGATGATGCCCTGAGCGAGATCGGCCTTGAGTTTGTCGGCGTCGATGGATTCGATGCGGGCCTTGCTGAACGCGCTATCGGTATGCACGGCGATCTGCGCGCCGGTGTAGCTTCGGGCTTTGCGCCCCAGCGCCTGCAGCGCCATGGACAGCAGGCCGATGGTGACCTGCTCGCCAGTCGAAGCCACGACGTCGAGCTCGCGCGGATCGGGCTGGGGCTGGATTTCTTTGGCCAGCGCGATCAGGCGATTGGTTTCACCCGACATCGCGGAGACCACCACCACGACCTGATGCCCCGCTTCGTGCCACTTGGCCACGCGTCGGGCCACGTTTTTGATCCGTTCGGCAGACCCCACCGAGGTGCCGCCGTATTTCTGGACGATGAGTGCCATGAGAAATGCGTTCGAGAGCTGCGAAAGTCTCTTTGCCCGGCGCACGATGCACCAGACCGTTTCGCAGAAAGCCTCACATTCTAGGCTTTGTCTGCGGCGGCATCGCCCCATTTCAGACGCAGACAAGCCCCCTGACGCTGAAGGATGCAGCTTGGCAGACGCAGTTCGAGGCGATGCGCGCCCTGCCCAGTGCGCAAGACTTGTCGAACCAGCTCGTCGGTCCGCGCACGGTCCAGGCGCTGCCCGTTTTGCCGCAGCCAAAGCCGCAACACTTCGCTGGCAGCGGCGGCGCCCAGCGCGCGCAAGGCTGCGAGATCCAGCCCCTGGGGTTGCAGGCAGTGGCGCAATTGCTGCGCCGCCGTCGATTGAATCTGCGCGTCGGCCGCTGCGCACAAGGCCGCGCTGCGGCCCAGCGTCTGCCGATAGGCCGGTTCGAGCCGGGCTAGAACCGGCACCAGTTCATGCCGGATGCGGCTGCGGCGAAACGCGGGGTCGGCATTCATCGGATCGTCCAGAAAGCTCACCGCCTGCGCCTTGAGCCAGCCCCGCAATTCGGCCGCGCCGCAGTCCAGCAGGGGCCGGGCAAAGCTGCAGCCGTGGCGCTGCATCTGCGCGGGCATCGCCGCCAAGCCGCGCGGCCCTGCCCCGCGCAACAAGGCGAGCAATAGCGTCTCGACCTGATCGTCCCCATGCTGCGCAAGCAGAACCACCGCGCAGTTCTGCTCGCGCGCAAGCTTGGCCAGCGCCAGATAGCGGGCCTCGCGCGCGACTTCTTCCAAGCTCTGCCCCCGCGCCACATCGACCTGCAGAATGGTCTCGGCATACGCCACATCGAGGGCCGCGCAGGCGCGGGCGCAATGCTGCGCGAACCGTTCAGCCGAGGCTTGCAAGCCATGATTGACGTGCAAGGCACAAAGCCGCCCGCCGCCCCAGAGCGTGCGGGCCGCGAGCAGCAAAGCCGTGGAATCCGCCCCGCCGCTGAAGGCAATGCCGATTCGCTCGGCCACGGCGACGCCGGGGTGTTGCGACGCGAAACGCTTGAGCGCGGCAAGCGCGGGGTTGTTCAGCAAGGGCAGCGCCGACTGTGAAGCCGACAAGGTGAACCGACGAGGGCGATCAACGTCCGGCCGTCTTGGTGTCTTCGAATTTGCCAAAGCCCTGCAGCCGCTCAAGCCGCTGCTTCACCAGATCGGCCGGCTTGGTGTGCTGAAAGTGGCGCAGCGATTCGCCCAGTGCGCGCTTGAGCGAAGCCGCCATCGCCGCAGGGTCGCGGTGCGCGCCGCCCACCGGCTCGTTGACGATTTTGTCCACCAGGCCCAGCGCCTTGAGCCGATGCGCCGTGAGACCCAGCGCCTCGGCGGCTTCCGGCGCTCTTTCCGCGCTCTTCCAGAGAATGGAGGCGCAGCCCTCGGGCGAAATCACCGAGTAAATCGAATACTGCAGCATGAGCAACTGGTCGCACACCGCAATGGCCAGCGCCCCGCCAGAACCGCCCTCACCGATGATGGTGGAAATGATGGGCACTTCGAGTTGCGCCATCTCGTAGATATTGCGGCCGATGGCCTCGGACTGGCTGCGCTCCTCAGCATCGATGCCGGGATAGGCGCCGGGCGTATCGACAAAGGTGAAGATGGGCAGGTGGAATTTTTCGGCCAGCTTCATCAGCCGCAGCGCCTTGCGATAGCCCTCGGGCTTGGGCATGCCGAAGTTGCGCATCGCGCGCTCTTTGGTGTCGCGCCCCTTCTGGTGGCCGATCACTATGCAGGCCTGCCCGCCCAGACGCGCCAGGCCGCCCACGATGGACAGGTCGTCGGCATAGGCGCGATCGCCGTGCAGCTCGTGAAAGTCGGTGAAGATCTGGTTGGCGTAGTCGAGGGTGTAAGGCCGCTGGGCGTGCCGCGCAATCTGCGTGGTCTGCCAGGGCGTGAGCTTGGCGTAGAGGTCTTTGGTGAGCTGCTGGCTTTTTTTCTGCAAGCGCCCGATTTCTTCGGAAATATCGACGGCCGATTCATCCTGCACAAAGCGCAGTTCGTCGATTTTGTTCTCTAGTTCGGCAACCGGCTGCTCGAAATTGAGAAAGACTTTTTTGCTCATATTCACCTCGGGAAATGATCCGTTCCTGCGTTGCAAACACGCAAAACAATACGCAAATCAATACGCAACCGGCAACGGGTCCAGACTCCGCCAAATATACCAAGTCCCCACTGAACGCCACGGCGCCCAGGCGGCCGCCACTTCGCGCACCTCGCTCTGGGTCACGGGCTCGCCGGCAAAGTACGTCTGGCTCACGCCCTTGATCAGCCCCAGGTCGCCCAAGGGCAGTACGTCCGGGCGCATGAGATGGAAGATCAGAAACATGTCAGCCGTCCAGCGGCCAATCCCGCGGATGGTCAGCAGTTCAGCGGCAATGGCCTCGTCGGGCATCTCCTGCCATCTGTCCGGATGCACCTCCCCGGCGTGGAATTTGACGGCGAGGTCGCGCACATAGCCGACCTTGCGGCCCGACAGGCCGCAAGCACGCAGAGCGTCATCGCCGAGACCGACCAGATGTTCCGGAGCAACTTGCGGCACGGCGGCACAGAGCCGATCCCAGACCGTCTGCGCCGCCTTGACGGAAATCTGCTGGCCAATGATGGAACGCGCCAGAGTCTGAAACGGATCGCCCCGGCTTTGCAGCCGCGTACCCGCATGCGTCTTGATGAGTTTGCGCATCACGCGATCCGTGCGCTGCAGGTGGGAGCAGGCCTTGTCCCAGTCGAGGGGGGGAAAGGCCCCCACGCTTGCCGCTG
>DZDA01000087.1:4351-10761 GCA_022730375.1 Thiomonas intermedia
CGCGGCGGCGCTGCCCCCCGAGGGGGCTGGCCCCGCCTTGGGACGGCCCACGAGTGGGGAGGGAGTGGTCTCTCCTCCCCCACGCAGTGGGGGAGGCTGGGAGGGGGAGACGCCCGCCTTGGGACGATCTGGCGCCTTCACGCTGCTCTCCACACCGTCACTCCACCGGGCTTGTCTTCGAGCACGATGCCCTTTGCTGTGAGCTCGGCGCGGATGCGATCAGCCTCGGTGTAATTGCGCGCCTGTTTGGCGGCGATACGGGCCTGCACCAACTGTTCCACCCACGCTGCATCCACCGCGGCGGCCTTGCTTTGCAGGAACTCGCGCGGGTTCTGCTGCAGCAGACCCAGCACGCCGCCCAGCCCTTTGAGCAGTACCGCCAGATCGGCATCGCCTGTTTTGTTGACCTCGGTCGCCAGCTCGAACAACACCGCCATGGCCTCGGGCGTGTTGAGATCGTCATTCATCGCGGCGGCAAAGGCCTGCGCGCGAGGGTGGCTCCAGTCAAGCCGCGCAGGCAGATCGGCGAACGGGTCGAGCGCGGTATAGAGACGGGTGAGCGCAGCGTGGGCGTCTTGCAGGTGTTCGTCGCTGTAATTGAGCGGGCTGCGGTAGTGCGCGCGGACGATGAACAGCCGCACGGTTTCGGCGTCCACATGCTTGAGGATGTCGCGGATGGTGAAAAAATTGCCCAGCGATTTGGACATCTTCTCGCCATCCACCCGCACAAACCCGTTGTGCAGCCAGACATTGGCCATGGGCTTGCCACTCGCGCCCTCGCTCTGCGCGATTTCGTTCTCGTGATGCGGAAATTGCAGATCGGCCCCGCCGCCGTGAATATCGAAAGTCTCGCCCAGCAGCGCGCAGCTCATGGCCGAGCACTCGATGTGCCAGCCGGGACGGCCCGGGCCATCATCGGAAGGCCATTTCACCTCCTCGGGCTCGGAGGGTTTGGCCGCTTTCCACAGCACGAAGTCCAGCGGATCTTGTTTTGCGGTATCGACCTCCACGCGCTCGCCCGCGCGCAGTTCATCGAGCGACTTGCCCGACAGCTTGCCGTAGCCGGGAAACGCGCGCACATGAAAGTTCACATCGCCTGCGCTGTCGCGATAGGCCAGACCGCGCGTTTTGAGCTTGCCGATCAGGTCGAGCATCTGCGGCACATAGTCGGTGGCGCGCGGCTCATGCGTGGGCCGCTCCACACCCAGAGCGTCGGCATCTTCGTGCATCGCGGCGATGAAGCGGTCGGTCAGCGCGCGGATGGTTTCGCCATTTTGCTGCGCGCGGCGGATGATTTTGTCGTCAATATCGGTAATGTTGCGCACATAAGTCACGCGCAAGCCCTGCGCCTTGAGCCAGCGCTGCAGCAAGTCGAACACCACCATGACCCGCGCATGCCCGATATGACAGTAGTCGTACACCGTCATGCCGCAGACATACATGCGAACATGGCCCGGCTCTATGGGCGCAAAGCGGTCTTTACCGCGGGTGAGGGTATTGTGAAGATGCAACGCAGTCATGGAGTGTGGCGGGAAGACCCTGGTTTGTGCGCGAGCGCTCATGAGAAAACGCAGGGCCGCCCCAAGTTTTCTCATCCCCCTCGGGGGGCCTGACGCGAACGTGGCAGGTTTGGGGGCGCTCTCAAGTCCCCGGATAAAATTAAAAACTTAGCACAAGCAGCCGGTTTCCGGCTCGGCGCGCTGCACTTGAATCCGCGCTGCGCATCGCCAGTCCGCACGGCGTTTGTCCAGACTTCAGACCACTCACCCAGTCACCCAATGCGAAATCGCCTTCTCGCCACTCTGATCGCCCTCACGCTGAGTGCGCCAACCGTCTGGGCGGCAGACGCGGCCAGTGTCAGCCAAAGCCTGCAAAAAGGCGATCTGAGCAGTGCGCTGACGCAGGTGGACACGCTGCTGGCGCAAAAGCCCAAAGACCCGCAGTACCAGTTTCTCAAGGGCGTCATTCTGACCGAGCAGAAAAAAGACGCCCAGGCCATCAAAATCTTCCAGTCGCTCACCGGGCAATACCCCGAACTGCCCGAGCCCTACAACAATCTGGCCGTGCTGTATGCCCAGCAAGGCCAGTATGACAAGGCTAGAGCCGCGCTCGATATGGCCATACGCACCAACCCGAGCTATGCCACCGCGCAGGCCAACCTGGGCGACATCTACGCCAAGCTCGCCAGCCAGGCCTACCAAAAGGCGCTGCAACTCGCCCCCGATGAAAACGCCAGCGCCCGAGTCAAGCTCAACCTGATTCGCGAATTGTTCGAGCAGGGCAAAAATCCCGCCGTTCAAACAGGCTCTGCGGCGCCCTTGAAAGTGACCACGGCGCAGCCCGCGAAAGAAACCAAAGCCGAGGCCAAGCCCGCTGCGGCCGCGCCTGCACCGAAACCGGTAGTGGTGGCCGCCGAAAAACCCGCGGCCAAACCCGAGCCCGCGCCAACGGCCCCGGCTGCCGCCAAACCTGCCGCGCCCGCACCCGCCGAAAACAAACCGGCGCCCGCCGCCGCGCCTGTGCAGACTAACGCCAGCGAACAGGCGGCGGTGTCGGAAGCGGTCGAGCGCTGGGCCGACGCCTAGCAAAACAAGAATCTGCCAGGCTATTTCGCCGCCTACGCCCCCAATTTCAAGCCTGACAAGGGCATGAGCCTGGGCGCCTGGAAAGATCAGCGCCGCGCACGCATTTCCGACAAAGCCAAGATCACGGTGAAAGTGCACGCGCTCAAGGTGCAGATCGACGGCGACAAAGCCAACGCGCGCTTCCGTCAGCACTACACCTCCGGCTCGCTCGATTTTGACGGCCCGAAAACCCTGCAAATGCAGCGTGAAAACGGCAAGTGGCTGATCGTGCGTGAGATCGTCGGCTGAACGGCCACTCTAGCCACTGCAAGGCGCCTCATTTAGGCTGTGATTTCAAGCGCCCCTCATCGATCCGCCGTGAAGCCCGCATTCCGCCGCCCTCCTCTGCGCAAGTTGTTGCCTTGGGCGCTGCTGTGCGTGCCGCTGGTGTTCGCGGCCCGCGCCGCGATCGACTACAACGCGGCGCCCAGCGCCGCACCGGGCAGTCGCCTCCTGTATGACCCAGCGGCCGAACCGACAGGCGAGTTGGGCAGCAGCGCCGCGGGCCCGTCCACCGGTTCAGTGCAGCAGCCCGTCGTTTCGGCGCGCACCCTGCTCAAACTCACCACCTCGCTGAGCGCACTCCCCAACCAGGACGGCGCGGAACGACGCCTGCTCCACGCCTACGCCGAAGTCGCTGCCGGCCACCTCGACGCGGCGCGGGCCCAGGCCGAGCAACTGGCGCGGGACTACCCGCATTTCTCCCTGGCGCAATTGCTTTTGGGCGACGTCATGCAAGCCAGCGTCGGAAACCCTGCGGGCTTCGCCGCGGCCGCGCCACCCGCGCTTTCGAAACAACAGGCGCAGCAACACGCCCGCATTCTGGAGTTTCGGGCGGAGGCTCTGGCCCGCCTCGCCGCCTACACCGCACCGCCCCCGACCGGGGCGATTGCCGCCAATCTGGTGGCGCTGGCGCCCGACGTGCAGCGTGCCATCGTGGTGGATACCGCCCGTTCGCGTCTCTATCTTTTTGAGCAACGCAACGGCGTGCCCCAGCTTGAGGCGAGTTATTACTTCAGCCAGGGCAAGCTCGGCGCGGGCAAGACCCAGGTCGGCGATATGAAAACGCCGCTGGGCCTTTACTTCATCACCCGCAAAATCGGCGCCAAAGACCTCAAGCCGCTCTATGGCGCCGGCGCGCTCACGCTGAACTACCCCAATGAGTGGGACAAGCAGCAAGGCCACACCGGCTTTGGCGTCTGGCTGCACCGCACGCCGCCAGACAGCTATGCCCGGGTTCCCCTAGCGTCTGACGGCTGCGTGGTGCTGTCCAACCCGGACGTGCGCAGCCTCATGGCCGACACCCCGGCGGGCAGCACCCCGGTGGTCATCACCCGCCATGTGCAATGGCTGAGCGCCTCGCAGTGGGGCGCCCAGCGCCAGCGCATCACCACCCAGTTGCAGCCCGACATCACCCGTTCCGCCACACAAGGCCTGCGGCCGCAGGATGCGCTGGCAGCCGCCTCCGCTGCGCTTGCGCCCGCGCAAACAACCCCTGTCAATCCCGGCGCATTCACCATCCTGCAATCCCCGGGGCAAATCGTCGTGCAGTACAGTGCTGCCGACTCCGTCGCCAATACGCCGGGCAACACCCTCTATCGCCAATACTGGGCGCAACGCAGCACACAATGGCAACTCATTTTCCAAGGAAGCGTTTCATAATGAATTCCAGCCTGACCACCCCGTCCCGCCCATCGTTCCCCAACCTGCAGCGCATGGTGCTGCAGCGCGTCGCCCCCATCCTCGCCGCACTGAGCCTGATGTCCGCAGCCGCGCTCCCCGTCGCGCAAGCTGCCGACGCCCCCGCAGCCCAACCCAAGGTGGAATTCACCACCACCATGGGCAAATTCGTGGTGCAGCTCGACCCCGCTCGCGCCCCCAAAACCGTGGCCAACTTTCTCGACTATGTGAAAAGCGGCTTCTACAAGGGCACCATCTTCCACCGCGTGATTCCCGGCTTCATGGTGCAAGGCGGCGGCTTCACCGCCGACATGCAGAAAAAACCCACCCGCGCGCCCATTCCGCTGGAGAGCCAGAACGGCCTGCGCAACCTCAAGGGCACCATCGCCATGGCGCGCACGTCCGACCCCAACTCGGCCACCTCGCAGTTCTTCGTCAACGTGGCCGACAACGCCAGCCTCGACTATCCCAAGCCTGACGGCTACGGCTATGCCGTGTTCGGAAAAATCGTCTCGGGCATGGACGTGATCGACAAAATTGTCGCCGTGCCCACCAAAAATGACGGCCCGTTCCAGAACGTGCCGGTCAAGCCCATCGTCATTGAAGACGCCAAACTCCTCAACTAAACCTGAAAGCAGAAAGCCCATCATGGTCGAACTCCAAACCAACCACGGCAACATCCGCATCGAACTCGACACCGAGCACGCCCCCAAGTCGAGCGAAAACTTCCTGGCCTATGTGCGCTCGGGCCACTTTGACGGCACCGTCTTTCACCGCGTGATCGACGGCTTCATGATCCAGGGTGGCGGCTTCACCCCAGACATGAAGCAAAAGCCCACCCTCGCCGCCATCCAGAACGAAGCCAACAACGGCCTGAAAAACGACCGTTACACCCTGGCCATGGCGCGCACCTCCGATCCGCATTCGGCCACCGCACAGTTCTTCATCAACGTCGCCGACAACGCCTTCCTCAACCACACCGCGCCCTCCGCACAAGGCTGGGGCTACGCCGTGTTCGGCAAAGTGGTCGAGGGACAAGACGTGGTGGACAAGATCAAGAGCGTGAAAACCGGCCGCAAGGGTTTTCACGACGACGTGCCGCAAGAAGACGTGGTCATCCTCAAAGCCGTCGAAGTCTGACGGCGCGAAGTTTGACAACGATATAACGGCAAGATCGGGACGGCAGTTCGCGTGTCGGCTAACACCTTGTCCGCAGAGGACGCCGCGCACGCCTCCCGCCCCGAGCCCGCGTTCCCCAGCCTGATTGCCCCGTCCGGCTGGAGGCGCATCGCCCTCGTCTCCGATCTTCATCTAGGTGCGCAGGCCCCGCGCACCACGCAAACTTTCATCGCCTGGCTAGCCGGCCCCGCCCGCGCGGCCGACGCCCTGTTCATCCTTGGCGACCTGTTCGAGGCCTGGATCGGCGACGATCTGCTCGACCCCGCCGCCCTGGCCGTCGCACCTGAAGACGCCGCCTGCGCCCAAGACATCGCTGGCGCGCTGCGCGCCTACACCGACTCGGGCCGCGCCCTGTTTGTACAGCACGGCAACCGCGACTTTCTGCTCGGCCAGCGCTTCGCCCAAGCCACCGGCGCGCAAATCCTGCCCGACCCCGTCGTGCTCACGTTTCAGGCCGAGCGCACCCTCCTCACCCACGGCGACCAGCTCTGCACCGCCGACACCGCCTACCAACAATTCCGCGCCACCGTCCGCAACGCCGAGTGGCAGCGGCAAGTGCTGGCCCAGCCTTTGGCTGCTCGCGTGCAGCAGGCCCGCGCCATGCGCGCAGCCAGCAACGCCGCGCAAGCCCGCCCCGAAAACTGGGCCGACGCCGACCCCGCCGAGGCCCGCCGCTGGCTGGCCCGCGCCGCCTGCACCTGGATGATCCACGGCCACACCCACCGCCCGCGCAACCACTGGCAAGGCGGCCAACTACGGCAAGTCCTCTCCGACTGGGACTGCGACGCCGCCCACAGCGCAACCCGCCGCGCCCAAGCCCTCTGGCTCTGCGCCCAGGGCCAAGGCATCGAAGTCAGCAGCCAGCGCTGCGACTGAGCGCCCCCAGGGCCGGGCTGCGCCCAGCCCGCCCCCCGTGGGGGATGAGGC
>DZDA01000088.1 GCA_022730375.1 Thiomonas intermedia
GGTTCGACTGCGGGCGTGCTGGGGCCGGTTGCGCTGGGGGTGGTGCTGGCGGCTTTTGCCTTGCTGACGTTTGCGGGATATGCGCAAACGCGCCAGGCCGACCCGGGGCTGACGACGGAATTCGCCCTTCTGCTCACCGTGTTGATTGGCGCGCTCGCCCAGCAGTCCCCCGGCTGGGCTGCGGGGCTGGGCGTGGTGGTCGCGGGCATTTTGGCGGCCAAAACGATGCTGCATGGATTTGTGCGCCATGTTTTGAGCACGCAGGAACTGGAATCCGGTCTGCTGCTGGCGGCAGCGGCGCTGGTCGTGCTGCCGCTGCTGCCCGATCGGCCCATCGCCTGGCTGGCGGGGCTGAATCTGCATACGCTTTGGCTGCTGGCCGTGTTGGTAATGGCGATTCAGTCGGTGGGGCATGTGGCGGTGCGGGCGTTTGGCAGCCAGCGCGGCCTGGCGCTTTCCGGGCTGGCTGGCGGGTTTGTTTCCAGCACGGCCACCATCGCCAGCATGGCGCAACGCGCTCGGCTGCATGTCGCCATGCAGGGCGATTGCTTGCGGGCGGCTTTGTTGTCGAATGTGGCCACCGTGGTGGAGTTGAGTGCGCTCGTCGCGCTGATCGAACCGGCTTTGCTCCCCGGTCTGCTGCCCGCCGTGGGGCTATACGGGGCGGGCGCGCTGCTGGCGGTGGGGGCAACATGGCGTCTGGCGCGCCGCTCGCCGCAGAGTTTGGCGTTGCCTGATGAAGCGGAAGCAGCGCAACGTCCGTTCCAGCCGCTGCAGGCGTTGTTGTTTGCGGCCCTTCTTGCGGGCGTGCTGCTGGCCGCCGAGGCCGCGCGCAGTGTGCTGGGCAGCGATGCGGCGCTGGCGGCAACCGGGCTGGCAGGATTTGCCGACGCGCACGCAGCGGCCGCTTCTGCCGCGCAAATGGCGGTCAACGGCGCTTTTTCGTCCTGGCAGGCCTTGCTGGCCATCGGCATTGCCCTGGCGACCAACGCAGTGAGCAAGATCGTTGCCGGTTTTGCCGGGGCGCAGTGGACGTTTGGCGCGGTCAATTTGGCGGCGCAATTCGGTCTGATCGGCTTGTTCTGGCTGGGGTTGTGGCTGGGGCTGTGACTGGGGAATGCTCAGGCGTGAGGGGCGGCTAAAATCGGTCGGTTTGGCGCGTGAGCGGCGCGCAAGCTGCCCCACCCCGCACCGCTTCGACATCGTGGACATTCCTGAGAAACCGTCCCTCCATCCCGCATGAATACTGACGCCCACCATCCGTCCGTCACTGACGACAGCCCTCTGATCGCGGAACGCCGCGCCAAACTCTCCGCGTTGCGCGAGGCCGGCCCGGCGTTCCCCAATGATTTCAAGCCCACGCACCAGGCCGCCAGCCTGCAGGCGCAGCACGGGGGCGACGAACCCGAGGCGCTGGAGGCTGCGAGCGTGCGCGTGCACGTGGCGGGCCGCATGATGCTCAAGCGCATCATGGGCAAGGCCAGCTTCGCCACCTTGCAGGACAGCACGGGGCGCATCCAGATCCACGTCTCCAACGACGTCACCGGCGAGGAGGCCCACGCCGCGTTCAAGCACCATGATCTGGGCGACTGGATCGGTTGCGAGGGCGTACTGTTCAAAACGCGCACTGGCGAGCTGACCATTCGGGCCGAGCAGGTGCGCCTGCTGGTCAAGTCGCTGCGCCCCTTGCCCGACAAGTTTCACGGCCTCGAAGATGTGGAAACGCGCTACCGCCAGCGCTATGTCGATCTGATCGTCACGCCGGAATCGCGCGAACGCTTCGCGCTGCGCAGCAAGGCCATTGCGGCGCTGCGCAATGAAATGCTGGCAGCGGGCTTCATGGAGGTGGAAACGCCCATGCTGCACCCCATTCCCGGAGGCGCTGCGGCCAAGCCGTTCACCACGCATCACAACGCGCTCGATCAGCAGATGTATCTGCGCATCGCGCCCGAGCTTTACCTCAAGCGCCTGCTGGTGGGCGGCTTCGAGCGGGTGTTCGAGATCAACCGCAACTTCCGCAACGAAGGCCTGAGCCCGCGGCACAACCCCGAATTCACCATGATGGAGTTTTACGCCGCCTGGTGGACCTACCGCGACCAGATGGATTTCACCGAGGCGCTGATTCGCAACACCGCGCAACTCACCTGCGGCGCGGCGGTGCTCACGCACCAGGGGCGTACGCTGGACTTGAGCGCGCCGTTTGCGCGGCTCACCTTGACGCAGGCCATCCAGAAGCACGCCCCCGACTACACCGACGCGCAACTGGCCGATGACGGCTTTTTGCGCGGCGAGTTGCGCCGTCTCGATGCCGATCACGCCCCCCACAAACTCAAGGGCATGGGGCTGGGCGCCTTGCAACTCGCGCTGTTTGAAGAAGTCGCCGAGCATCTGCTGTGGGAACCGACCTTCATCGTTGACTATCCCGTGGAAGTGTCGCCCCTGGCACGTGCCGCCGATGCCGATGCGAACACGACCGAGCGCTTTGAGCTGTTCATCACCGGCCGCGAAATCGCCAACGGTTTCTCCGAGCTGAACGACCCCGAAGACCAGGCCGCCCGCTTTCAGTCGCAGGTGCAGGCCAAGGAAGCCGGAGACGACGAGGCGATGTATTTCGACGCCGACTATGTACGGGCGCTGGAATACGGCATGCCGCCGGCCGGCGGCTGCGGCATCGGCATCGACCGGCTGGTCATGCTGCTCACCGACGCGCCCAGCATCCGCGACGTCATTCTCTTCCCCGCCCTGCGCTTCGAAGGCTGAACCTCATGTCCACCCTCATCTGCGGTTCGCTCGCGTTTGACACCATCACCACGTTCGACGGCCGCTTTGCCGAGCACATCCTGCCCGACAAAGTGCATATTCTGAACATCAGCTTTCTGGTGCCCACCATGCGGCGCGAGTTTGGCGGCTGTGCGGGCAACATCGCCTACAGCCTGGCGCTGCTGGGCGGCAAGCCGCTCATCCTCGGCGCCCTGGGCGCGGATGGCCAGAGCTATCTCGACCGCCTCGACGCGCTGCACATTCCGCGCACTTACGTCGGGCAACTGGCCGACAGTTTTACCGCGCAGGCGCACATCATCACCGACCGCGACAACAACCAGATCACCTCCTTCCACCCCGGCGCCATGGGCCGGGCGCACGAGCTGCCCGTGCCGCTGAATGCCGGGGTCGATCTGGCCATCATCGCGCCAGACGGCCGCTCGGCCATGATCGACCATGCGGCGCAGCTCGCCGCAGCGGGCATTCCGTTCATCTTCGATCCGGGTCAGGGCATGCCGCTGTTCGACGGCGCCGATCTGCGCGATTTCATCGCCAAAGCGAGCTGGGTGGCGGTCAACGACTACGAGGCTGAACTGCTGGTGGAGCGCTCCGGCTGGAGCCTCGACCACATCGCATCCCAAGTGCGCGGGGTGATCGTCACCCGCGGCGAACACGGCTGCCGCATCTGGAGCGAGGGCGGCGGCGCGACCGACATTCCCGGCGTACCCGCCAGCCAGGTGCTCGACCCGACCGGTTGTGGCGATGCCTTCCGCGCCGGTTTGTTGTTCGGGCTGTCCAAAGGCTGGACCCTGGCCGACAGCACCCGCCTGGGCAATGTGCTCGGAGCGGAAAAAATCGCCATGCATGGCCCGCAGAATCACCACATCACCCTGCAGGGCGCGCTTGAGCGTCTGCAAAACGTCTACGGCAGCGCCCCGCAACTGGCCTGACGACCTGAACCCGGGCTTAACCCGCGCTCACAAGGCTTGCAAATTCATGCGCGCGGGATTGAAATGCATGTCGTGGAACGTATTTAGCCTGTGTTAGTCTGATCAGTAGCGTCCACTTCCAGGAACGGAGTTTTGCCATGAATGAACAACGCGATTACACCATCTACGCCCAACCCGGCGGCGCCACAACTGTTCGCAACAAGGTGCTGCGGCAGACGTATTCGCTGCTGGCCCTTTCGCTCATTCCTACCGTGATCGGCGCTTGGGTCGGCATGGCTACCGGCCTGAATCTGGCCATGGCGCAAAGCCCCGGCATGACCATGATCGTCTTTCTGGTCGGTGCCTTTGGCCTGATGTTCGCCATCAATCGCACCAAAAATTCCAGCGCTGGTGTGGGTCTGCTGCTACTGTTCACCTTCTTCATGGGCGTCATGCTGTCGCAGATGCTCGGCTTCGTGCTGGGCATGAGCAACGGGCCGCAGCTCATCATGCTGGCCTTCGGCGGCACGGCGGTGATTTTCGGCGCCATGGCCACGCTGGCAAATGTGGTCAAGCGTGATCTGTCCGGCCTGTCGAAAATGCTGTTCGTCGGCGTCATCCTGCTCATCCTCGCGGGCATCGCCAATATCTGGTTGCAGCTGCCTGCGCTGATGCTGACCTTCTCGGTCGTGGCCATCGTGATTTTCTCGGCCTTCATGCTGATCGATGTGCAGCGCGTCATCAAGGGCGGTGAAACCAACTACATCACTGCCACCCTGTCCATCTACCTCGACATCTACAACGTGTTCGTCAACCTGTTGTCCATCCTGAGCTTTTTCAGCGGCGGCGGACGCCGGTAAGCGCGAAACAGTCCCATAAAAAGCGCCCGCAATTGCGGGCGTTTTTCATGGGCTAAGAGGGGCTCAATCGCGCTCGAACACCGCCATCGATTCCACATGGGCCGTGTGAGGAAACATATTCATCACACCCGCCGCGCGCAAGGCGTACCCCGCCTGATGCACCAGCAGGCCGGCATCGCGCGCCAGGGTTGCCGGATTGCAGGACACATAAACAATGCGGCGCGGCGGTTTGAATGGCGCGGCCGGGGGTATGACTGGGGGCGTGACCGGCTTGGGCGCCGCGCTTGCCTCCCCTGCGGCCCGCGTCTCCTCCTCGCCCGGCGTTCCCAGCGGCCCGTTCACCGCCTCGGCCAGCGCCTTGCACAGTGCCAGCGCGCCATCGCGCGGCGGGTCCACCAGCCACAGGTCGGCCTCGCCGTAGGCTCTCAGATCGTCCGCGCTCATCTCGAACAGATTGCGGGCGGTGAACACGACCTTGTCCTGCAGATCGTTGTGCAAAGCGTTGTCCAGCGCCCGCGCCACCAGCGTAGCGCTGCCCTCCACGCCCAGCACCTGCCGCGCCTGGGTGGCGATGGGCAGGGTGAAATTGCCCAAACCGCAAAACCAGTCGATCACCCGGTCAGTACGCCGGGCTCTCAGCAGACGCAAGGCCCGCGCCACCATCACGCGGTTGATCTGCGGGTTCACCTGGGTGAAATCGGTCGGCCGAAATGGCATGACGATGCCGAACTCGGGCAAGGCATAGCTCAGTGGTTCGGCGTCGGGGTCTAGCGGCGCCACCGAATCGGGCCCTTTGGGCTGAAGCCACCACTGCACGCCGTGCTGTTGTTCAAAGTCGTGCAGGCGTTGCCGATCAGCGTCGGTCAAGGGTTCGAGGTGGCGCAACACCAGAACGATCACCCGATCGCCCATCGCCAGTTCGATCTGCGGCGCGCGTTCAGGTCGGGACAGGCCTGCGATCAGCTCGCGCAAGGGCAGCAACAGATCGGAGACTGCCCTCGGCAAAACCGCGCAACTGCGCATATCCGCAACATAGCTGGAGCCCTTTTCGTGAAAACCGACCAACACCCCGCCCTTTTTCACCACCAGGCGAACGGTCAGCCGCGCGCGGGTGCGATAGCCCCAGTCGGGCCCGGCGATTGGCCGCAGAAGGAGTTGCGGCTTCAGGCGGCTTAAATGCCAGAAATCATCTTCGAGAATGCGCTGCTTGAACGCCAACTGCGCGGCGGGATCGACATGCTGCATGCTGCAGCCGCCGCAAACGCCAAAATGGGGGCATCGCGGCGTCACCCGGCTGCTTGCAGTGCTAGCCCAGGCCACGGCCTCGCCAGACTCCCAGTTGCGCTTGCTGCGGTGGATGCGCGCCTGCACCCGTTCTCCGGGCAAGGCATTGGCGACGAACACCACTTTGCCATTTTCGCTGCGCCCGACACCGCGGGCTTCAAGATCCAAGCTGTCGATCTGCAGCCATTCCAATCGTTGTTCCATCCGGCTATTGGAACAGACCCTAGCCTTCCCGCGCGGCGGCTTGCTCCGGCCAGGCGGCGAGATATTCCTGCCAGTGCGATTCCAGCGCCGCGAGGGCGCCCAGGGTGTGTCGCACCAAGTCGATCTCATCGGCGTATTCGCTCGCGGACAAACCCCCGCGCATGAGCTGGTAGCGGCAATACAGCAGATAGGTGTTCATGACATCGGTCTCGCAATAGCGGCGGATGTCGTCGGTCTGCCCTGCCAGCCAGGCCTCGTAAACCTTGCTGCCGTCCATGCCCAGCTTGCCGGGAAAGCCGCACAGCTTGGCCAGCACGTCCATCGGCGCGTTGGCGCGCGGCTGGTAGAGCGCCAGCAGGTCCATCAGGTCGAGATGCCGGGTGTGGTAGCGGGAAATGTAGTTATTCCACTTCATCTCTCGGTCATCTTCGCCCATATCCCAGTATTTCGGCGCCGTCACCCCATGCACCAGACCGCGGTAGTGCAGCACAGGCAGGTCAAAACCGCCCCCGTTCCAGGAAACGAGCTGAGGCGCGTGTTTTTCGATCACGCGGAAAAAGCTCTGCACCACCTGCCCTTCCTGCCCACCTTGATCGACGAAGGAGTGGATCTTCAGCCCCTCGTGATTACGAAACGTGCACGAGATGACCAGCACGCGCTGGCAATGGACCGGGAGAAAATCGCTCCCGGTCTTTTCCAGACGGCGGGCCTGCGCCTGAAGCACGGCGGCAGCGTCGTCGAGCTCGGCGTCGGCCAGCCCCGCAGCGCGCAGCGCTTCGGGGTCGGGGATGGTTTCAATATCAAAGGTGACGATGGGCGTGCGAATCATGGCGGGGAGCAGACATCAACAAGGCAGAACAAGCCAGAGCAAGCCAGTTCCGCCAACCTTAAAGCAGCGAACCTCGGTCGACCCCGTTGCGCGCCAGTTGTCCCTTGAGTTTGAGCAAGGACTCTTGCTGGATCTGGCGCACGCGCTCGCGCGTGAGGCCGAGGCGTTGCGCCAGCGACTCCAGCGTTTCCAGCTCGCGTCCGTGCAGCCCAAAACGGGCTTCGATCACTTCGCGCTCACGCTCGGCCAACGCCCCTACCCAGGAATCAACCAGAGCCTCGACTTCGCGGGTCTGCGTCTGCTCTTCCATGCTGAGCGCGTTCTGGTCGGCGAACTGATCGGCGTAACTCTCGCCGCTCTGGGTTTCGCGCAGGGCGTCCAGGGAAGTCGGCTGCTCGGCCAGGGCGAGCAAGTCCGTCACCTCTTCCGTACTGCGCCCCAGGAGCGCGGCCACGTCTTCGTCTGAGGTCTGGCCGCGATAGTCGGCCGCCTGCTCCAGATGCTTGCGCGCCCGCAGCACCTGGTTGAGTTCGCGAATGACATGCACCGGCAGGCGGATGGTGCGCACCTGCTGCATCAGCGCGCGTTCGATGCTTTGGCGGATCCACCAGCTTGCATAGGTGGAAAAACGAAACCCGCGTTCAGGTTCGAATTTTTCGATGGCGTGAATCAGGCCGAGGTTGCCTTCTTCGATCAAATCGCCCAGTGCCGCGCCGCGGCCGACATAGGCCTTGGCGATGCTCACAACCAGTCGCAGGTTGTGCTCCACCATAGCCTGACGCGCCTCGAAATCGCCCTCCTTGGCGCGGGTCGCCGCCTCAAATTCCTGCTCGGGCGTGAACAGGGGTTTGGCGCGGATGTGGTTGAGATAGACCTGCAGTGCGCTGACGCCCGATTCATCGTCGATGGCCCCGATGGAAGCCGGCGGGCAGGGCAAGCCTGTCGGCGCGGGACCAGACGACTGCGCACCCGCCGCGGCTGGGCTCTCCTGCGCAACCGCTTTCCAGGCTTCTGCGCCGTTCTGTGGGGCAGACCTGGCAGGAGTATTGCTCGTCGCCGGGACAGACGCCCCTTGTTCAGAGGGCGAGTCGGAGACCAGTTTGGGGCGGCGCGGCATGCGAGCGGTCAGGGCTGTTTGGGCAAGAGCCCGATGGGATCGATGGACTTGCCGCGCAGTCTGATCTCGAAGTGAAGTTCAACTCGTGGGGCGTCGGTCGAACCCATCTCGGCGATCTTCTGTCCGCGCTTCACGGTTTCGTTTTCCTTCACCAGCATGACGTTGTTGTGGGCGTACACGCTGATGTAATCGTCGTTGTGTTTGACGATGATGAGCTTGCCGAACCCGCGCAATTCCGAGCCGGCATACACCACCCGGCCCGCTGCCGCGGCATAGACCGGGTCGCCCAGATTGCCCGCAATATCGATGCCTTTGCTCGTCGTGCCATTGAAGCCCTGAATAATCTTGCCGCTGGCCGGCCATGACCAGATGATGCCGTCGTGCGTGGCTGTGGTCAGATTGCTGGCCATGACCGCAGGCCCCGCGGGCAGCGGGCTGGCGGGGGTGACAGGTGCTGGCGGCACTGCAGCGGCTACCGTGGGCTTCACGGGGGTTGGAGCGGGCGGCGGTGCCGTGACCGGGGCCACAGGTGCCAGCGGCGTGACGGCAAAGCTCTGCGCAGTGCTCCCGGCTGGCAGCGACGGTGCAGAGGCGGCGGGTGCCGTTGCCCCGGCTACTTGCGTCGCACCTTGTGGCGGAGCAACGCGCAGCACCTGACCGACCTCGATCACGTTCGGATCGCCCAGGTTGTTCCATTGCGCCAGGGTCTGCCAGGTCGTCCCGTATTGCAGGGCGATGCGCCGCAAGGTGTCGCCGGGCTGCACGGTGTAATACCCCGGCTGTCCCGCAAGGGAGGACGAAGCTGCGGTCGCGATGCCCGCAGGCGCCGCAGCCACCGTTGCGGGCGGCGCGTAGACCGGGGGCACTTTCTGGAAGGTTTTGGACTCGACCGGCACGGGAGCCAGCGCCACCGAGGTACAGGCGCCCAGCATGGCAGCGGCAGAAAGAGTAAGGGCGAGCAGGGCAATCCGCATGGTGGGCGATGTCAATGAGCAGCGTCGATTCAGGTCAAACCAGATTTTAAGGGGACGAATTTGGCGCCTTCGAGTGACTGCATGTCGAATGTGGTGGCAGAGCGCTTGCGGTACAGCAAGAGTTGCTGCGGGTCGCCGATGGGCGCAATGAGCACCCCACCCACCACCAACTGATCGAGCCAGATCTGCGGCAAAGTCAGCGCCGCAGCCCCCGACAAAATCGCGTCAAACGGGGCGCCCTGCGAACACCCCAGCATACCGTCGCCCAGAATCAAACGCAGGTTCGGCACCCGCAAGGCGCGCAGATTGTTGCGCGCCAGATCGTGCAGCGCGCGTATGCGCTCGACGCTGTAGACGTCTGCCGCCACCCTGGCCGCCACGGCCGCGGCGTAGCCACAGCCAGTGCCGATGTCGAGCACCTTGCCCAGATTGACGCGCGGTGCCAGAGCCTTGAGCGCCGCATCCAGGCCGCGAGCCACGACCGAGGGCTTGGAGATGGTTTGTTCAAAACCGATAGGCAGTGCGTTGTCGAGATAGGCCTGGGCGGCCAGCCCAGGATCGACGAAATGATGGCGCGGCACATCCTGCAAGGCCTGTAGCACCCGCTCGTCAAAGTTGCCCGACTGCCGCAATTTGTCGACCATGCCGCGACGCACCGCGTCCGAGTCAAGCCCGGCCTGACGCGGCAGGCAGCGCGACGGGCCTTGCGACGCACCGCGCGTTTGCAGTTCGCGGGGTACGGGCAACGCAACGGTTCGCGCGCCCCCCAACTGCCCTCTCGGCGGGGGGGGTGTTGTGGGCGTCTTGTTGAGCGCGGCATCAACCGCTTGGCGCGCAGGCCAGTGCACAAAGCGCTGCGGCGACTTGCTGCCCGCACTCACGCACTGCCTCGCTTTTCAAAGCGGGCAGCACAGGTCTGGATCTGAGCATGGTGCGTCAAATCCAGTTGCAGCGGCGTAAGAGAGGCGCATCCCTGAGCGATGGCATCGAAGTCGGTGCCCGCCTGCTGGTCCAGCGCCGCACCGGCGCCACCGATCCAGTAAATCGTGTCGCCATAAGGGTTTTTCTGCACCACCACGGGCTGGCTCGGATGCCGCTTGCCCAGACGGGTCACGCGTACGCCGCCGAGCTCATTCAAAGGGCGGTTAGGAACGTTCAAGTTGAGCAACTGCGCTTGTTGCGGCAGGTCTTCGACCAGCTTGGCCACCACCTCAACCGCCACGGCGACCGCTGTGTCCAGATGCCCCCAGCCCTTCTCGACCAGCGAGATGGCCAAGGCGGGAATGCCGAACAAATAACCCTCGGTCGCTGCGGCCACTGTGCCCGAATAGATCGTGTCGTCGCCGAGATTGGCCCCGTTGTTTACCCCGCTCACCACCAGATCCGGGCGGAAATCGAGCAAGCCCGTCAGCGCGATGTGCACACAGTCCGACGGAGTGCCGTTCACATACCGAAAGCCATTGCTGGCGGTGTAGACCGACAGAGGCCGATTCAGCGTGAGCGCGTTCGACGCGGCACTCGCGTTCTGTTCGGGCGCAATGACCGTCACATCCCAGTGCGCCCGCAACCCATCAAAGAGCGCGGCTAGGCCGGGGGCCAGATACCCATCATCGTTGGCTAGAAGAATTCGCATGGCCGCATCTTATCGGGTCATTGCGACCAGAATATGCCGACCTGAAAACGACAG
>DZDA01000089.1 GCA_022730375.1 Thiomonas intermedia
GGGAAATCTCTGAAGTGAATTTGTTGTTACTTTATAACATCTCAAATAAAGCGAATGTATCCAGATGCAAGTTTCCCGCTGGCGCGCCGCAGGCAGAATAGGCGGTTTGAAAAAGCTACGACCATGAAAATCGCCACCTGGAATGTCAACTCCCTCTCCGTGCGCCTGCCGCAGGTGCTCGACTGGCTACAGGCCCAGTCGCCCGACGTGCTGGCGCTGCAGGAAACCAAGCTGACCGATGAGCGGTTTCCGCATGCCGAGCTGCTGAACGCGGGTTATCACAGCGTGTGCCTCGGTCAGCCGACCTACAACGGCGTGGCCTTGCTCAGCCGCCACGAAGCGGCCGAGGTGCAGCGCGGCATTCCCGGTTTCGAGGATGCGCAGGCGCGCGTGATCGCCGCGACCTTCGGCGACCTGCGGGTGATCGGCGCCTATTTTCCCAATGGGCAGGCGCCGGATAGCGACAAGTTCGCCTACAAAATGCGCTGGCTCGATGCGCTGCAGGCGTGGGTCGCCGCGGAACTGCAGCGCCATGCCAAAGTGGCGCTGATGGGCGACTTCAACATTGCCCCGGAAGATCGTGATGTGTTTGATCCGGTCGCCTGGGCCGGGCAGATTCACTGCACGCCCGAAGAGCGCGGTCATTTCGAGGCGCTGCTTAGGCTCGGCCTGATCGATGCCTTTCGCGCCTTTGAACAGCCGCCCAAGAGCTGGAGCTGGTGGGATTACCGCAATCTGGCCTTCCGCAAGAATCAGGGCCTGCGCATCGACCACATTCTGGTGAGCAAGGGTTTGCGCGATTCGCTGCAGAACTGCGTCATCGACAAGGCGCCGCGCAAGAACGAACGCCCCAGCGATCACGCGCCGGTGATGGCCGTCGTGTGACCTGCCCTACTCTTCCATCCCCAGTTCCTGAATTTTTCGGGTGATGGTGTTGCGGCCGATGCCGAGTTTTTGCGCCGCTTCGATGCGCCGACCGTGGGTCTGCGCCAGCGCGGCGGCAATGACCGCGCGTTCGAATCGCTGGGTCAGATGGTGCATGACATCGGGCTCGCCGCTGCGGATCAAACCCTGGGCCACCTGTTCGACGCGGTGCTCCCAGTCCTCGTTCGAAGGCTGAATCGGCGTTGAATCGGGGTTTAAGGACGCAGTGAGGGGGATTTCGGCCGACGCTGTTGCCGCCGCAGCAGGCATCGGCGCTTCCGCAGCGCGCACTGCCTCTCTCACATCGTCGGGCAGGTCTTTGACCTGAATGGTCTGCGCTGGCGCCATGACGGTCAGCCACTGACACAGATTCTCCAACTGCCGCACATTGCCGGGAAAGGGGAACTGCTGCAGCACGCGCAGGGCCTCGGCGGAGATGCGCTTGGCCTCGACGCCGAGCTCCTGCGCGCTGCGCTGCAGGAAATGCTTGGTGAGCGGAGCGATGTCTTCGCTGCGCTCGCGCAGGGCCGGAAGGCGCAGGCGGATGACGTTGAGACGGTGAAACAGATCCTCGCGGAACTGGCCCTGAGCCACACGTTGTTCGAGGTTCTGGTGCGTGGCGGCAATGACCCGCACATGCGACTTGATCGCGCTGTGTCCGCCCACGCGGTAATAGTGTCCATCGGACAGCACGCGCAGCAGGCGGGTCTGCAGTTCAAGAGGCATGTCGCCGATTTCGTCGAGGAACAACGTGCCGCCTTCTGCCTGCTCGAAGCGGCCGCGCCGCATGGTCTGCGCGCCAGTGAAGGCGCCGCGCTCGTGGCCGAACAGCTCGCTTTCCAGCAGATCCTTCGGAATGGCCGCGGTGTTGATGGCGACAAACGGCCCACCCGAGCGCGGGCTGTGCTTGTGCAGGGCGCGGGCGACGAGCTCCTTGCCCGAGCCCGACTCTCCCGTGATCAGCACGGTGACCTGCGAATGCGCCAGGCGACCGATGGCGCGGAACACATCCTGCATGGCCGGGGCCTGGCCGAGCAGTTCGGGGGCTTCGTTATGCGCTTCATCGGCCTGCTCTTCGCGCAGGCTTTCATCGACGGCCCGCTGAATCAGTTCGACCGCTTTGTCCACGTCGAAGGGCTTGCTCAGATAGTCGAACGCGCCGCCCTGCAGCGAGGCCACCGCGCTGTCGAGGTCGGAGTAGGCCGTCATGATGATGACGGGCAGGCCAGGATGCGATTGGCGGATTTGTTGCAGCAAGTCGATGCCGTTGCCGCCCGGCATGCGGATGTCGCTGATGAGCACTTGCGGACAGCCTTCGGCGAAGGCGCTGAGCACGTCGCGCGGATTGGAAAAGCTGCGCACTTCCATGCCCGATTTCTGCAGCGCCTTCTCCAGCACGAAGCGGATCGAGGCGTCGTCGTCAACCACCCAGATCGGTTTCATCGCGCGCTCCCTTGCGACGAAAGCCCTGCATTCAAGGCAGCGGAAGGGTGATGCGGAATTCGGTGTGGCCGGGCTGGCTGTCGCATTCGATGGTTCCCTGATGTTGCTGGACGAAGGTCTGGGCCAGGGTGAGCCCCAGTCCACTTCCTCCTTCTCGGCCCGAGATCAGCGGAAAAAAGATGCGATCTTTCAGTTCCGCCGGCACCCCGGGGCCGTTGTCCACTATATGCAAGACCAGTGCCAGCTTGTAGCGCTGACGGGCCACCGTCATCTGCCGCGCCACCCGGGTACGGAACAAGATGCGCGCATCGCTCTGCACGATGCGGGCCTGCAGCGCCTGCGCCGCGTTGTGCGCGATGTTGAGCACCGCCTGGATGAGCTGCTCCTTGTCGCCGCGAAATTCGGGCAGGCTGGCGTCGTAATCCTGCTCGATGGTCAGCCCCTGTGGAAACTCGGCCTGCAGCAGGGTACGCACATGCTCACACACTTCGTGGATGTTTACGTCGCCCACCACATGCGGCTTGCGGTGCGGCGCCAGCAGGCGGTCCACCAGGGTTTGCAGCCGGTCGGCCTCCGCGATGATGACCTGGGTGTACTCCTGCAATTCAGCAGACGGCAGCTCGGCATGCAGCAACTGCGCCGCGCCCCGTATGCCGCCCAGCGGGTTCTTGATCTCGTGCGCCAGATTGCGGATCAGCTCTTTGTTGGCCTGCGCCTGGTTGTGCCACTGCTCCTCGCGCTCCAGCCGCGACTGCTGGCTGATCTCCACCACCTCGGCGAGCAGCAGACCCTGAGGATGATCGGTGCGCGCCACGATCACCTGCACTTGCACCGCCTCGCGCAAATCGCGCAACCGCATCATGCAGTCGAAGCGCTTGTTGCTGAATTCGTTGCTGCGCACCTGAAGCAATGACTCCTGCCAGAGCGCGGGGCAGTCCATCCAGTGGCTCAGGTTCTGCCCGTTCAAAAGCCGGCGGGACACGCCCAGCCCATTTTCCAGCGCCGGATTGGCGTATTGAATCGCGCCTTCGGCGTCCACCAGGGCCGCCATCGAGGCCAGCCACTCCAGGCCGGGATACTCGGTCGCGCCCGGCAGACCGGCCGCTGCGACGTTCATTGCGGATACTTTTGCAACTCGCGTTGCAAGGCCGCAATATTGGCCTGCGTCATGGCGATCTGGTCTTTCATCTGCGCCACGCGCTGGGCGTATTCCCCGCCCTTGACCCCGCCGCCCACCAGCCGTTCGCTGGGCAGGTAATCGGGCTGGCCGTTGTTGTAGGCCTTGAGTTGCTGGTCGAGCCGTGCCTGCTGTTGCTGCAACTCCTGTTCCAGAATGCGCCGCGCCTCGGCGTCGCGTTCTTTCTGCGTGGACGGCGCCACTCGCGCGGCCTGATTGCTGCTCGGCGCTGCATTTTGCCCGCTGGGCCTGCTGCCCGATCCGATGACCTTGGGCGTCATGCCCGGGCTGGAAAGGATGCTCACAGTGGCGTTGTCGATCAGCTTGCAGTTCTTCGCCTTCACCTCGGAAAGATCGTTGGTGTAGGAGTTGTCCGGACAGCGGTAAACGCGCTGTGGGTCGGTCTGCGCCACAGCGGCAGAGGCGCCCGCCAGGGAGGCGAACAAGGCAAACGCGGCGTAACGAACGCTTGATCGGGAAGTCAATCGGGAGGTCAATTGGGCAAACAAGGTCATGGCGGCGCGCAGTCAAAAAAATCAGCGGTCAGTGTAAGTCTGGCAACGTGCGGGCCGCACACCCGGCCGACAGGGCGTGGCGGAATTACCAAAAAAAAGCGGCCCGAAGGCCGCTTTTGAAAACCATCCCACCTTACAGCGAGTAGTACATGTCGAACTCGACCGGGTGCGTGGTCATGCGGAAACGGGTGACTTCTTCCATCTTCAGCTCGATGTAGGCGCTGATGAAGTCGTCGCTGAAAACGCCGCCCTTGGTGAGGAAGGCACGATCCTTGTCCAGATAGTCCAGCGCCTGGTCGAGGCTGGAGCACACGGTCGGGATCTTGGCTTCTTCTTCCGGCGGCAGGTCGTACAGATTCTTGCTCGCGGCTTCGCCCGGGTGAATCTTGTTTTCCACGCCGTCCAGGCCGGCCATCATCATGGCGGAGAACGCCAGATAGGGGTTGGCGGTCGGGTCGGGGAAACGCACTTCGATGCGGCGGGCCTTGTCGCTCTGCACGAACGGCACGCGGATCGAAGCCGAGCGGTTGCGCGCGGAATAAGCCAGCATCACCGGAGCCTCGAAGCCAGGCACCAGACGTTTGTAGGAATTGGTGCCCGGATTGGTGATGGCGTTGAGCGCGCGGGCGTGCTTGATGATGCCGCCAATGTAGTACAGCGCAAATTCCGAGAGGCCCGCATAGCCATTGCCCGCGAACAGGTTTTTGCCGTCTTTCCAGATGGACTGGTGCACATGCATGCCGCTGCCGTTGTCGCCGACGATGGGCTTGGGCATGAAGGTCGCGGTCTTGCCATAGGCGTGGGCGACGTTGTGCACCACATACTTGAGCATCTGCGTCCAGTCGGCGCGCTCCACCAGAGTGGAGAATTTGCTGCCGATTTCGCACTGGCCGGCGTTGGCCACTTCGTGGTGATGCACTTCGACCGGCACGCCCATTTGCTCGAGCAGCAGGCACATTTCGGAGCGGATGTCCTGCAGACTGTCAACCGGGGGTACCGGGAAATAGCCGCCCTTCACCGACGGACGGTGGCCCATATTGCCGCCTTCCATCTTGTCGCCAGAGGCCCAGGCAGCTTCGTTGGAGTCGATCTTGACGAAGCAGCCCGACATGTCCACATTCCAGCGCACCTGGTCGAAGATAAAGAACTCGGGTTCCGGGCCGAAGTAGGCGGTATCGCCGATGCCGGAGGCCTTGAGGTAGGCCTCAGCCTTCTTGGCGATGGAGCGCGGATCGCGGTCGTAGGGCTTGCCGTCACCGGGTTCGAGCACGTCGCAGCTCAGCAGCAGCGTGGTTTCTTCGTAGAACGGGTCGATATTGGCGGTGTTCGGGTCGGGCATGAGCAACATGTCCGAGGCTTCGATGCCCTTCCAGCCGGCGATGGACGAGCCGTCGAAGGCGTGCCCGTCGGAGAACTTGCCTTCATCGAAATGCGAGACAGGCACCGTAACGTGCTGCTCTTTGCCGCGGGTGTCGGTGAAACGGAAATCCACGAATTTGACATCGTGCTCTTTCACCAAGCCCATCACGTCGGCGACTGTTTTGCTCATGAAAATCTCCTGTCAGGTTGAAATGCGTTGGGGTGGGCATCGTTTTTACTGAAGACGGCACTCGACATCGTTTGCTGCAATGCTCCGCGCAGTGCAGGGAATCTAGCAGAAAGCGTGCCCAGATCGTTTGAAACCCGACCCATTCTGCCAGGGGAAAAAGAGGGGTTTAAAGACTGCGGAAAACGCACCAAAGCGGTGCGACTAAATTGAGCACCCCGTTTCGGTGCGCATAAGCTCATTTTGGTGCATCCTCCCAACTGCCTTCCGGCAGGTGGGCTCGCAAATAGTCGAATGCCTCATTTACTCCGACCGAGCCGCCCTTCACGCCGAGTTCAATGTGCCGCCCCCAAACCGGGTGATCCACACTGGGAAGGCTGAAAACCTTGATGCCTGGAAACCGCCGCTCGATATCTTCCATCAAGGGCGTGAGGTCGGACTCCATCGCGTGGCGCACGATCACGGCCCGTTCAACCTGATGACCCTGGCCGTGCAGATGGGCCAGCGGGCCATCCAGCGCCCATTCGAGCATCGGCCACGCCATGACCGGAAAGCCCGGGACGAAGTAATGCAGCCGGATGGAAAAGCCCGGAATGCGGTTATAAGGGTTGGGAATGATGGCGCTGCCCTGCGGAAACATGCCCATGTGCAAGCGCTGCTGGTTGGCGGGACTGTCCACATCACCCAGCCCGGCTTCGACGACCCGCTGCTGAATCAGCGCCTTCGCCTCGGGGTGCAACTCCAGCGGCTGGCCCAGCGCGGCTGCGGCGCTCTGCCGGGTGTGATCGTCTGGCGTGGCGCCGATGCCGCCACAGCTCAGCGCCACATCGCAGCGCCGGAAACTGGCGGCAAATGCCTCGGTCAGCTGGGCGGGGTTGTCCCCCAGATAGCTCACCCAGTCCAGCCGCATCTCTCGCGCCTTGAGGAGAGCCAGGATCTGAGGGAAATGTTTGTCCTGCCGCTTTCCCGACAGGATTTCGTCGCCAATGATGTAAAGCCCCAGTCCCATGCTTGTGCTCTGAATTGAAAATCCAAGCATAGCGGTACGCCGTCGCTTTCGCGCCACCACGCCCTCCCAAAAAAATCACACTCTGGCGCTTTCCGTGCGATTGCGGGGTGACGCTTCAGCACACTCCGCCCTTATGCTGGCTTACCTCGTTTTTAATGGACGCTCATGCTGCTTCACCACACTTTCGAGACCACCGCCGCCGACTTTGCCGAACATCGCGCCATCGTGCGCGAGGGCGTGACGACCCGCTATGGCGAATTGGCCGACCAGGTGGAGGGCATTGCCGCCGCACTGCGAGCCCATGGGGTGCAGCGCGGTGAGCGGGTGGCGCTGTTTCTCGACAACTGCGTGGAAATGATCGCGGCCATGTACGCCGTGCTCAAGATCGGTGCGGTGTTCATGCCGGTCAACACCCTCACCAAGGCCGACAAGCTGGCCTATATCCTCAACGATTCCGAAGCCTGCGCCCTGCTCACCCAGCAGGAACTGGCCGAAACCAGCCGTGCGGCCCTGGCGCTGAACCGCAGCGTGCGTCATTGCTACATGCTCACGGCGTACGCGCAGGGCAAGCCGGACGTCGGCACGCCCGACCCCCGCGAATGCGCCTTTCCTGCCGCTATGCCTGGCGCAGCCTGCTCGCCCACGCAACCCGATCTGATCGACCAGGATCTCGCCGCCATCATCTACACCTCGGGCTCCACCGGCGATGCCAAAGGGGTGATGCTCACGCACCTCAACATGCTCACCGCGCTGCGCTCGGTGCGCGGCTACCTCGGGCTGCGGCAGGACGACATCATCGTCTGCGCCCTGCCTCTGGCCTTCGACTATGGGCTGTATCAGGTTCTCATGGCCTTCAGCCTGGGCGCTACCGTGCTGCTGGAGCGCTCGTTCACCTTTCCGGTCAAGGTGCTGGCCAATATGGCGCAGGAGCGGGTGACGGTTTTCCCCGGCGTGCCCACCATGTTCACCCTGCTGACCAACCTCAAGGCGCTGCATGAGTTCGATCTTTCGGCGCTGCGGTTGATCACCAATACCGCGGCGGCCTTGCCGCAAACGCAGATTGCGCAGATTCGCGCGCTGTTTCCGCAGGCCACGCTGTTTTCCATGTACGGGCTGACCGAGTGCAAGCGGGTGACCTACCTGCCGCCGGAACAGCTCGATGCGCGCCCTGGCAGCGTTGGGCGCGGCATGCCCAATGAAGAAGTCTGGCTGGCGGATGACGAAGGCCGTCGCCTGCCCAATGGCAGCACCGGCGAGCTGGTCATCCGCGGCAGCCATGTGATGCGCGGCTACTGGCGCAAACCCGAGCAAACCGCGCAGCGCCTGCGTCCGGGGCCGATTCCCGGCGAAATGGTGCTGTATTCAGGCGACCTGTTTCGCACCGACGAAGAAGGCTGGCTGTATTTCGTGGCGCGGCGCGACGACATCATCAAAAGCCGCGGCGAAAAAGTCAGCCCGCGCGAAGTCGAAAACGTGCTGCATTCGCTCGATGGCGTGTTTGAGGCCGCCGTCATCGGCGTGGACGACGCGCTGCTCGGCCAGGCGGTCAAAGCCTTTGTGGTGTGCAAACCCGGCGTAGCGCTCACCGAGCGCGAAGTGATCAAGCACTGCCTGGCGCACATCGAAAACTTCATGGCCCCCAAATATGTTGAATTTGTCGATGCCCTGCCCCGCACCGATACAGGAAAAATCAAAAAAACCGGCTTGCGCTGAGCCCGCCCCTTCTGCTGTCCTTCCTCATCTTTGCTCTCACCGAGGCTTCATTCCCATGTCTGACATTCAGAAAAAAATTCGCGACTACATCGACAGCAACTTTCTGCTCGGCGCGCGCGACACGAGCTACAGCGACACCGACTCGCTGCTCGATCTGCACATTCTCGACTCCACCGGCGTGCTCGAACTCATCCTCTTCCTCGAAGAGAACTGGGGCATTCAGGTGGCCGACATCGAAATGGTGCCCGACAACCTCGACAGCGTGGCCGCCATCGCAGCCTATGTGCAACGCAAACAGGCGGCCTAAAAAAATGACCCTCCCTGCGCTGACTACCGACGTTCTTGCCATCGACTGCGAGGCTGAAACCGTCCGCATTGCCGAATTTTTCCTCCACACCCTGCGCGGCTTCAACAAGCGCGGCGTGGTGCTGGGCCTGTCCGGCGGCGTCGACAGCTCGGTGTGCGCGGCCCTGGCGGTGCGCGCCCTCGGGCCGCAGCGGGTGTTCGGCCTGCTCATGCCCGAGCGAGATTCGTCGGACAGCAGCGCCAGTCTGGGCGGGCAGGTCGCACAGCAGCTTGGCATCGAATCCACGGTGGAAAACATCGCCCCCGCACTGGAGGCCATCGGCTGCTATCGCTGGCGCGACGAGGCCGTGCGCGCGGTGCTGCCTGGCTACACCGCGCAATGGAAGATCAAGCTCGCCATCTCCGGCGGGCTGGCTGGCGGCATCAACCATTTCAAGATCATCGCCCAGGCGCCCGGCGGGCAGATGCATGAGGCGCGGCTGCCGCTGCGCGAATATCTGCAGATCGTCGCCGCAACCAACCACAAGCAGCGCCTGCGCAAAACCCTCGAATACTTCCATGCCGACCGTCTGAACTATGCAGTCATCGGCACGCCCAACCGGCTCGAATACGACCAGGGCTTTTTTGTGAAAAACGGCGACGGCTCCGCCGATCTCAAACCCATCGCCCACCTCTACAAAACCCAGGTCTATGCCCTGGCGCGGCATCTCGGCCTGCCGGATGCCGTGTGCAACGCCGCCCCGACCACCGACACCTACAGCCTGCCGCAAGGCCAGGACGAGTTTTATTTCGCCCTGCCCTGGCATCAAATGGATCTGGCCCTCTGGGCCCGCAATCACGGCTACAGCGCCGCGGAACTGGCCGAGGCACTGGCCATTCCTGATGCACGCGCCGCTGCCGTGCTGAGCGACATCGACGCCAAGCGGCGCACCACCCGCTACCTGCACGCCCGGCCCGCGCTGATCGAGCCCGTTTTTCACCTTTCTCAGGAGAGCGTTTCTTGAATCTCGACGCCGCATCATCGCCCGCACACTCTGCCCCCAATCTGCAAGCCCTTGGGCCGGACGCGCAGGCCGCGTTCGAACAACGCCTGGCTCGGCTCACCCAGGCCCTCGACATCCTGCCCGACAAACCGGAAGAGACACCCGCTTCCGCCCTGCGTGCGCTCTGGCTGCTGGCCGCCGGACGCCCGATGTCTCTGCACGCTGCGGCAGAAACGCCCTTGGTCGCGCTGAGCGCCGCACAACTCGAAGCGCTCAACGGCCTGATCGAGCGCCGTGTGGCCGGAGAGCCCATCGCCTACCTCACCGGATGGCAGCGTTTCATGGGGCTCGAACTGCTGGCTTCGCCCGAAGCCCTCATTCCGCGCGCCGAAAGCGAACTGCTCGGCCAGATCGCAGCACAAAAACTGCGTTCGATGGCCGCGGCCGCGGCAACGCCCCCTATCGTGATCGACGTGTGTTGCGGCTCGGGCAATCTCGCCTTGGCGCTTGCGCACGCCGTACCGCAGGCACAGGTGCATGGCGCCGACATTTCCCAAACCGCCATCGACTTGGCCCGCGCCAACACCCAAAATCTCGATCTGGGCCAGCGCGTCAGTCTGCATACCGGCGATCTGCTCGCCCCGTTCGGCGCGCAGTTTCAGGGCAAGGTGGACCTGGTGGTCTCGTTGCCGCCCTACATCTCCACCGCCAAGATGGACACCATGCCGCGCGAAATCGTCGGCCACGAGCCGCATCTGGCCTTCGACGGCGGGCCGTTCGGGGTGCGCATCCTGATGCGCCTGATCCGCGAATCTCCGCCCCTGCTGCGCCCGGGCGGCTGGCTGGGAATGGAAGTCGGCCTGGGCCAAGGACCGGCAATGGCGCAACTGCTCGAGAAACACGCCGCCTACGATTCGGTCGAAACCGTCTGCGACGCGGAGGGAGCCATCCGCGCCGTGCTGGCCCGGGCCGCACTGCCAACAGCCTGACCGGTGAGGGCGGACACCGCA
>DZDA01000090.1 GCA_022730375.1 Thiomonas intermedia
CGAACTCCAGCACCAGCATCAGAAGTAAAAATCCCTCCACGCGATCCGTCTTGCGTACGCTTGCGGCGAGCGTGCCCGTGCCGATCAGCAGCCAGATGAATCCGCCTAACCCCATCAAACCGCCATCGAAGAACACCTGCATGTAAACGTTGTGCGCGGGTGGGCCGACGTCATTGGCCAAGGGATAGAACAGCCGCGAATAGAACTCGTAGGACTCCTTGCCGTAACCAAACAGGTAGTGCGAGGGCTGCATGAAATGCAGCGCGGCTGCCCACATCTCCTTGCGCCAAGCGAAGGAGTTGAGCTGCTGGTAATACATGCCGCTGTTGCCCGTGGTCAGCTCGGAGATGCGCTCGCGGACTTCTGGCAGCAATAAGGAGGCCAGTCCGGCCAGAATCAGCGGCGGCAGCAGCTTGCGCTCCATCACCAGGCTGTAGGCGAGGAAAAAGAACGCCATCGCCCCCCAGGCGCTGCGCGTCTTGGTGGTCACCAGCAGGAACAGCAGCAGCAAGATGTAGAGCGGCAGCAAGCTGCGCACACGCAGTCCGACGGTCAGGAGACCGCCGCGCCACACCACGAACAGCAGCGAAATCTGCAGCACCAGATAGAACGCAAAGATGTTGGGATGGGCGAAGGTGCTGTCGATACGCATCCCCACCTCGGCGTCGTAAAAGCCATGATGGGTGGCGATTTGGTAGAAGCCGTAGAGCAGGGGGCCAATGCTCGAGAGCAGCACGGCCCGCATCCAGACATCGTGGCCTGCCTTGTCGCGCACAAACGCGAAGGCCAGCAGAAAGATGGCGGCGTTGGACAGCAGCGCGAGGTCGTTCTTGATGCCCGGCACCAGCCGCGGCGTGATGGCGAGCGTGCCGACCATGACGATCAGCAGCGGCAGCCAGGTCTGCCTCATCAGACGCATCACCGGTATGCGGCGGCGGTTGAGCAGTTCCATGACGACAAGGCCGATGATGAGCCCGTTGAGCAGGCCGCCCAGGCTCATGGCAGCGCCGCCGCCACCGATCTTGGTCATGTTCAGCAAAGGGTCGAGGTTGGCGCGGAACAAGATGATGAGCAGCAGCAGGGTTTCGCGTGCATAGACGAACAGCATCCCGAGGATGCAGGCAGCGGGCAGCGCGATCAGCAGCGCCTTGTGCCCGTGGTCGTCCAAGGCGAGCTTGGCAGCGGAAAAACCCGCCAGCAGGGCCAGAGCGATCCCCCCCAGAATGGTCAACGCCATCAGCGCGCGCTGGCGGCTCGCGGCGGAGAAATCGAGGGGCAGTGTCATGGTCTGCCAATCGGCTCAGCGCTGGTTGAGCACGCTGCCCACCAGGGTCAGGCCCGCGTTGTGGAGGGCCGTCGCCGTGCCGCGCACTTCTGCGGCGCTGCTGAGGTGCTGATCGACCATGAGCACGGCCCCTTGAGTTGCGGCGCAGACGGGCAATATCTCGGCGAGGTTGCCGGGGGCGGTGTTGACCAGAACGACGTCGAATTGCTCGGCGCTCTGCCTCAGCAGACTGAAAAAGCTAGGCCGCGCCAGCAACTCGGCGGGGTTGGGCGGTTGTGTGCCCGCACCCAGCACCGTGAGCCCGAGCAGCGGCCCGATGCGCACGGCGGCCGTGGCGTCGGCACGCCCGATCAGCACATCTGACAGGCCGACCCGCGCTGGCAGGTTGAACAAGCCCTGCAACAGGGGGCGGCGCAGATTGGCGTCGATCAGAAGGGTGCGCTCGCCCAGCTGGGAGAAGACAACGGCCAGATTGGCGGCGAGGTTGCTCATCGTTCCCGACGATCCGGTTCCGACTAGCGCCAGGCAACGCTGCCCGGCGCCAAACCAGCGCAGCATGAGCTGGCTGCGCAGCGCGCGCAATTGCTCGACCTGGGGCGTGAACGGCTGATACGCGGCCACCAGTTCATCGCTGAATCCGCTGGCCCCGGGGGCTAGGTAGGGGTAGTCAAACTGCCGCGCCAGGGCGAGCAGGATGTCCTGCTCGCTCACCAGACCGAGGCGAACTGCGGCGTCGCCGAATCGCAGGTTTTCGGCTTTCTGCAGTCGCAGCACGCGCTCGGCATCCGCAGCGCTGAGCTTGCCTGAATCAAGCAGGAGCTGGCCGAGCTTGAGGTCGCGCGAGGGATCGGCGGAAAGCTCAGGCCGTGGGACGGCGCCAGCGGGCGGGGCGGCACGCAGCAGCGTGCCCTCCAGTTCGCGCACATCTGCGCGCCGGGCCAGGCGCACCGGAATCGGATCGACACGAGCAGGGATGTCCATGGCGGAGTCCATCAGCGCAACAGAATGGGGCGGATCTGCACGGCGCCCAGCAGCGGGGCGCCGGTGAGGTCGATGACTTCCTGCATCGATCGCACCCTGCGCTGCAACTGTTCGAGCAGCAGAGCCAGCGAAATGCCGAGAATGAGGCCGAGCGCCGCGCCCAGCGCCACGCTGATCAGGGCGCGCGGCCCAGAGGGAGCAAGCGGCGGCACGGCACGGCTCAGCACGGTGATATCGGTCTGGTCCGACTTGGACAGCATTTGGCTTTGTTGGTAGCTGCGCAGCGTCGCGTCGTACAGCTTCTGCGCGTTGGCGGCCTGCTGCACCAGAAACTGGCCCTCGGCCTTGAGGGTGTTGTCGGAGATGAGGCGCTGCTGCTGCGCACGCACCGCGGCCTGCATGTCGGCCATGCTCTGGCGCGAGACCTGCGCGGTGCTCTGCACCGTGCTTTGCATGGTGGCAATCTGCTGCTCCAGCTTGGACTGCAGGCTGGAGGCCTCGGCTCGCGCTGCGATGTATTGCGGGTTATTCGGACCTTCGGTTTGCGCGAGCTGGCTGAGCCGGGCCTGCGCCAGTGCCAGACTAGTCTTGAGCGATTGCACCACGGGGTCACGCATGATTTCGGCGCTATTGTTGGCAGCGATCTGGGCGCGCGACGTGTCGGCATAGTTCAGCGCCGCGGCTGCGGCCTGCTGCGCGGCCAGCGCCTGCAGCGGCGCCGCCGCCTGCGGGTCTTGTTCGGTGAGGATGACACCGTGCTGTTTCTGATACGCCACCAGCCGTGCCTGCGCCTGCTCGGCCTCGGCCTGCTGCGCCTTGAGCTGCGCCGCGTACCACTGCGCGGTGCGTTCGGCTGGCTGGGTGCGCAATGCCAGATTGGCCTGCAGATAGGCATCGAGGAAGGCATTGGCCACGCGCGCCGCCTGCTCGGGCTGACCCGCGGTGTAGCCCATCGAGATAATGTTGTCGCGGTCGGTGGCGCCCACTTTGAACTTGGACAGCAGGCTTTGCGCGATCCACTCGCGCAGGCTGCCCGCTCCAGGCGTGAGCTTGGCGGCCACTGCGGCGTACTGGGCCTTCCAGCCGGGATCGTCGGCGAGGTGCAGGGCGTCGACCACCTGAAGCGCGGTTGTTCGGTTGGTCAGGATCATGGTCTGGGTGTTGAGGTAGGCTGGAATCAGCATGCCCTGCATCTGCGCCCCGGTGACAGGGTTGACGTACTGGCTGTTGACCACGACTTGCGCAGTAGCGACGTAATGTTTTGGCAGCAGCTTGGTGGTGACGCCAGCCGTAGTCGCCGCAATGAAGGCTAAAGCGGCGATGACCAGCCAGCGTGCACGCAAGGTAAGCAGCAATCCCTGAAGGTCCATGACAGCTCCTAGAACAGGCTTTGCCCGATGTCGATGACATCATTGGCGCGGATGGGCGCGTCCGCCGCCGCGGTGGTGGCGTCGAGCTTGCCCTCGGCACTGGCGCGGTGGATTTCGGCCCCGCCGAGCGTGCCACGCCGTGTCAGCCCGCCGCCTAGCGCCACGGCCTGCAGCAGCGTCATGCCCGGCTCCAGGCGATAGGCGCCGGGCTTGTTCACCTCGCCCTCGATATAGAACACCGGGGCCTGCGGCACATAGATCACGTCGCCGCTGGCGATGACCGGATTGGCTGCGGGTGAGGAAGCGGCGAACAGGCTGCCGAGTTGGAATGAGGTGTCCACCCGCTTGCCGTCCTGCAGATGCTGCAGGATGACGGTGTCAGCCCCCGTGGGGCTCACGCCTCCGGCCTGCGCGATCAGATCAGTGAGGCGGCTACCGCGCTGCAGCACATACTGCCCGGGCTTGTTGACTTGGCCGAGCACCACGGCCTGCTGGCTGTCGTACTTGACCACCAACAAGTTGACCAGGGGCTTGAGGATGAACCCGCCCTCCTTGAGCCGGGCTGCGATGGCCTTGCCCGCGCCGGTGGGGCTCATGCCGCCTATGGCGACATAGCCCAGCAACGGCAGCACCACCTCGCCCTTGGCATCGACCTCGACGGCCTTCACCTCGAGTTCGGGGTGGCCGTACACGTTCACGCTGACAATATCGCCCGTGCCGAGAATGTATTCCCCGGCGTTGGCGCGCCCGCTCAAGAGCGCGAGCGCAAAACCGGCAAGAAGCAACAGGTGATGCAGACGCATGGCAGATCAACCTCCGGTAGTTGGGTCAGAACGCTTGCTGCAGACTCAGGCTCAAAGTGTTGTTGGCATAACTGGCATCGGCCGCGTTTGAACTGCGGTTCGTCCGTGTATATCGCAATGCAAGTTGTGTGCCCGATCGGGGCAGATAGACCACGGTCAGTCCGCCCCCATGGATGCGGTCCTTTCGGCTTGAGCCGGGGTAAAGCGCATCGTCGCGGGTGTAGTCGGCCTCCAGGTGCACCGCGGCATCGACATGCCAGCTCACGCTGAACTGCGCGCCGGTGAGCACCTGATAGTTGGTGCTTGCGGTGTTGTAAGCGACGAGTTTGCGGTAGAGCTTCAGTCCGAGTGTGGTCTTGTCGGTGGCGACGAACTGGGCTTGCATATCGACCACGGCGCCGCTGAAATTCAGCGCGGGCAGGCTTGGCGCGGTGTAGCGCAGATAGCCCGCCGTGCCCGAGAGCTGCCAGTAGGCATCGTCCGTCCAGTTGAATTGCAGGGCGCCTTCAAGCTGACGGAAATCAGCCAGAGGCGCATTGCCCGTTTGCGCTGCGGCATGGGGATAGCGCCCTTTCAGCAGCGAGACCGCATAGCCGATGCTGTTGCCCGCTGCAGTGGTGTAGCGCGGCCCAAGGCGCACCAGTTCGATGTCCATGTCGTAGGGGCGCTGGCTGCCCGCGCTGTTGCGGATGCGGATCCACGCGGTATCGGCCGTCAGGTCGAATGGGCCCGCGATACGGTGCGCCCCGCCTGCGGCCACCACCTGTTTGTGCACCAAATCGGGCAGCGGCGCTTGCAGCAGCGCCAGACTCTGCTGGGCCGAACTATCGGTGGCCGTGGCATAGGCGCTCCACTGCGGTGCGTGATCCAGGTTGTAGTTCAGGCCGATGTCGTGGCCGGTGAAGTCGAGCAGTGAGTAATGGCGGTAGCGCGTGCGGTCAATCAGGGCGTGACCGCGTAGTCGGCCCACCGCGCCCTGGTTGTCATAGCGCAGGCCGCCTTGCAAGGTGCTCCAACAGTCCGAGAGCTGTGTGTCGCCAAAGAGTTGTTGCGCGGCGGTAGCGCTGCTCAGGCCGAACAGGTTGCTCGAACAGGTGTGCTGCAGTTGCGCCACCGGTTGCAGGCCCGGCGTGTCCTGCTTCAGCGGCGGAGGAAATTCCTCGGCCTGCGCGGGCAGTGCGACGCACAGCAGCGCCAGCGCCGGGCCACCGATGAACCCCCGCCACAAACTGGGCAGAACGCGCCAACTGCGGTGGCGTGCATTGCATGGCGATGACCATGTCATGGGCGCGCCCCGCCCGGCGCGCGCCGCACCAACAACAGATGGAGGAGCGAATCGACAAACAACCGATTCGCCAGAAAATTCAACAACAAATACAGCGGCGCTGCCGTCAGCGCAGCCACCGTGAGCTGCATGATCGGTTGTGTGAGTTCCCGTACCAAAAAGAGTCCGGGCAACATGCTCAGCACCGACAAAGCCACCGGGCGCAGTATCAGCACCGCGTATTGCACTAGGCCGATTCCGGCCAGCGGACGATACACGCCATACCAGGTCGGCAGCAGCAACAGCAGTGAGGCGCCGGCCAGGCTGATGGCCAGCCAGACGACGCCGTGCATGGCGCCCAGCACGATGGCCGGCAGGGTGATGGCCAGAATCCCGAGACTCCACCACAATTCAACCCGCGCCAGGCCAAGACCGAGCAGAAGGCCGCGGGTGGGGCCGAGCATGGAGCGGATATAGCCCACGATCGCCAGGATGGCCAGCAGGTGGCCCGTGCCATGCCATTCCGCCCCAAACAACACCCGAACAAGCGGCTTGGAAAACAGCGCCACGCCGACATAGAGCGGCGCATTCAACGCACCGACCATATTGAGCGCGGTGAAGATGATCTTCTGCACCTTGAGCCTGTCGTGCTGCACGCTGGAGATCAGCGGAAAACCCACGCGGGACACGATATTGTGGACGAGGGACTGCAACACTTCGACGAAGTTGCGCGGCACGCTGTAGAGCCCCAAGCTCACGGCAGGTACGAATTTTCCGAGTACGACAACGTCGAGGCTGCGATTGATGTTGTCGATGACCGCGCTGGACACCGCCGCCGCGCCAAAGCGCAGATAGGGCCGCAGTTCGCGCCAACTGAGATGCCAGCCCGGCTTCCAGCCCCCCGACAAATAGAGCCAGCACAGTGTGGTGTTGACCACGGAGCGCCCGAGACTCGCCCACACCAGGGTGTAAGGCCCCGCGCCGGCCAGTGCCGACAACACGGCTGCCGCGGTGCCGCTGATGGCGGCGATGATTTCGATGATGGCCATCGGTCGGAAGCGCAGATTTTTTTCCGCAGTCAGGCGAAACTGCGACCCCAGTCCGACCACTAAAAAGGTGGCCGACGACAGCGCAAGCAAGGGGAAGAGACGCGGGTCGCCATAAATCCAGGCGATGAACGGGGCAAGAGCCAACACCACGCCGCCCAGCAGGACGGCAAAGATGGCGTTGCCCCAGAACAGGCTGGAACGCTCGCTGTCGGAGACGTTGCGCCGATGGATGTAGGCACTGTTCATCCCGGTGTCATTGATCACCCAGGGGAAGGTGAGCACCGCCGCCACGATGGCCATGACGCCATAGTCCGCGGGCGTGAGGATGCGTGTGAGGATGACCACCTGCAGCAGCTTCATGATGACGCCTGCCGCCATGCCGATGGTCGTCCAGCGCACCGCGGAAAAAGCCTTGTCCTTGATCCCTCCAGGCGTTGGGTTCATTTCGGGTCTATGCCCCCGTCAAACGAGTACACGGCCAACGCCCTCTTGCCGTACGAAGCGCTGGAGTTGCTCCAGCATCCGGGAGTGGGCCGACTCAATGGCGGTGTCACGGCTCAATTGCGGTTGGACCTGGGTGGTCATGGCGTGCAACCGGTCTGCCGTGCGTTGCACCACCCAGTTCGGAGTGCAGTCGCGCAGCAACGCGGTCGCCCGTCGCTGACGCGAAAGCGACCTAGACAGGCGCCCCTCTGAGGGCGCGCGCTGCAGCGCGGCTTCGAGCAAGGAACTGCCCGGAAGCCTTGCCCAATCGATCTGCATGTCGAGCGCAGAGGCCCAGTCGTCCCACTTCATGTGATGGATATGGTGCGAGGGCCGAATGGGAATCCAGGGCACGCGCAGCGCGTCGGCGATGATGGCGCCATGCATCGCCTCGGTCACGACAAAATCGGCACTGGCGATGTCGGCCAGCACCGCCTCGACGGGCCCGGTCGGATCGACGAAGTGCACCCCAGCCAGACGGCAGGCCTCCTGCCACTTGCCGCGCCAGAGGCTTTCCCAATGCGGGATGAAGGCTACCTTGCCGCTGATGCGCTGCCGCGGCACCTTGCAGGAGCGGATATAGATGCCGGCATCGCCGAGGCCCAACGCCTCATCCAGCCCCAGTGCGCGCGCCGTCTGCTTGCCGCGCACGAAATAGAAACTCCACGAGCCATCCACAGTCGGCAGTGGCGAGTAGGCGCCATACCCTGCCCCGAGCACGACTTTGCGGCGGGCAGCGGGAAAGCCGGCGCGGATGTTTGAGCCGACGCCGAAGAACAGATCTCCCACACCATCGAACAGGCCTTCGATGAGGCGCGGCCAGAGCCACAGGTTCAGCTCGTCGCCAAAATTGGTGAGCTCGCCGCGGTAGAAGAAAAGTTCCACGATGGATAGCCTGCAATCAAGACTCGGAGGGCTCGGCGAGCGGCCAGGCGGCGGAGCGCGGCGGGCTCGCGGGCGAATGCGACCGCGAGAGATCGGCAACGATGGGCACGCGGTTGCCCAGAGTCGCCTGCAGCAGTTGCGCCAGCGGCTGCGACTCTGCCGTGAACTTGCGCGCAAACAGGTACGGCAGGCCCTCGGGAAAGCGCTCGGTCTGAGGATGCCGGGGATCTCTGCTCAGGAATTCCGCGTGAGCCAGCGTGAGGTTCTCCGGCCGGTAGCTGCGGCGGCTCCAGTCGGCATAGGTCAGGCAGGGCGCGACCTGCGGCGCAAAAACTGAGTTGCCGAGGATGGTGTGGAAACAGTGTTCATCCGGGCAGAAGGTGTTGCGGCAGAACGCGACGTAGGCCGGGTGCGCGTCCATGAAATCGAGGAGGTGCGCGACCGCCGGGCGGGTCAGCGCCCACCAGGTGTGCCCCCCATAGGGCAGGCTGTCGCCCAGCGCAGGAATGAAATCTCGCTTCGCTGCGATCAGGCCCACTTTCTGCGCCAGTCCCTTGAGACGGTTGATCACGCGGAATGAGGTTTTTCGCGGCTGATAGCCCGTCAGCCGATCCAGCGTCTTGCATCCGTCGGCCGTGGGCATGCGTTCGACCTGAATGAACTCCTCGTCCGCATGCTCCTGAAAAAAGTGGTGGATGTCGGCGTTGCTGCGCACCGGGTAGTCCGCACCACTAAGCAGCACGAAACGCGAATGCGCCAGACCTGGTTGCGAGAGCGCGGCCCGCATCAACAGCACGATGGCCTCGACCTGCGAATAGTCGCCCCAGAACACGCGGGCGCGATCCTGCAGCACATGGACGTGGGGATCGTCAGGCACGTCGAAATCCGCCATCCGCGACTTGGCGTCGATATGAATGTAGAAGTGGCTGTACGGCGTGCTCAGCTCGCGAATGAGCGCGCGCAGGTGGCCGGGCTGATCGTGGGCCAGGATGAGGTAGGCGATGTCCATGGTCGCTCCGCTGAGAGTTCAAGGGGTGGCAAGGGCGGGCCGGGTCTGGGCGAGCGGCCCTTTGCGCCCGATCAGGTGCAGTTTCACCGTGGTCTGCTCGTTCATCGCCGGTCGGTGCAGGCTGCGGAACAGGGCATAGCGAGCCAGCATGGCGGCACGGCCGCGCTGGCTGAGCACACGGCGGTAGGCCAGCTCACGGCGTAGGGCTGCGGGCGCAGCATCCAGACGCAGCAGCGCGGCGCGCAAAGCGGCGTACTCGTCGCGGAAGTCGCTGCGCTCGCCCAGGTCGTAGAGCATGCCGCCGTGGTTGCAGAAGGGCGTGGGATCGAAGGCGCCGGTGCCGTGCATCTCGCGCAGGCGCGCGGCGAGGTGCAGCGAGACGGCGTGCGAGGCCGCCATTTGCGCCGCGAACTTCTTCTGCCCCACCCCGCCCGGATGCACACGGTAGCGGATGAGTTGCTGCGGCAGGTTGGCCACCAGGCCAAACAGGGCGAGTTGACCGAACAGGAAATAGTCCTCCACCAGATTCTCGAATTCGGGCACCGGATGCGCCGGGCCGCCGTGGCCGAATTCCACGCCGTAGCGCGCGCCCAGCGCCTGCAAGCGGTCGAGCCGCAGGGCCACCGTAGGGTGGGCCACCGGGTTGCAGAACAGCATGGCCGCGGTAATGCGACCGGCCGCGGTAGGCAGGGGATGCTGCGGCAGGGTTCGGCCCGTCGTGTCGAAGTTGGTGAGCTGCCCGCCCAGCACCACGGCTTCGGGGTGCGCGGCAAAACCCTCGCGGGTGTGTTGCAGGCGCTCGGGCAGAGCGATGTCGTCGGCATCGTGGCGCACCACGTACTTGGCGTCGCAGAGATCGAGCCCGGCATTGAGCAGCCCGGACAGCCCGCGCGCCTCGGGCAGGCTGTGAATGCGGATGCGCGGATCGAGCACCGCACGAGACTGGGCAACCTCCAGCGTATCGTCGGTTGAGCCGTGGTCGAGCAACAGCAGCCGCCAGTCGCCGACGGTCTGCACACGCAGGCTGTCGAGCGCCTCGGCCAGATAGGCCGCGCCGTTTTTCACCGGAAGCAGGATGTCGAAGTAGGCCATGAGGGTACGCCCGGATCAGTAGGCGTTCTGCCCGCGGAAGCCCTTGAAGATGGTCGCGGCAATGATCCGCACGTCCATCACCAGCGACCAGTTGCGGATGTAATGCATGTCGTACTCCACGCGCTTTTCCATCTTGTCCACACTGTCGGTCTCGCCTCGCCAGCCGTTGATCTGCGCCCAGCCGGTGATGCCGGGCTTGACCTTGTGGCGCAGCATGTAGCCGTGAATCAGGGCGCGGTACTGCTCGTTGTGTGACACGGCATGGGGCCGCGGCCCGACGATGGACATATGGCCCTGCAGCACGTTGAAGAACTGCGGCAGCTCGTCAAGCGAGGTGCGCCGAAGGAACGCGCCGATTGGTGTGATGCGGCGGTCGCCCCGAG
>DZDA01000001.1 GCA_022730375.1 Thiomonas intermedia
CTCAGCAGGACAGCGCAGGGTAGTGACTCTTTGTGGCTCTTTGTGCGCCGCAGTATGCGAAGGAAGTGTAGGCCGGGGTCATCCGGGCGTCAATTACTCATCTATCTTATATAAGATGTTTTTTATCAAAAGCTGGACAAGGCGGGGCGGCCTATGCTGCAATGCACGACATGATGGCTTCCCGCCCCGCCCCCAATCCAGCGCCCGATTTGCAGGCCGTCAATGTGTCCGAATCGGCTTCCAAATTGGCGTCCAGCCCGAGTTTCAGCCCTTTGTATCGGCAGATCAAGGGTCTGATCACGCGCAGCCTGCAACAAGGGGACTGGAAGCCGGGAGAACTCATTCCCAGCGAAGCCGACCTGGCGCGGCGCTTCGGCGTCAGCCAGGGCACTGTGCGCAAGGCGGTGGATGAACTCGCGGCCGAAGGCCTGCTGCTGCGACGCCAAGGGCGCGGCACGTTTGTCTCCACGCATCATGAAGAGCGGGTGAAATTCCGCTTCCTGCGTATCGTGCCCGATGCCGCGGCCGATGGCGCGCGCCCTTTGCCGCAGCCCATGGAGCGGCAATTTCTGGAATGCAAGCGCACCCGCGCCTCACAAGAGGTGGCGCGCACCCTGGGTATCAAGGCCGGCGAGAGCGTGACGCAGATTCGCCGCTTGCTGCTGCTGGCGGGCGAACCCGTGGTGTACGAAGACATTTACCTGCCCGGCCCGGCGTTTCGCGGGCTGACCGCAGAGCGGCTGGAAAGTTACCGTGGCCCGCTCTACGCTTTGTTCGAGTCCGAGTTTTCCACCCGCATGGTGCGGGCGGAAGAAAAGCTGCGTGCGGTGAACGCCAGCGCGCAGGAGGCGCAACTTCTGCGGGTGCGCGAGGCGGAAGCCCTGCTGCTCGTCGAACGGCTGTCATTCAGTTATGGTGAACTGCCTGCGGAATACCGCCGCGGGTTGTACAACACGAGGCATCATCACTACCGCAATGAGTTGAATTAGTGACCCCGAACGCGTTGCAGTGCCCAGCCCAGCCGTCCGGCCGCCTTGCTGCGATGCAATAAACTTCAAAACAAAAAGCAGCATTCGTTCATGCATCTACCGCTTGCCGGGTTCATGCACCGACCCGAAAACCTGCGACAACAACCGCTCACAACGAGGACAGTGTCATGACAAAACCTGCTTCGCCACCGGCCCGGCCGGTTTACCGCAATATCCACATCAGCCAGATCGTGGGCTACCGCCTGCCGCTGGCGGGCCTAGTTTCCATCTTGCACCGTGTCAGTGGCGCGGTGATGTTTCTGGCCCTGCCGCTGGTGCTCTGGGCCTTCGACGACAGTCTGCGCAGCGCCGACATCCACGCGGCCATCGCGCAGTTTCTTTCGCACTGGTTCGTCAAGCTCATTCTGCTCGGGCTGTTCTGGGCGCTGATGCATCACCTCGTCGCCGGGGTGCGGCATTTGTGGATGGATGCGTTCCATGCCGTGAGCAAGGCGCAGGGCTTGCAACTGGCCCTCATCACCTTTGCGGTGTCGCTGGGCCTCACCGCGCTGTTCGGCCTCAAGCTGCTGGGGGTGTACTGAGATGGCTGCTGACAAGATTGGAAACAAGCGCCTAGTCGTCGGCGCGCACTACGGCCTGCGCGACTGGATGGCGCAGCGCGTCACTGCCGCCGTGATCGCGGTGTTCACCCTGGTGCTGCTGGTCTATTTCCTCGCGCCCGGCCCGCTGAGCTACGACCGCTGGCACGGCCTGTTCGCGCAGCAGTGGATGAAGCTGCTGACTTTCGTGACTGTGCTGGCGCTGGCCTACCACGTCTGGGTGGGCATGCGCGATATCTGGATGGATTACGTCAAACCGGTGAGCGTGCGACTGCTGCTGCAGATCGGCACCATTCTGTGGCTATTGGCTTGCGCGGGCTGGGCCCTGCAAGTGTTGTGGAGAGCGTAAATGCAGGTCAGCAATCGAAAATTCGATGTGGTGGTGGTGGGGGCAGGCGGCTCGGGGATGCGCTGCGCCCTGCAACTGGCACGCGCCGGGCTGGACGTGGCGGTACTCTCCAAGGTGTTTCCGACGCGCTCGCACACGGTGGCCGCACAGGGCGGGGTGGCCGCCTCGCTGGGCAATATGAGCGAGGATGACTGGTACTGGCATATGTTCGATACCGTCAAGGGCTCGGACTATCTGGGCGACCAGGACGCCATCGAGTTCATGTGCCGCGAGGCGAACAGCGCGGTGTACGAGCTCGAACATTTCGGCATGCCGTTCGACCGTAACCCTGACGGCACCATTTATCAGCGACCGTTCGGCGGCCATACCGCCAACTTCGGCGAAAAGGCGGTGCAGCGCGCCTGCGCCTCGGCCGATCGTACCGGCCACGCCATGCTGCATACGCTCTATCAACAAAACGTGGAGGCCCGTACCCATTTCTTCGTGGAGTGGATGGCGCTCGATCTGATTCGAGATGCCGAGGGCGACGTTCTCGGCGTGGTCGCGCTCGAAATGGAGACGGGCGACGTGACGGTTTTCGAGGGCAAGGCCACGGTGCTGGCCACCGGCGGGGCAGGGCGCATCTTCGCCGCGTCCACCAACGCCTTCATCAATACCGGAGACGGCCTAGGTATGGCCGCACGCGCCGGTCTTCCGCTGCAGGACATGGAGTTCTGGCAGTTCCATCCCACCGGCGTGGCCGGCGCCGGCGTGCTGATCACCGAGGGCGTTCGTGGCGAGGGCGGCATTTTGCTCAACGCCAATGGCGAGCGCTTCATGGAGCGTTACGCCCCGACCTACAAAGACCTGGCGCCGCGCGACTTTGTCTCGCGCTCGATGGACCAGGAGATCAAGGAAGGGCGAGGCGCCGGGGCGCGCAAGGATCATGTGCTGCTCAAGCTCGATCACCTGGGCGCCGAGACCATCATGAAGCGGCTGCCCTCCATTCGCGAAATCGCCATCCGCTTCGCCAACGTCGATCCGATCAAGGAGCCCATTCCCGTGGTGCCCACCATTCACTACCAGATGGGCGGCATTCCGGCGAACATCCACAGCCAGGTGGTCATGCCGCAGGGCGACGATCCCGCCGCCGTGGTGGGCGGGCTCTACGCCATTGGCGAATGCTCTTGCGTGAGCGTGCATGGCGCCAACCGCCTGGGCACCAACTCCCTGCTCGACCTGCTGGTATTCGGCCGCTCGGCGGGCAACCATATCGTTAACAGCGGCATTCATCAGCGCAGCCACAAACCGCTGCCCAAGGACGCCGCAGACCGCTCGCTGGCGCGCCTTGCCCAGCTCGACGCCTCCAAGAGCGGGGACGGCAGCCATGTGGTGGCCGACGCCATCCGCGCGGCGATGCAGACGCATTGCGGCGTGTTCCGCACCGAAAAGCTCATGGCCGAGGGCGTGCAGGCCATCGCCGATATTGCCGGGCAGGTTGACCGCATCCATTTGAAAGACAAATCCAAGGTGTTCAACACCGCGCGGATCGAGGCGCTGGAGGTCGACAACCTGATCGAAGTCGCCAAAGCCACCATGGTCTCGGCCGAAGCCCGCCAGGAAAGCCGCGGCGCGCACTATCACAACGATCACACCGAGCGCGACGACCAGGACTGGCTCAAGCACACCCTGTGGTGGCGCGAGGGCAGCCGCCTGAGCTACAAGCCGGTGAAGCTCAAACCGCTGACCGTCGAGTCCTTCAAGCCCAAGGCCCGGACCTTCTGACCCATCTCTTTCGAACATCGCGCCCGGCAAGACACGGGCAAGAGGATCGCATATGAACGACACGCGCAAGATGAAGTTTTCGATCTACCGCTACGACCCGGATAAAGACGCCAAGCCTTATATGCAGGACTATGAGGTGACCTTGCAGCACACCGACAAGATGCTGCTTGACGCCATCCAGCGCATCAAGTGGGATCTGGACGATTCGCTGTCCATCCGCCGCTCCTGCCGCGAAGGGGTGTGCGGTTCGGATGCGATGAACATCAACGGCAAGAACGGCCTGGCCTGCATCACCAACCTGCTCACCCTCAAGGAGCCGGTGGTGCTCAAGCCCTTGCCCGGCCTGCCGGTCATCCGTGACCTGATCGTGGACATGACCCAGTTCTTCAACCAGTACCACTCGATCAAGCCCTATCTGGTCAACAACACGCCGCCGCCAGAAAAAGAGCGCTTGCAAAGCCCGGCCGAACGCGAAGAGCTCAACGGTCTTTACGAGTGCATTCTGTGCGCGAGCTGCAGCACCAGTTGCCCGAGTTTCTGGTGGAACCCCGACAAATTCGTCGGTCCCGCCGGTCTCTTGCAGGCCTATCGATTCATCGCCGACAGCCGCGACGAAGCCACCGGCGAGCGCCTCGACAATCTCGAAGACCCCTACCGCCTGTTCCGCTGCCACACCATCATGAACTGCGTGGATGTCTGCCCGAAAGAGTTGAACCCGACGATGGCCATCAGCAAGATCAAGGAGATGATGGTGCGCCGCGCCGTCTGAGCCTGCCGTGCTGCACGCGAACACCCCTGCCGACGCCGCCGACCTGTCCCGGCTGCGTTGGCGCGCGCGGCGCGGCATGCTGGAGAACGATCTGATTCTGCAGCGCTACTTTGCCCAACGCGAAACGCAGCTCAGCAGCGAAGAGGCGGCGGCGCTCAATGGCTTGCTCGCGCTGGACGACAACACGCTCTTGGATCTTTTCATGCGCAAAACACCGCTCCCGGAAGATCTGGATTCGTCGCAGGTCCGGGACTTGCTTGACACCTTGCAGCGCTTGTGAGCCCGCAAGTGCGGGCTTGCGTCATTCCGTCCCCGGGGTCTGCCTCCGGGAGCCTCATTACACAGTCCCCGGAGATTTCAAAATGACCCCTTCAAGCGATAAAGCCACGCTCTCGTTCAGCGACGGAGCGCCCAGCGTTGACCTGCCGATTTACAAAGGCGCCATCGGCCCGGACGTGATCGACATCCGCAAGCTTTACGGCCAGACCGGCAAGTTCACCTACGACCCGGGCTTTCTGTCCACCGCCTCGTGCAGCTCGGCCATCACCTATATCGACGGCGACAAGGGCGAACTGCTTTACCGCGGCTACCCCATCGACCAGATCGCCGTGCAGTGCGATTACATGGAAACCTGCTACCTGATCCTGTACGGCGAGCTGCCCAACCCGGTGCAGAAAGCGGCGTTCAAGAAGCGCATCACGCAGCACACCATGGTGAACGAGCAGATGCAGTTTTTTCTGCGCGGTTTCCGCCGTGACGCCCATCCGATGGCGGTGCTTACCGGGCTGGTCGGCGCCATGTCGGCGTTTTACCCCGACTCGATCAACGTCAACGACCCCGAGCAACGCGACATCTCGGCCATTCGCCTCATCGCCAAGATGCCCACCCTGGTGGCCATGGCCTACAAGTACAACATGGGCCAACCCTATATGTACCCGCAGAACAAGTTGAGCTACGCCGCCAACTTCATGCGCATGATGTGGGCCACGCCCTGCGAAGACTTCGAGCCCAACCCGGTGATCGAGCGCGCGCTCGACCGCATTTTCATCCTGCACGCCGACCACGAGCAAAACGCCTCCACATCGACGGTGCGCTTGTGCGCCTCCAGCGGCACCAACCCGTTTGCCGCCATCGCCGCCGGCGTGGCCTGTCTGTGGGGCCCGGCGCACGGCGGGGCGAATGAAGCCTGTCTGAACATGCTTGACGACATTCAGGCCAAGGGCGGCGTGGCCAAGATCGGCGAATTCATCGCCAACGTCAAAGACAAGAACTCCTCGGTGCGGCTGATGGGCTTCGGCCACCGCGTCTACAAGAACTACGATCCGCGCGCCAAGCTCATGCGCGAGACCTGCCACGAAGTGCTCGACGCCCTGGGCCTGCACAACGATCCGCTGTTCAAGCTGGCGATGACGCTTGAAAAAATTGCGCTGGAAGACGACTACTTCATCGAGCGCAAGCTCTATCCCAACGTCGACTTCTATTCGGGCATCGTGCAGAAGGCCATCGGCGTGCCGGTGTCGCTGTTCACCGCCAACTTCGCGTTGGCGCGCACCGTGGGCTGGATCGCGCAGCTCAACGAAATGCTCACCGATCCCGAGTACAAGATCGGCCGTCCGCGCCAACTGTTCACCGGTTCGGTGCGCCGTGACGTCAAGCCGATCGCGGAACGGGGTTGAACGGCAGCATCCGCAGCTTGCCTTCGGGTTGCAGCGCGACACACGAAACGCAGTGCGGCCATTGCCTGCCTGGAAAATCTGGGGTCAAGTCAGATAGGGCGAATCACGGCGAACACGTCGTTCGGCAAGATGCCCGCTGCCCTTGCAGTGAGAGGCGCAGGGCGCACCGTGGCGTGTTGCGCCACAAGTGGACTGCAACGTGGCAGTCCGCCGCCCAGACCACTGGCCCGACCACCGCCTATTGAACGATCCTGGCTTATGCCAATTCAGTACCTGCTCCAGGCAACTGAAGCCGGGTTTCGTTCTTGACTTCGCGCAGCGCGACTGCTGTCTTCATTTGCCTGACGCCATTGATCTTGAGCATGAAGCGCGCCAGAAAGCGATCAAAGGCTGTCGGATCGGGCATGTAGATTTTCAGCAGGTAATCCGCATCGCCGGTAATGACCCAGCATTCCAGGATCTCTGGCGTTGCGCGCACTGCGCGCTCGAACTCGGCAACGACATTCTCCGAATGCTTTTCCAAGCTGACCTGCGTGAACATGCAGCAATGCAACCCCACCTTCTTGCGATCCAGTATGGCGGCGTAGCGAACGATCAGGCCGCTTTCCTCGATGTCGCGCAGGCGCCGCCAGCAGGGCGGCGCGGACAGTCCAACCGACTCCGCGAGCGCCTGGACCGTGATGCGTCCTTCCCTCTGGACGACGTCGATCATGTGGCGAACATAGCGATCCTGAAGCAGATCGGACGTTTCTTTCGACATGGCGTATTTGGTGGAAAGGTTTTTTCTGTATGTGCCGGCCTGGCGCAGTATCTAATACTTTTCTTAGGTGGTATTGAGAATAGGATAAACCCGACATTTTCAATCGACCTTCAGTCGACCCTTGCTGCGCAGTTATCGTAAAGGAGTCCCATCTTGAACACTTTGCATCGTTGTGCGCTCTCCGTCCTGCTCGTGGCAACAGCAGCAGTGCCAGCGACTGCGGCGACCACGGTGGTCACCATCGGCACCGCAGGGCCGCTCACCGGGCCGCAGTCCGCCTATGGGCAGGACGCGGTCAACGGCGTGATCCTGGCGATCAAGACCCTCAATGCCGAGCACGCCGAGATCGACGGCAAACCGGTGCTGTGGACGGACGATGCCGAGGACGATCAGGCCGACCCCCAGCAGGCCACCGTGGTGGCGCAGAAATTCGTCGACGAAAAGGTCAATGGCGTCGTCGGCCATCTGGACTCTGGCTGCACCTATCCGGCCTCGCGCATCTACGACCGGGCCGGCATCCCGGAGATCACACCGTCCTCCACCGACCCGAAAATCGCGCAGCAAGGTTTCAAGACCTTCTTCCGCATGCTGGCCAATGACGACGCCATCGGCGCCGGTCTGGCGCAGTACGCGGCGCACACCCTGCACCTCAAGACTGTCGCCGTGGTCGATGACGGCACCGCCTATGGACAAGGCATCGCCAAGGTGTTTTCCGCAGATGCCAAAAAGGACGGCCTGCGCGTCGTCGACCGCGAACACACCAGCGACCACGCCACCGACTTCAGCGCCATTCTCACCAAGATCAAGGCCGATCATCCGGCGCTGATTTTCTACGGCGGTGCGTACACCCAGGCCGGTCCGATGCTGCGCCAGATGCAGCAGCTCGGCATCAAGAGCCGGTTCATGGGCGGTGATGGCATCTGCACCAGCGAACTGGCCAAGCTGGCTGGTGCGGCGGTCAACGGCGTCATCTGTGCCGAAGGCGGCGCACCGCTGAAGGACATGCAGGGCGGGCTCGCGTGGAAGGCGCGCTACGTCAAGGCGTTCGGAGCCGGGGCCCTGCAACCGTTCTCGTCCTACGCCTACGACGCCACCATGGTGCTGGCGCAGGCCATGATGAAGGCCAAGTCATCCGATCCCAAGGTCTATCTGCCCTTCATCCGCAACATCGACTACGACGGCGTGACCAAGAAGCACATCCGCTTCACTGCCACTGGTGAATTGGTGCATCCGGTCATCACCCTGTCGCAGTTCGAGGGGGGACTAAAAGCGCCGCTGGCGGTGGAGAGTGTGCAGTGAGGACGTGCAACCGTCGTTGAATGCGGTTGTAACTCTCTATTTCAACTTTCTGTCTACACGGAGGTGATTGCCATGTATGCCGACTCTGATGCCGAGTTCAGTGGGAAACGCTCGTCCAACTACCAGGACGCCCTGCGCATTTATCCGGAAGCATGGCACCATGATTTGAGACTGATGCACGACATGCTGCAACCAAGACCGGGAGAATCCATTGTGGAGGTTGGTGCTGGTACGGGTTACTTCAGCCGAGAGATCGTCGGATCGGTTGGGACGAACGGCCGACTGGACATCGTTGATCCCGCGCCAGAGCAGACGCAAGGGCTTGCCGAGATCCTGTCGCGCAATGTTCGCATCCACCATCAGGCCGCAGAAGATCTGGATCTGGCGTTCAAGGGTTTCGACGCTGTATGGAGCCGCGGCGCCATCCATCATGTCAGCGACAAAACGCGGGCGTTTGAGCGATTCGCCGCGCACACCAAACCTGGCGGTCGGTTGGTGATCACTGACATCTTCGCCGGTACGTCTTTGGCCCGTTATTTCGACAGCTTCATCGCCCGCTCTTGCTTGACTGGTCATGAGGTATCGTTCCTATCGCAAGAATTTGCCACCACGCTTTGCGGATTGACTGGATGGAACCGTCCAGCGTTCTACGACAACACCGCACGGTGGCGATTCCAGGATTGTCAACATCTGGGCCGATTCCTGCGCTTGTTGTTTTCCGCCAGGCCGCAGTACTCAGACGAGGATTGCCTTGAAGGCGTTCGAGATTTCCTGACCGTGCAGGAAATGGATGGGAGCTGCACCTTGCTTTGGCCGATGACCACGTTGGTTGCGCATCGGACAGCGGCGCATTGAATGACACGAATGTCACAATCTGAAACTCAAACGGAAGTTTCAACGCAACTCGCGGGCGATTCATCCTCTTCTTCGCTCGGTCTGCTGCTTGCCGTCTCCCTCGGCCTGTCCATGGTGCAGCTCGACATCACCGTGGTCAACGTCGCGCTGCCGCAGATTCATCGCGAACTGCACACCAGTCTGTCTGGCCTGCAGTGGGTGAGCGACGCTTACGCCTTGAGCTTCAGCAGCCTGATGCTGGGCGCAGGCGAGCTGGCCGACCTCTACGGGCGCAAGCGCGTGTACATCATCGGTCTGGTGGTGTTCGTGCTGGCCTCGCTGCTGTGTGCTCTGTCTCCGAGCCTGGCTTGGCTGAACGCCGCGCGGGTGGTTCAGGGCGTGGGCGCTGCGGCGCTTCTGCCCAACTCCTTGGCCATTCTGCGGCAGGCTTTCTTCGATGCGCGCCTGCGGGCGCGGGCCATCGGCCTGTGGGCGGGCATTTCCGGGGTGGCTCTGGTGGCCGGGCCGACGCTGGGTGGCGTGCTGGTGGATGCGCTGGGCTGGCGGGCGATCTTCTGGATCAATCTGCCGGTCGGACTGGCCGCGTTGCTGCTGACCGCGCGCTCGGTGCGCGAGTCCCACGGCGATACCCAGCGGCGGCTGGACGCGGGCGGGCAGGCGCTGGCCACGGTGTGCTTGGCCGCCCTGTTGTTCGCCTTGATCGAAGGTCACGCGCTGGGTTGGGCAGCGCCGTCCATCCTGCTGGCTGCCGCTGCCACCGTGTTGGCCGGCGGACTCTTTGTCTGGTGGGAAGGCCGCGTGGCCCAGCCGCTGATTCCGCTAGCCTTCTTTCGCCGCCCGGCGTTCACCGGGGCCAATGCGGCGGCGGGCCTGATGAACTTCGGCGTCATGGGCATGCTGTTCGCCATGAGTCTGTTCTTCCAGCATGTGCAGGGCCTGTCGGCAGCGCAGGCCGGAGTGCGGCTGAGCGTGATGTTCCTGCCCTTCGTGGTGCTGGTGTCTTTTGGCGGGCGGTTGGTCGGGCGCTTTGGTGCGCGCTGGACGTCCGTGGCCGGCCTGGCACTCATGGGCATCGCCTATCTCGGTCTGGCGCGTGTGCAGGCGCAGACCCCTTTCCTGGAGATGGCGCCCTGGTTGCTGCTGGCGGGGCTGGGCCTGGTGCCCGCCATGCCGGCTGTGGTGCATGCGGCCATCGATGCGGTGCCGCCGGAGCGCGCCGGCATGGCTTCGGCGGTGAACAACACGGCGCGGCAGGCTGCAGGCGCACTGGGCATCGCCCTGCTCGGCGGCTTCCTGCACTTGCAAGCTGGAGGCATGGCGGGCACAGCTGCGGCGCTACTCGGAGCGGCGCTGGCCCTGCTGGCCGGGGCGTTCATCGCGGCCTGGACAGTGAGATGAACGCACCACATCGGGTCAAATGGAGCATCACCTGCACTGGACTGTCATCGAACGTGCGGGCGGCGCACAGAGTCAACGGCCTACTGACTTACATCGGTGCATAGGAGCGCTATATGAATGCCAAGACGAAAGGTGAAATTGCACAACTCATCGCCCATTTGAAACAACGCTTCGGGGACCGATGCGCACTCGGTCAAGCCATTCGCGATCAGCACGGAAAAGATGTCTCCTTTCATCCGACGCGTCCCCCTGATGCCGTCGTCTTTGCACAGTCTACGCAAGAAGTCGCAGCAGTCGTCACGCTCTGCCACGCATCGTCAATTCCGGTCATTCCATTCGGCACTGGAACCTCATGTGAAGGTGGAGTGGGCGCGATCGAAGGCGGCATCTGTATCGATCTGTCGCACATGAGCGCCATCCTCCAGGTCAACACGGCAGATTTCGATTGCCGCGTGCAGGCCGGAGTGACGCGAAAACAGTTGAACGCCGAACTGCATGGGACCGGGCTTCACTTTCCAATCGATCCGGGCGCGGATGCCTCGTTAGGCGGTATGGCGTCGACACGCGCGTCAGGTACGAACGCGGTGCGTTATGGCACGATGCGTGACAATGTCATGTCACTTCAGGTCGTGATGGCCAATGGAGAGGTTATCGAAACTGGCGGGCGTGCCAAGAAATCAGCAGCCGGGTATGACTTGACCCGTCTGTTTACTGGTGCGGAAGGAACCTTGGGAATCATCACTGAGTTGACGCTCAGGCAGCACCCACTGCCGGAATGTGTCAGTGCGGCCCGATGCGGCTTCCCTAGTTTGGAGGCCGCAATCGAAACGGTCATCCAGGTGATTCAAGCTGGCATTCCCCTTGGCCGCATCGAATTTCTGGATGAACTACAAGTTACAGCCTGCAATCGGTATTCGAAGCTTGATCTGCCCGAAATGCCAACATTGTTCTTCGAGTTTCAGGGCTCACCGGCAAGCCTCGCGGAACAAGTCGAGATGGTAGAGGCTATCGCGGACGATAACGGCGGCGCAGGCTATACCTCCGCCACGACAACTGAGGCGCGCGCCCAACTCTGGCAGGCACGACATGACGTGTGGTGGGCAGCTTTGGCCCTGCGCCCGGGATGCCAAGGCATACCAACCGATGCGTGTGTACCGATTTCAAAGCTTGGTGAGGCCGCTGCTGCGGCTCAGCAGGACGTTCTGGACTTAGGTCTCATCGCGCCGATGTGCGGCCATGTCGGTGACGGCAATTTCCACCTGTGTATCGTCGTCAATCCAGACGATGCCGAAGAAATGTCGCGAGCCGAGGATCTCAATGCCCGACTGATGCGCCGCGCGATCAGCCTTGGCGGAACCTGCACGGGGGAACATGGCATCGGGTATGGAAAACTGGACTTTCTTGAGTTGGAGCGCGGGCTGTCAATGCATGCCATGGTGGCAATCAAACGCGCCCTGGACCCTCGCAACATCATGAATCCGGGCAAGGTTCTACGCTTCGCGGCCGTGCCGTGAGCACTCTGAGTGCGCCTGCCGTCTACGATGCGGTTAGGCCTGAGTTCCAGCGCCTGCTCTTCTCGCTTCCTATAAACAGTCCGAGTTCAAACTTCCGTTGGCGGTAGCAGCAACACCAGTTTGTAGTCCGGTTGCAGCGCGGCGCGCAGGGTTAACTGTTCGTAGACCAGTCGGCCGCGCCGCGGGTGCATGAAGCCGCGCGCGCCGCCCTCGCGTTCCTGCACGTCGTTGCGCTTCCACAGTGCGGCAAACTCCGGGCTGCGCGCGCCGAGTTCGTCGATCAGTTCACGCATCGGCGCGGCCTGCAGTCGTGCGGCGCAGTCGGCGCGGAATTCGGCCACCAGGCGTTGCGAACGCTCGTTCCAGTTCTCGATCAGGGTGCGCGCTTTCGTGCTGAAAAACAAAAAGCGCAGCAGATTGGGCGCGGCCTCGGGGGTGTCGTCGCCTGCCTGCCAATCGAGAAACAGATCGGCGGCGGGGGCATTGCCGGCCACCACGTCCCACCGCTGATTCAGCACATAGGCCGGATGCCCCATCGCGTGCACGCTGCGCAGCACGACATCAACCGCCTTGGGAGGCGCCGAGGGTTCACTCGGGTCGCGCCGTCGGGCCAGTTCGAACAGGTAAGCCCGTTCGGCCGTGCTGAGTTGCAGCGCCTGTGCCAGTCGCTTCAGCGTCTTGGTTGACGCGGCGACAGAGCGGCCCTGTTCCAGCCAGGTGATCCAGGTGGCGCTGACGCCGCAGAGCGAGGCGAGTTCTTCCCGTCGCAGGCCGGGCGCTCGCCGCCGCCCCGTCGCAGGCAGACCCGCAGCGGCAGGTGAAAGGCGGTTGCGGTGCAAACGGATGAACTCGCCGAGAAGGCGACTGCCCTGGTGCGGATTTGCGGGCATGGAGGATGGCGGCGACGACATGGTGGTTCACAAAGGCGAAGGCGAAGACGAAAGCGGGCTCCCAGGCTGGTGGGTTTTTATACCAGGATATTTTGTCATCTTGTACCAGGAAAAATACCGGATTATCTTTGGCCCTTTCGTCGTTGCCTCGTCTTGGAGCACCCTCATGAAACAGCACGCCTTGGCCGCCCATCAGTTCGGCGCCACCGCCGCCGCCTACCTCACCAGCGCCGTTCATGCGCAGGGACAGGATCTGCAGCGTCTTGGTGCGATGGTGCAGAAAGAGCACCCCTGCCGTGCGCTCGATCTCGGTTGCGGGGCCGGACACGCCAGCTTCGCCCTGGCGGCCGCGGGCGCGCAGGTCACCGCCTTGGACCTGTCGTCTGCGATGCTCGCAATCGTGACGCAAGAGGCGGCAACTCGCGGCCTGCACGGTCTGCAGACTTGCCAGGGTCCGGCCGACAAACTGCCCTTCCCGGATGCCGTCTTCGATCTGGTGGTCACCCGTTTTTCCGCGCATCACTGGCCTGATGTTCCTGCCGCATTGCGCGAAATGCGCCGGGTTATCAAGCCGCAGGGCACGCTGGTCATCATCGACGTCGTGGCCCTGGAGTCGCCGCTGTGCGACACCCTGCTGCAGACGGTGGAGATATTGCGCGACGCCTCGCATGTGCGCGATTACCGCGCGTCCGAGTGGAGCGCCATGCTGCAGCAGGCGGGCTTTGCCGCGCCCACTATGGATGGCTGGAGTCTGACCATGGAATTCGCCTCGTGGGTGGCGCGCATGCGTACCCCGGAGCTGCGCGTGCAGGCCATCCGCGACGTGTGGGCGCAGGCGCCGCAGGAGGCGCGCGAGGCGATGCGCGTTCAGCCGGATGGATCGTTCGATCTGTCGGTCGCGTGGATGCAAACCCAGCCGAGCACGGCTGAAGTGCTCCAACTAAAATCAACCTTTCATGACAAGTCTTGCGCGCGCCGCGCGTAGGACGCAGGAGATCCCGATGGGCAGAACGCTGTACGACAAATTGTGGGACGAGCATGTGGTGCGCACCGAAAGCGACGGCACCGCGCTGCTTTACATCGACCGCCACCTGGTGCATGAAGTCACCAGCCCGCAGGCGTTTGAGGGCCTGCAACTCGCGGGCCGCAAGGTCTGGCGGGTGAGCGCGAATCTGGCGGTGGCCGATCACAATGTGCCCACGACCGACCGCGCCGGGGGCATCGCCGATCCGATTTCGCGCCTGCAGGTCGATACGCTCGATGCCAACTGCGCCGCCAACGGCATTACCGAGTTCCGCATGAACGACCGCCGCCAGGGCATCGTGCATGTCATCGGCCCGGAGCAGGGCGCCACCTTGCCGGGCATGACCGTGGTCTGCGGTGATTCGCACACCAGCACCCACGGCGCGTTCGGAGCGCTGGCCTTTGGTATCGGCACCAGTGAAGTCGAGCATGTGCTGGCCACGCAAACCCTGCTCGCGCCCAAGATGAAGAACCTGCTGGTGCGCATGGATGGCCCGCTGCCTGTGGGCTGCCGCGCCAAAGACATCGCGCTGGCCGTCATTGGCAAGATCGGCACTGCCGGGGGCACCGGCTACACCATCGAGTTCGGCGGCAGCACCATCGCCGCGCTCAGCATGGAAGGCCGCATGACCTTGTGCAATATGGCCATCGAAGCTGGGGCGCGCGCCGGGCTGGTGGCGGTGGACGACACGACAATCAACTATGTACGCGGCCGTCCTTTTGCGCCCACCGGCGTCGCCTGGGACCTGGCGGTGCAGTATTGGCGCGGCCTGCATTCCGACGCCAACGCGAAGTTCGACCGCGTGGTCACGCTCGACGCGCGCGAACTCGTGCCGCAAGTCACCTGGGGCACTTCGCCCGAAATGGTGCTGCCCATCGACGCCCGCGTGCCCGATCCAGATAAAGAAAAAGACGCCAACAAGCGCTCCGCAATGGAGCGCGCGCTGACCTATATGGGCCTGGAGCCGAACAAAGCCATTGCCGATATCCGCATTGACAAAGTGTTCATCGGTTCCTGCACCAACTCGCGCATCGAAGACCTGCGCGATGCGGCGCAGGTGGTGGCCGGGCGGCATATCGCGGCGAATGTGCGGCAGGCGCTCGTGGTGCCGGGCTCGGGCCTGGTCAAGGCGCAGGCCGAAGCCGAAGGGCTGGACAAGATTTTCAAGGCCGCCGGTTTTGAATGGCGCGAGCCCGGCTGCTCCATGTGCCTGGCCATGAACGCCGACCGCCTGGAGCCGGGCGAACGCTGCGCTTCCACCTCCAATCGCAACTTCGAAGGTCGGCAGGGGGCGGGCGGGCGAACCCATCTGGTCAGCCCGGCCATGGCCGCGGCCGCCGCCGTAGCCGGGCATTTTGTCGACGTGCGCAAGCTGTAACGATTAGCCCCATTTTTTTCAGGAGATCGAAATGAAACCTCTGCTGTCCATTCTTCTGCTCGCCGCCGCGCTGCCGTCGCTGACCGCCTGCAATACCGTGGCCGGCGTGGGCCAGGACCTCAAGGCAGGTGGTCAGGCCATCACCAATGCGGCTGACAAGTCGAAATAACACCCGAACACCGCGGCAACGCGGAAAGACACCATGGAAAAATTCGTCGTCCACAAGGGACTGGTCGCGCCAATGGATCGCGACAACGTCGATACCGACGCCATCATCCCCAAGCAGTTCCTGAAGTCGATCCGCCGCAGCGGTTTCGGCCCCAATCTGTTTGACGAGTGGCGCTATCTCGATCACGGCGAGCCGGGGCAAGACCCCGCCTCGCGCAAGCCCAATCCCGACTTCGCGCTCAACCAGCCGCGCTATGCGGGCGCCAGTGTGCTTCTGGCGCGCGACAACTTCGGTTGCGGTTCGTCCCGCGAACACGCGCCCTGGGCGCTGCAGCAATACGGCTTTCGCGCCCTGATCGCCAGCAGCTACGCCGACATCTTCTACAACAACTGCTTCAAAAATGGCGTGCTGCCGATTGTGTTGTCGAAGGCGCAGGTGGCCCGGCTGTTCGACGAACTCTATGGTTTCGTCGGCTACACGCTCACCATCGATCTGCCGCGGCAGGTGGTGGTCAAGCCCGATGGCAGCGAGCTCGCCTTCGAGGTGGGTGACTTCCGCAAGCACTGCCTGATCAACGGGCTCGACGACATCGGCCTCACCCTTGGTCATGCCCAGGACATTCGTGCGTTTGAGGCCGAGCGCCTGGCGCGCATGCCCTGGCTCGACAACCGCATCCTTTAACGCAAACGCCTACCCATGAAAATTGCCGTATTGCCCGGAGACGGTATCGGGCCCGAAATCATTGCCGAAGCCGTCAAGGTGCTCCAGCGCATTGCGCAAGACGGGATCGACTTCACCTTCGAATTCGCGCCGGTCGGTGGCGCGGCCTATGCCGCCAGCGGCCATCCGCTGCCTGAGGCCACTCTGAGCTTGGCCAAGTCGGCCGATGCGGTGCTGTTCGGCGCGGTGGGCGACTGGAAGTACGACACCCTGGAGCGGCGCCTGCGCCCCGAACAGGCCATTCTGGGCTTGCGCAAAAACCTCGGCCTGTTCGCCAATCTGCGTCCGGCCATTCTGTATGCCGAACTGGCCGATGCCTCCAGCCTGAAGCCTGAAGTGGTTTCTGGCTTGGACATTCTCATCGTGCGCGAACTGACTGGCGACATCTACTTCGGTCAGCCGCGCGGACGGCGCACGGCGCCCGACGGCGCCTTCGTCGGCCAGCCCGAAGCCTTCGACACCATGCGCTACAGCCGCCCGGAAATCGAGCGCATTGCGCATGTGGCGTTCAAGGCGGCTCGGGGCCGCAACAAGCGCCTGACCAGCGTGGACAAGGCCAATGTGCTGGAGACCTTCCAGTTCTGGAAAGACATCGTCACCGAGGTCGGCCAGCAGTACCCTGACGTGCAGCTCGACCATATGTATGTGGACAACGCGGCGATGCAGCTCGTCAAGGCGCCGAAGAAGTTTGACGTCATCGTCACCGGCAATATGTTCGGTGACATCCTCAGTGACGAGGCGTCGATGCTCACCGGCTCCATTGGCATGTTGCCGTCGGCGTCGCTGAACGAAAAGGGGCAGGGCTTGTATGAACCGAGCCACGGCAGCGCGCCCGATATCGCCGGTCAGGGCATCGCCAATCCGCTGGCGACCATCCTGAGCGCGGCCATGATGTTGCGCCATTCCTTGGGGCTGGCCGAGCAGGCCGACCGCATCGAGGCCGCAGTGCAGAAGGCGCTCGCGCAGGGCTTGCGCACGCCGGACATTCACGCACCGGGCACGCAGAAAGTCAGCACGGCGCAAATGGGCGACGCGGTGGTCGCCGCGCTGGGTTGAACGCGACGATTCAAAACAACACACAACGGAACGGATGATGGCAACGACTTTGGTGGGTTTGGTGGGATGGCGCGGCATGGTGGGTTCCGTGCTGATGCAACGCATGCGCGAAGAGGGTGATTTCGACCTGATCGAACCGCTGTTCTTCAGCACCAGCAACGCGGGAGGCAAAGCCCCGGCAGAAGCGAAAAACGAAACCACGCTGCAAGACGCACACGATCTGGAGCAGCTTCGCCGCTGCGACATCATCCTCACCGCGCAGGGCGGCGACTACACCACGGCGGTGTTCGACAAGCTGCGCGCATCCGGCTGGAGGGGCCACTGGATCGACGCCGCTTCCACCCTGCGCATGCGCGACGACTGCGTCATCATTCTCGACCCGGTCAACCGCCCCGTCATCGACGCGGCGATGGCCAAGGGCGGCAACAACTGGATCGGCGGCAACTGCACCGTGAGCTGCATGCTCATGGGCGTGGGTGCGCTCTACAAGGCCGGACTGGTGGAGTGGATGACCAGCATGACCTACCAGGCAGCCTCAGGCGGCGGCGCGCAGCACATGCGCGAACTGCTCACGCAGTTCGGCACGCTCAACGGTTCGGTGCGGGCGCTGCTGGACGACCCGGCTTCGGCCATTCTGGCCATTGACCGCGATGTGCTGGCTCAGCAAAAGGCGCTCGATGCCGCACAGACCCAGCACTTCGGCGTGCCCTTGGCCGGCAGCCTGATTCCCTGGATCGACAAGGATCTGGGCAATGGTGTGTCGCGCGAAGAGTGGAAGGGCGGCGCAGAAACCAACAAGATTCTCGGGCAAGGCGCGGGGTTCGGCGCGACGGCCATACCGGTCGATGGTTTTTGCGTGCGCGTCGGCGCCATGCGCTGCCACAGCCAGGCGCTGACTTTCAAGCTCAAGCAAGACGTGCCGCTCGACGAGATTGAAGGCATGATCGCGGCCGATAACGACTGGGTTCAGGTCGTACCCAACGAGCGCGAAGCGACCCTGCGGCAACTCACGCCCGTTGCGGTGACCGGCACGATGCAGATCCCGGTGGGCCGCCTGCGCAAGCTGGCCATGGGGCCAGACTATCTGGGCGCGTTCACCGTGGGCGACCAATTGTTGTGGGGTGCGGCCGAGCCGCTGCGTCGCATGCTGCGCATTCTGCTTGAGCGTCATTGACTGCCGGGTTTCCACGGCAAGTCAGCCGAAATCGCCGGAATGCCACAGTTGCCGGGCTTCTGCCCGCCTGTCTTGGCGCATCAACTTGTCAGCCTAATTTGTTGATGATATGGTGAAATTTGACGCAATTTACTTCTGCAGCCGCAGAGAAACTTGCGCATTCGACATGATCAAAAATTGGGGGGCAGCCGACATGCTGCGACAGAACACTCGACGTCTGGCTCTGGCAATCGCCTTGGGCGCAACTGCTGGTCAGGCCTATGCATTCGGCCTTGGGGGTATCAAGGTGCAATCCGCCTTGGGCCAGCCCCTGAGGGCGGAAATCGACATTACCCAGATCAGCGCTGACGAGGCGTCCTCATTGCAGGTGGGTGTTGCGCCACCCGATGCGTTTCAGGCCGCCAAGCTGCATTACAGCAGTGCGCTGTCCGGCGTGCGGATCAAGCTCGAACGCAGCCCGGAAGGGCGCGCCTATCTGCGCGTCACGTCCAACAGCCCGATCAACGAACCCTTTCTCGATCTGCTCATCCGTGCGCAGTGGGCCAATGGCCAGTTGAGCCGCGACTACACCCTGTTGCTCGATCCGCCCAATTTCCAGAGCACTCCCACACCGACTCAGGTGCCGGTTCAGACTGCCGCACCTTCGCCCGCGCCCGCCATGCCGGCGGCGCCCTCGGTGTCGAATGCCGCCAATATCCCAACCCCGGCGATGCCGGTTGCGCCTGCGCTGCAAACGCCGCAGCCTTCGGTGGTTGCGAAAAAGTCGCCCGCCAAGTCTGCTGCGGCTTCCGGCCAGTATGTGGTCAAGCGGGGCGACACCCTGAGCAAAATCGTCAGAGATTCGGGTGTGCAGTCCGTCTCGCTCGACCAGATGCTTACGGCCATCTATCGCGCCAACCAGTCGGCCTTCATCGACGGAAACATCAATCTTGTGAAGACGGGCAGCGTGCTGCAAATGCCCACCGCTGAACAGGCGCAGGCCGTTTCGCAGCCCGAAGCGCGCCATTTCGTTCTGGCTCAGAGCGAGAGTTTCAACGCCTACCGCCGCCGTCTGGCGGAAATGGGCGGGCAGGCCAAGCCGCAGTCGCAACGCGAGGTGGCGGGCAAAGTCCAGGCCCAGGTTCAGGAGCCTGCTGCCACAGGCGCGCAGGCTGAAAGCAAGCTCAAATTGAGCAAGGCCGAGGTGGCTGGCACGCAGAAGGTCCAGCAGATCGCCGACAAGAAGCAGGAAGCGCTCGACGAACAGAAGATCAAGCAGCTGCAGAAAAATGTCGACGAGCTCAGCGCGCTGTCCAAGCAGGCGCAGACCGTTGCAGCGGCCAAGCCGCAAGCCGCCGCACCTGCGGCAACCGTGGCCGCCGTGGCGAGCAAGGCTGCTGCGGCACTCACTGTGCCGGTGAAGAGCCCCGCGCCCGCGCCGGTGGCTGCTGCCTCGGCATCTACGAAACCGGCCGAGGCGCCCAGCGCGGCTGCGGCCGCCGTCGCAACCGCTTCGGCGGCTCATGCCGCATCGGCTGCCAAGTCGGCGTCGGCGCCTGTGGCCGCTTCGGCTTCCACCTCTGCTCCCGCTTCGGTTCCCGCATCCGCGCCTGCGCCCGCGCCGGTGGCGAAGCCTGTGCCCCCGAAGGTCGTCAAGCCCGCCCCGGTCGAGCAGGGGAGCTTCTTCAGCAGCCTGCTTTCCAATCCCTTGCTGTTGCCCGTGGGCGGCGCTTTGGTGATTCTGCTGCTGTTGCTCGCCTGGCTGGCGCAGCGCAAGAAGGCGGCAAAGTCGCAGCGCGACGTGTCGGTCTTCGATAGTCGCATGAGTGTGGCCGACAGCTTTTTTGGCGGCACGGGTGGCGAACGCGTCGATACGCGCAACGGCAATATGAGCTCCACCTTCTCCTCCAGCCAGCTCGACACCAATGACGTTGATCCGGTGGCTGAGGCCGATGTGTATCTGGCCTACGGCCGCGATCTGCAGGCCGAAGAAATCCTCAAGGAGGCCGTCAAGACCAACCCCGACCGTCTGGCAGCGCGGCTCAAGCTGCTGGAAATCTATGCCAAACGCAAGGATTCCCGCTCCTTCGAAGTTGGCGCCGCAGAACTCTTTGCGCTGACGCAGGGCGTGGGCGAAGACTGGAAACGCGCTCAGGATCTCGGTCGCAGTCTCGACCCGGTCAACCCGCTGTATCACAACACGGTGCTCCCCAGCACGCTGGGCGCGCCGTCGACCATGCCGCAGACAGAGTTCCCGGTGGCTACCCCCACCGCTTTGGCTGCGCTGACTCCGCAAACCTTGCCCAGCACCGAAATGCTTTCTGGCGTGGAAACAGCTGCTGCCAAGTCACCAATGCCCGAGCATCTGGACCTGGATCTGAGCTTGCCGATGGGCGAACCTGCCCCTGCAACGGCGGCAGCACCGCAGGCCGTGCCTGCTCTGCCCGAAATCGAGGCGTCCTCAGCATTCCCCAGCGCGCAGCCGACGCCTGAAAAAGAGCCCGGCAAAGCCGCGGATGCTGATTTCCTTATGTCAGGCGGCCTAGATTTCAATATGCCGTCCGACTTTGGTGCGCCGGCCTCGACGCTTGGCGCCGCTGAGACTGCCGCTGAGACCACGAAGGCTGCCACGCATGACAACGCGCTTGACTTTGATCTGAGCAGCATTTCCCTGCAGGACACCGAAGTCAAATCGATCGAGGAATCGCACACCGAACTGCCCAAGTTGGAGCCGCAGTTCAGCGAGTCCAGGCCCTCGCTCGATCTCCGTCTGGAGCTCGCGGCAGAAAGCATGGCCATCGGCGATAACGAGTCGGCGCGCAACCTGCTGGGTGAGGTGATTGCCGAAGGCGACCCGCAACTCAAGAAACGCGCGCAGGACATGCTGGACAAGATTGACCGCTGATTCGTCCCCTGACTCCTCCAGCCCGCAGGTTGGGCGTCCTCGGGTCCGAGTCGCGCTGGGCCTGAGTTACGGCGGTACCTCGTACTGCGGCTGGCAGAGTCAGCCGGGCGGCTGCGGTGTGCAGGATTTTCTGGAGCGGGCGCTCGCGCAGTTTCTGGGCTTCCCAACTCGTACCGTCTGCGCCGGACGCACCGACGCCGGGGTGCATGCCCTCGGCCAGGTGGTGCACCTCGATACGCCTTTGCAGCGAGAGGCGTCCTCCTGGGTGCGCGGGGTCAATGCCTTCCTGCCGCGCGACATGGCGGTGCAATGGGCGCGAACCGATCTGCCACAGACTTTTGACGCCCGCCGCAGCGCCTATCAGCGCCGGTATCGCTATGTGCTGCGCAACCATCCCGTGCGCCCGGCGCTCGATCATGCGCGGGTGGGCTGGACGCATCGCCCGCTCGATCTCGACCGTTTGCGCGTTGCTGCGCAGTGCCTGCTCGGCGAGCATGATTTCAGCGCATTTCGTTCCAGCGAATGCCAGGCGCTGAGCCCGGTCAAGACGCTGCATGCGATTGAGATTGTGCGTTATGGTCACACCCTCGTGTTCGACCTGCGTGCCAACGCGTTTCTTCACCATATGGTGCGTAATATCGTGGGCAGCCTGCTGGCAGTGGGCAATGGCTCCAAACCGGTGAGTTGGCTCGCCGAAGTTCTGGACGGCCGCGACCGCCGTCTGGCGGCGCCGACCTTCATGCCCGACGGGCTTTATTTCCTCGGCCCGGATTACCCGGCAGAATTCAACCTTCCCTCGCCACCCACCCAGATCGGCCTGACGATCTGATCGCCGATGTCCGAAACGCCGCCCCTGCCGCTCTCGCCCCCCCTGCGCCACCGAACCCGCATCAAAATCTGCGGCATCACCCGGGTGGAAGACGCGCAGGCAGCCGCGCGCAGCGGCGCTGATGCCATCGGCCTGGTGTTTTATCCGCCGAGTCCGCGCAACGTCACGGTGACACAGGCGCGCGACATCGCGCTCAGCCTTCCGCCCTTTGTCTCGGTCGTCGCCCTGTTTGTGAATGCCGCGCCTACGTTGGCCGAGCAAGTGATCGATCAAATTCGCCCCGCGCTGCTGCAGTTCCACGGCGACGAAACGCCGCAAGACTGTACCCGCTATCACCACCCCTACATTCGCGCGGCGCGCATGCGCGCAGGGCTGGATTTGTTAGACTTTGCTTCTCGTTTTTCCACATCACACGCCCTCGTTCTGGACACGGATCAGCCCGGATACGGCGGCGGCGGCGAGGTTTTCGATTGGTCACGCATTCCCGCAAACGTCGCGCTTCCCCTCGTTTTGTCTGGTGGGTTGCATGCTGCAAATGTGACGCATGCCATCCGGCAGGTGCGCCCGTGGGCGGTTGACGTCAGTTCCGGCGTCGAAGCGTCCAAGGGCATCAAGAGCGCGCAGCGCATCGCCGAGTTCATCGCCGCGGTTCGCGCTGCAGACCTGTAGATCGCGCCCGGGCATATCTTCTGCCCGGCGCCAGACGAGACCCCACCATGTTTGACTATGCCTATCCCGACGCCAGCGGCCACTTCGGCCCCTATGGCGGAAGTTTCATCGCCGAAACCCTGAGCCACGCGCTGGAAGAACTCCAGGCGGCTTACGACCATTACAAGAACGACCCGGAGTTCCTGGCCGAATTCCGCTACGAACTCAAGCATTTCGTCGGCCGCCCCAGCCCGGTGTATCACGCCGCTCGCCTGAGCGACAAACTTGGCGGCGCGCGCATCTACCTCAAGCGCGAAGACCTCAACCACACCGGCGCGCACAAAATCAACAACACCATCGGCCAGGCCATGCTGGCTAGGAGGATGGGCAAGCCGCGCGTCATCGCCGAAACCGGCGCAGGGCAGCACGGCGTGGCCACCGCGACCATTGCCGCGCGATACGGCATGGAATGCGTGGTGTACATGGGTAGCGAGGACGTCAAGCGCCAGTCGCCCAACGTCTATCGCATGAATCTGCTGGGCGCGCGCGTGGTGCCGGTCGAATCGGGCAGCAAAACGCTCAAGGATGCGCTCAACGAGGCGTTGCGCGATTGGGTCACGCATGTCGAAGACACCTTCTACATCATCGGCACCGTGGCAGGGCCGCATCCCTATCCGCAGATGGTGCGCGATTTCCAGCGGGTCATCGGCGATGAATGTCTGGAGCAGATGCCCGAGATGACCGGACGCCAGCCCGATGCGGTGATCGCCGCCGTGGGCGGGGGCAGCAACGCCATGGGTATTTTCTATCCCTACATTCCCCATGAATCGGTGCGGCTCATCGGGGTCGAAGCCGCCGGCCTGGGGCTGGACACGGGCAAGCATGCCGCCTCGCTTTCTGCAGGCACTCCGGGCGTGCTGCACGGCAACCGCACCTATCTGCTGCAGGACGCCAACGGACAGATCATCGAGACCCATTCGGTGTCGGCCGGGCTCGACTATCCCGGCGTCGGCCCCGAGCATGCCTGGCTCAAAGATCTCGGGCGGGCAGAGTATGTCGGCATTACCGACGACGAGGCCTTGGCTGCCTTCCACGAACTCTGCCGCATCGAGGGCATCATCCCGGCGCTGGAATCCAGCCACGCTCTGGCGCATGCCATCAAGCTGGCGCCGCAAATGCGTCCTGACCAGACCATTCTGGTCAATCTCTCGGGGCGCGGCGACAAAGACATCAACACCGTGGCCGAGCGCGAAGGCGTGAGCTTCGACACCCTGTTCGCCCGCCAGCCCGGAGCCACAAAATGAAACAGCCCCCTGACTCGCTGCGCTCATCTCCCCCCGAGGGGGTGTCGGTTCCTTCGGGGCGTCCGCGCGGAACCGACATGAACCGCATCGACCAACGCTTCGCCCAGCTTCGCGCCCAGAATCGCAAGGCGCTCATTCCCTACATCGCCGCAGGCGATCCCGCGCCTTCGGTGACCGTCGCGGTGATGCACGCCCTGGTGCAAGGCGGGGCCGATGTGATCGAACTCGGCGTGCCGTTTTCCGATCCCATGGCCGATGGCCCGGTGATTCAGCGCGCCACCGAGCGGGCCATTGCAAAAGGCGTCGGGCTGCCCCAGGTGCTCGATTTCGTGCGCGATTTCCGCCAGACCGATGCCGTCACTCCCGTGGTGCTGATGGGCTACGCCAACCCGGTGGAGCGCTACGGCGTGGAGGCCTTTGTGGCTGCGGCCAAGGCTGCGGGCGTGGATGGCGTGCTCATCGTCGATTACCCGCCCGCGGAAAGCGAGGCGTTTGCTGCGGCGCTCAAGGCTGCAGACATCGCCCCGATCTTTCTGCTCGCCCCCACCAGCACGGACGCCCGTATGGCCGACGTGGGCCGTATCGCCAGCGGCTATGTGTATTACGTCTCGCTCAAGGGCGTGACGGGTGCCGGCCATCTCGACACTTCCGCCGTGGCGGCCATGCTGCCCCGCATCCGCGCTCATGTGCAGGTGCCCGTGGGAGTAGGATTCGGCATTCGCGATGCGCAGACCGCGCGCGCGATCGGCCAGCTGGCCGATGCCGTGGTCATCGGTTCGCGTCTGATCGAATTGATGGAGGCGCAGCCCGCGGAACAAGCGGCGGACGTTGCGCGCGGCTTCATCCAAGACATTCGCCAGGCGCTCGACGCTTAAGGAGACCCTATGAGTTGGCTGGAAAAGCTCCTCCCTCCCAAAATTCAACAGACCAGCCCGCAGGATCGGCGCCAAGTGCCTGAAGGCCTGTGGATCAAGTGCCCGTCGTGCGAAACCGTGCTCTATAAATCGGATCTGGAGCTCAACCAGAACGTCTGTCCGAAGTGCAGCTACCACATGCGTATCGGCGCCCGCGCCCGGCTCGACGCGCTGCTCGACCCCGAAGGCCGGTTCGAGATCGGTCAGGAAGTGTTGCCCATCGATCCGCTGAAATTCAAGGACAGCCGCAAATATCCCGACCGTCTCAAGGAGGCGCTGGAAAACACCCAGGAGACCGATGCGCTGATCGTCATGGGCGGCGCCATTCAAACCCTGCCGGTGGTGGTGGCCTGTTTCGAGTTCGAGTTCATGGGCGGCTCCATGGGCTCTGTGGTCGGCGAGCGTTTCGTGCGCGGCGTACAGGCGGCCATCGAACAGAAGGTGCCTTTCATCTGCTTTACCGCCACGGGCGGCGCGCGCATGCAGGAAGGGCTGCTCAGCCTGATGCAGATGGCCAAGACCAATGCCTCGCTCACCCGCCTGTCCGCAGCCGGACTGCCTTTCATCAGCGTGCTCACCGACCCGACCATGGGCGGGGTATCGGCCAGTTTTGCCTTCATCGGCGATGTGGTTCTCGCCGAGCCCAAGGCGCTGATCGGTTTTGCCGGCCCGCGGGTGATCGAGAACACCGTGCGCGAAAAGCTGCCCGAGGGTTTCCAGCGCGCTGAGTTTCTGCTGCAAAAGGGCGCGGTTGACCGTATCGTTGACCGCCGTGAACTGCGCGGCGAACTCGCGCAAATGCTGGCCATGCTGCTGCGTCAGCCTGCCGACGCGATCGCTTCCTGATTTGTTCAGACTTTCCCGTCGTTCGCAGCCGCGGGCGACGGGCCTTGCGCATGTCTCCCACACCCCACACTCTGGACGGCTGGCTAGCCCACGCCGAGTCGCTGCATGCCCGCGTGATCGACATGGGGCTGCAGCGCGTGCACGCGGTGCGCGCCGCCATGCAGTTGCAATTCACCTGCCCGGTCATCACCGTGGCCGGCACCAATGGCAAGGGCTCGACCTGCGCCATGCTCGAAGCCATTCTCTTGGCGGCGGGCTACCGCGTGGGCGTCTACACCTCGCCGCACCTGGTGTATTTCGAGGAGCGCTGCCGCATCGCTGGCCAGTCGGTGAATGCGCAGGACTTGCTGCCGCATTTCGCCGCAGTCGAGCAGGCCCGGCTGACCGCTGGCGAGGGCGGCGCGGCGGTGAGTTTGAGCTATTTCGAGTTCACCACCCTGGCCATTCTGTCGCAGCTCGCCAGCCAGCGGCTCGACGCCGTCATTCTCGAAGTCGGGCTGGGCGGGCGGCTCGATGCGGTGAACGTCATCGATACCGATTGCGCCATCATCACCAGCATCGACCTCGATCACATGGAGTTTCTCGGTACGGACCGGGAGTCCATTGGCCGCGAGAAGGCCGGCATCCTGCGCGCTGGCAAACCCGCCATCGTCAGCGACCCGCAGGCGCCGCAGTCGGTGCGGGCTCACGCCGAGGACATCGGCGCCGATCTATGGCTGGCCGGGCGCGATTTTCACTACACCCACCTGCCGCAGCAATGGAGCTGGCAGGGGCGCGCGCAGCGTCGGCACAGCCTGGCGTTTCCCGCCCTTCGCGGCGCCAATCAGCTGCTCAACGCCAGCGGCGTGCTCGCCGCGCTGGAGGCCTTGCGGAACACCCTGCCGGTGGCGGCGCAGGCGGTGCGCGAAGGCTTCGCCCGCGCCGAGCTGCCCGGGCGCTTTCAGGTGCTGGCAGGGCAGCCCACGCTGGTGCTCGATGTGGGCCACAACCCGCACGCCATCGCCGTGCTGGCGGAAAACCTCGACAGCATGGGCTACTTTCCAGTCACCCATGCGGTGTTTGGCGCCATGGCCGACAAAGACATTTCCGGCATGTTGCGCCGCATGATGCCGCTGATCGACGTCTGGCATCTGTGCGATCTGCCGACGCCGCGCGCCGCCCCGGCAAAAGAGCTGGCGGCTCACCTGCTCGCCTTGAAGCCAGACGCCCGCATCGCCCAGCATCCCGACCCGTTGCAGGCGTTGCGCGCAGCGGCGGCCGCCGTGGAGCTGGCCGATAGAATCGTGGTGTTCGGCTCCTTCTACACCGTGGGCGGTGTGATGCAGGAGGGGCTGCCCCGACTTCACGGCAAGCATCTCGATTCCTCCCCGCAATGACCTTTGGCGCTCCCCGTAATTCCGCCCGTCGCTCATCCAGAGGCGATGATTCCGATTCGCAAAGCCAGGACAGTCTGCGAGCGCGCGCGCGTCGGCGTCTGATCGGTGCAGTGGCGCTGGTGCTGCTCGGGGTGATCGTGTTTCCGCTGGTGTTCGACTCCAAGCCCAAACCGGTGCCGTCGAACATCGCGCTCGATATTCCCTCGCAGAGCAAGGCGCCGGGCTTGGCGGTGCCCGCTTCCGCGCCCATGCTGCCCGCGGCGTCCAGCGTGGCCGTACCCTCGGGCGAACGCGCGGCCGTGGCACATGCGGCGAGCGCTGTGGCTGCGACCCCCGCGCCAGTTCCGCCCGAGCCGGAGGTGATCTCGAAACCCGCGCCCCCGCCAACACCCGCGGCGCCCAAGCCCAGTCCGGTGCAGCGAGCGGAGCCGGTCGCGCCCTCACCCGCACCCAAGCCACCCGCCCCGACACCCGAGGAGGCCCGAAAATTGGCTAGTGCACGCCAGGCCCTTGCGGCGCTCGAAGGTAAGTCGCCCGACCAGATTTCCACCGCACAGGCCGAGGCGGCGCTGGCGAACAAAAAGCACGCGGCGCAGGAAGACGCAGCCCCCTCGAAAGCGCGATTTGTGGTGCAGGCAGGTGCGTTTGCCGACGCGCATGCCGCCCAGTCCATGCGGGCCAAAATTGAAAAAGCCGGATTCAAGACCTATACACAGGTGGTCGATACCGCGCAGGGCAAGCGGGTTCGGGTGCGCATCGGCCCCTTTGCCACGCGCGATGCAGCCGAGCGGACCTTGCACAAATTGCAGGCGCTGGGTCTCAGTGGCGCGGTGCTGACGCTATGAGTCCGCTGTGAGCCCGCTGGACTGGTTCCTGCTTGTCGTAGTGGGTTTGAGCGCGCTGATCAGCCTGCTGCGCGGCGCGGTGTATGAAATCGTCACCCTGCTGGGCTGGATCGGGGGCGTCTGGTTTGCGGCGCACTTCGCGCCCAGTCTGGGTGCAAGGTATTTGCAAGCCATCGACAATACCGACATGCGTCTATTGGCGGCTTATGCGATGTGTTTCATTGTCGTGGTGCTGTGCGCGGGCATACTCGCCTCGGTGCTGCGTTTGCTGTTGCGCGCTAGCGGCCTGGGTATTTTTGATCGCAGCATGGGCGCGCTGATCGGTCTGGTGAAGGGCGCGGCGTTGTCGTTGTTGCTCGTCGCCCTCGGCGCGCAGACGGCGCTGGCGCAGAGCGCGATGTGGAAAACGGCGGTGCTCATCCCGCCGGCGCAGTCTTTGTTGCTCGTCATTCGCCCCTGGCTGCCCGCCGCTTTCGTTACCCATTTGCCGCAAGGCTGAAGTGTTTGGCTCTCCCCTCGTTTCCTGAAAGACCACTCCCATGTGCGGCATCGCCGGCGTCATTTCGCAGCAACCCGTGAACCAGCTTCTGTACGACGCGCTGCTGCTGTTGCAGCATCGGGGTCAGGATGCTGCGGGCATCGTCACCGGCTCGGGCTCCAAGCTCTATATGCACAAGGCGCGCGGCATGGTGCGCGATGTGTTTCGCACTCGCAATATGCGCGCGCTGCCGGGCGACTACGGCATTGGCCAGGTGCGCTATCCGACCGCGGGTAACGCCGAAAGCGAGGAAGAGGCGCAGCCGTTCTACGTCAATGCGCCATTTGGTCTGGTGCTGGCGCACAACGGCAATCTGATCAACGCGGTGGCGCTCAAGCGTGAGCTGTTCAATAACGATCACCGCCACATCAACACCGAGTCGGACACCGAGGTGCTGATCAACGTGCTGGCGCACGAGATCGAGCGCCGCACGCACGGGCTACCGCTTTCAGTCGACGATATTTTCGCAGCGGTGCGCGCGGTGCACCTGCGTTTGCGCGGTTCGTACGCCGTGGTGGCGCTGATTGCCGGGCACGGCCTGCTGGCTTTTCGCGATCCCTTCGGCATTCGCCCCTTGTGCTTCGGTACGGCGGGCGAGGGTGGCGAGGTGATGGTGGCGAGCGAGTCGGTCGCCCTGGAAGGCACGGGCTACAAGTTCGAGCGCGACATCGCGCCGGGCGAGGCGATTTTTGTCGATCTGCAAGGTCGGCTGCACAGCGAGCAGTGCGCGGCCGAGCCGCAGCGCAATCCCTGCATCTTCGAGTACGTTTATCTGGCCCGCCCAGACTCCGCGCTCGATGGCGTGTCGGTCTATCGCGCCCGTTTGCGCATGGGCGAAACCCTGGCGCAGCGGGTGATCTCGGTGCTGCCGCCCAGCGAGATCGATGTGGTCATTCCCATTCCCGAATCCAGCCGTCCGTCGGCCATGCAACTCGCGCACAAGCTGGGTCGGCCGTACCGCGAGGGTTTCGTCAAGAATCGCTATGTCGGGCGTACCTTCATCATGCCCGGACAGGCAGTGCGCAAGAAGTCGGTGCGGCAAAAGCTCAACGCCATCGGCCAGGAATTTGCCGGTCGCAACGTGCTGCTGGTGGACGACTCCATCGTGCGCGGCACCACCTCGCGCGAAATCGTGCAGATGGCGCGTGAGGCCGGGGCACGCAAGGTGTATCTGGCGTCTGCCGCGCCGCCGGTGCGCTATCCCAATATCTACGGCATCGACATGCCCACGGGCTCGGAGCTGGTGGCGCACAACCGCAGTGTCGAAGAAATCCGCCAGATCATCGGCGCCGATGTGCTGATCTATCAGGATCTCGACGCCATGAAGCGGGTGATCCGCGAGATCAATCCCGAGATCGTCGAGTTTGAGGCGTCGTGTTTCGACGGCTGCTACATCGCCGGCGCCTTGCCGCCCGATGAAGGCAAGAACCGGGGCGAAGGCGTCGCACCCAATACCGGCCGACTCAGCCTGCAAGGGGCCGAGGAGCAGGACCAGCTGTCATGACAGCGCAAGACCGAAGCGCCCCTGCGCTCGCGCTCGATACGCTGGCCGTGCGCGAGGCCTTGCCGCGTTCGCAATACGGCGAGAACAGCGAGGCGCTGTTCCTGACCAGCAGCTTCGTGCATCCCGACGCGGCGACCGCGGCCGCCCGGTTTGCCGGGGAGCAGGACGGTTTTGTCTACTCGCGTTTTTCCAATCCCACCGTCTCCAGCTACGAGCAGCGGCTTGCCGCGCTCGAAGGGGCGGAAGGCTGCATGGCCACGGGCAGTGGCATGGCCGCCATTCTGCTGCTGGCGATGGCGCTGCTCAAGGCGGGCGATCATGTGATCTGCTCGCAAGGGGTGTTCGGCTCCACGATCAATCTGTTCGGCCGCGAACTGGCCCGATTCGGCGTGGAGACGACGTTCGTTTCGCAAACCGACGTGACGCAATGGGCGGCGGCCCTGCGGCCCAATACGCGGCTGCTGTTTGCCGAAACGCCGTCCAACCCGTTGACCGAGGTCTGCGACATCGCCGCGCTGGCCGATCTGGCTCACGACGCCGGCGCCCAACTGGTGGTGGACAACTGCTTTTGTTCGCCGGCCTTGCAGCGTCCCCTCGATTTCGGCGCCGATTGGGTGATTCATTCCGGCACCAAATACCTCGACGGTCAGGGGCGGGTAATCGCAGGCGCCGTGTGCGGCAAAGCTGCGCCGATCCACGACAAGCTGCTGCCCGTGCAGCGCACCATCGGCCTGTCGCTCTCGCCCTTCAATGCCTGGGTGGTGCTCAAGGGCATGGAAACCCTGGGCGTGCGCATGATGGCGCACAGTGCTGCCGCCTTGGCAATGGCGCAATGGCTGCAGGCGCAGCCTGCTATCGGCCGGGTGTTCTACCCCGGCCTCGATACCCACCCGCAGCATGCGTTGGCCATGCGTCAGCAAAAGACCGGGGGTGCCGTGCTGTCGTTCGAGCTTAAGGCCGACAATGCGCAGCAGGCCAAAGCGCGGGCGTTTCACCTCATCGACCACACCCGCATCTGCTCCATCACCGCCAATCTGGGCGACACCAAGACCACCATCACCCACCCCGCGACGACCACGCATGGCCGCCTGAGCGAAGCGCAGCGTCAGGCCGCAGGCATCGGCCAGGCGCTGATCCGCCTGGCCGTCGGGTTGGAAGATGTGGGTGATCTTCAGCGCGATTTGAGCCGGGGTCTGCAGTCCCTGAGCTGAGCGCGTCTCCTTGTTTTTTTCTGATAGTCCTGTTTTTTCACTTTCCGAATTCGACGATGACCACCCAGCCGCACCGCGTTCGTACCCGCTTCGCTCCCAGCCCGACCGGATTCATCCATCTGGGCAATATCCGATCAGCGCTCTATCCGTGGGCATTCGCGCGGCATCATGGCGGCGACTTCATTCTGCGCATTGAAGACACGGATACCGAACGTTCGTCCGAAGAGGCCGTGCAAGTCATCCTGCAGGCGATGGACTGGCTCGGGCTCGATTACGACGAAGGCCCGTTCTATCAAATGCAGCGCATGCCGCGTTACCGCGAGGTGCTCGACCAATTGCGGCAGTCTGGCATGGTGTATCCCTGCTATATGTCTACCGCCGAACTCGACGCCCTGCGCGAGCAGCAACTCGCCGCCAAGCAAAAGCCCCGCTACGACGGCACCTGGCGCCCGGAGCCGGGCAAGCTGCTGCCGCCGATTCCCGAAGGCGTCCAGCCGGTGTGGCGCTTCAAGACGCCGACCAGCGGCGTCGTGGCCTGGCACGATTTCGTCAAAGGCCGGGTCGAGATCCGCAACGAAGAACTCGACGATCTCGTCGTTGCCCGTCCCGACGGCACGCCAACCTACAACTTCTGCGTGGTGGTGGACGACATCGACATGCAGATTACCGACGTGATCCGCGGCGATGATCACGTCAACAATACGCCGCGGCAATTGCACATTTTTCATGCTTTGAACGCCAAGCCGCCGCGCTATGCCCACCTGCCCACCGTGCTCAACGAGCAGGGCGAGAAGCTCTCCAAACGCAATGACGCCAAGAGCGTGCTGCAGTACCGCGACGAAGGCTATCTGCCTGATGCCGTGGTGAACTATCTGGCGCGGCTGGGCTGGTCACACGGCGATGCGGAAATTTTTTCGCGCGCGCAGTTTCTGGAGTGGTTCGATCTCGACCACCTGGGCAGCTCGCCTGCGCAGTTCGACGAGGCCAAACTGCGCTGGGTGAACGCGCATTACATCAAGCACACCCCTGCGGATGAACTGGCCGCACTCGTGCGTCCTTTGCTGGACAAGGACGGCATTGCCCACCAGGCGCCTGATCTCGCGGCGGTTTGCGCACTCTTGCATGACCGCGCCCAGACGCTGCCCGAACTGGCCCAACAAACCCTGTTGTTCTATCGCCCCACCGAACCCGACACCGCTGCGCTTGAGCAGCATCTCGGTGCGCAGGGAAAAGCGGCCGCGGCGGATTTGCAGGCCCAACTCGCCGCCCTTCACGACTGGTCGCGCGAAGCGATCAGTGCGGCCCTCAAGAGCGTGCTCAAACAGCACGGCCTGAAAATGCCGCAACTGGCCATGCCCGTGCGCTTGATGGTCACCGGCCGAGAGCAGACCCCCGCCGTCGACGCGGTGTTGGCCCTGCTCGGACGGGACGCCGTTCTGCAGCGCCTCGAAAAATATCTCGGCTGATTCAATCTGGTTGCCGGGCCAAAGTAGGCGCTGAAGCTTACTTCCGGTTATAATTGTTGGGTGTTTAACGGGGCAATTTTTCTGTTGCATGTGGTATGCGGCAGACAGTGTTGTCCCACAGTTCCATCAGAGGGGTAAACGTGGCAAAAGCGACGACCACAAGCAAAACCAACGGTGTTGAACTCGAAGAGTCAAACTCCTCCACCACCACAAAATCGGCAGATCCCTGGGATTTGATGATGCAGAACGCCGAGGAAGTGGCCTCCACATTCCGCAAGCGGCCTCAAGTGAAAGTGTCTTCACCCTGGCGTGAAGGGTTTGGCAGACCGCTCTCCCAGCGGTCCCGCGAGATCTATGAGCACATTACCGCCAACAAAACCCGCCTGAAGCAAAAATAAGTGCTTATTCATTTTTAGCACTTTTTGCGCCAGACTTTCCTAATAAAAGCGCCTGCAATTGACTTTGCAGGCGCTTTTATTTTGGCCGTCTTCTCGGGGCCAGGGGTTCAGGCTTATTCCCCTCGGCTGGCTTCAAGCGCGAGCGCCTTGGCGCACTCGCCCACCAGTTCCGGGCCGCGGTAGATCAAGCCGGTGTAGAGCTGAACCAGATCGGCGCCCGCGCGCAGTTTTTCGACAGCGTCGGCTCCGCTCAGAATGCCGCCGACACCGATGATCGGCACGTTGCGGCCCAGACGCTGGCGCAGGCGCGCAATCACCCGGGTCGAGGCGGCGCGCACCGGCGCCCCACTCAGTCCACCCGCTTCATGCGCATGGGCCAGCCCGGCCACGGCGTCGCGCGCCAGCGTGGTGTTGGTGGCGATGACGCCATCGAGGCCATGTGTCAGCAACTGATCGGCGATGACGTCGATGTCGGCGTCTTCAAGGTCAGGGGCGATTTTCAGCAGCATGGGCACATGGCGGCCATGTTGTTGACGCAATTGCTCGCGCGTGGCGGCGAGGCCTTGCAGCAGGCCCTGCAAGGCGGCGTCGGTTTGCAACTGGCGAAGGTTGCGGGTGTTGGGCGACGAAATATTGATGCTGACATAGTCGGCCTGGGTGTACACCCCTTCCAGACCCAGCCGGTAGTCGTCGAGCGCCTGCTCGACGGGGGTGCTGGCGTTCTTGCCGATGTTCAGGCCGATGGGCACGGGGCGATGGCTGCGGCGCACATGGCGCAAAAAAGCCTCCAGCCCGGCATTGTTGAACCCCATGCGATTGATCAGCGCCTGCGCCTGCGGCAGCCGGAACATGCGTGGCTTGGGGTTGCCGGGCTGGGCGCGGGGAGTTACCGTGCCGACTTCGACAAAACCAAAACCCATCGCCGCGAGAGCGTCGATGGCCTCGCCATTTTTGTCGAGCCCGGCGGCCAGACCGACGCGATTGGCGAAACGCAAGCCCAGCAGCTCCACCGGATCGTGTACCGGCGCATGGGCGTACAGAATCGACAGTCCGGCAGAATGCGCCATGCGGATGCCGCTCAGCGTGAGGTGATGCGCCCATTCTGGATTGAGGCGGAACAAAATAGGGCGAATCAGGGGATAGGAGAGCGGCATGGAGAGCAGGCGAGGTCGCTGAGCACAGGGCGGCGCAGCGATAATGAAGACTGACATTTTTCGTGAAGACCCGACATGACGCAAGACGAACTCAAACAGCAGGTCGCCGCGGCCGCGCTCACCCAGGTGCCGCAGGGCGAAATCATCGGAGTCGGTACGGGCTCGACGGTGAATTTTTTTATCGACGCCCTGGCTGGCATCAAGCACCAGATCAAAGGCGCGGTGTCGAGCTCCGAGCGTTCCACCGAGCGCATGCGCGCGCATGGCATCACGGTGTATGACCTCAACGAGGTGGCGCAGCTTTCGGTCTATGTCGATGGCGCCGACGAGATCGACGCCTCGGGCGCGATGATCAAAGGCGGCGGCGGCGCGCTGACGCGCGAAAAAATTATCGCCGAGGCCGCAGAGCGCTTCATCTGCATCGTCGATCAGAGCAAGCTGGTGCCGGTGCTGGGTAAATTTCCTTTGCCGGTCGAAGTCGTGCCGATGGCGCGGGAACTGGTGGCACGCCGGTTGCGCGCCATGGGGGGCGATCCGCGCGAGCGTTCAGGCTACGTTACCGATAACGGCAATCTGATTCTGGACGTGCACGGCCTGGAGATTGCGCAGCCGCGCGAATTTGAAACCCGTGTGAACCAGATTCCGGGTGTGGTGACCGTGGGCCTGTTCGCACTGCGCGCCGCCAACGTCGCCCTGATCGGCACTGCCGAGGGTGTGCAGCGGCGCGATTTTGTCTGACTAATTCTCTGACTAAAACTGAAAGCCCTTGGGGGCGTTCGGGTTTGGCGGCGGCAGCACGGAAGGTTCGATCGGCACGCGCTTTTGTTCGGGGGTCGAAGCTTTCTGGGCTGGGGGCGGAGCCAGCGCCACGGGCTGCGGGCGCACGTAGCCGCGCGGCAGTTCGCTCTTCTTCGGATAGCCTGCAGCATCGAGCGCGATGTCCCAATTGCTGGAACTGAAACCGGTGCTCAGTTTGGTGCTGCCGATGATCACCAGCGGGAGCTGGTCGCTGCCGTTCGACAGGGCCTTGTAGGCCTTGATATCGGCATTGGTCGTGATGGTTTTTTCGGCGAAGGGAATGCCGCGCTGTTGCAGGTAGTCGCGTGCGGCGTCGCAGGCCTCGCATTGTGGCGCGGTGTAGAGCGTGACGGGGTATTTGCGCGCCGCTTCACGCAACGCGGCGGGGAAGCCGGCAAAGCTGCTGGGCGTCGCACTGCCGTTGGCCGACAACGACTGCACGGCCTTGCCCTGCGTGCTGCTGGGCGGCACATCGCTGAAGGTGACCGAGCCGTCCGGGCCGACGATCTTGTAAATCGCCCAGGCGGGCGTGCCAGCGGCCAGGCCGAGCGCCAGTGCGGCGGAAAACACGAGGGCGTGGCGCGAAGTTCGTTTCGTCAGTCGTTTCATCGTTCTGTGCAGCAAGGGTGATGACAAGCTGCAAGTGTGCCACGACTGCGTCCAAGCCGGGCTGCGAGCGCGGTGTTTTCGCCACAGGTGGCGGGACGGGTTCGGGGCAAACGCGCGCGCTTAGGCCACATCAGCCGCTTCAGCCGCTTCAGCCGTCATGCCGCTGTGGCGAAGCAGGGCATCGATGCGCGGCTCGCGACCACGGAAGGCTTTGAACGAGTCGATGGCATCGCGGCTGCCGCCCACGGCGAGAATGGCTTGCTGATAGCTTTTACCCACTTGCGGACTGAGCGGGCCTTCTTGTTCGAAACGTTCGTAGGCGTCGGCCGACAGCACTTCAGCCCATTTGTAGCTGTAATAGCCCGCTGCATAGCCCCCGGCGAAGATGTGGGAGAAGCTGTTGACGAAGCGGTTGAACGGCGGCGGGTTCAGCACGGCGATCTCGTCGCGGTTCTCCGCCACCAGCGCTTCAATCGCTTCGGGGGTGTAGGTGCGCAAGTCGTGGTGCAGGCGCATGTCGAGCAGCGAAAACTCGACCTGACGCAGGGTCTGCATGCCGGACTGGAAGTTTTTCGCGGCCAGCATTTTGTCAAACAAGGCGCGCGGCATGGCTTGGCCGGTTTCCACATGATGGGTGAGAAAGCGCAGCACTTCCCATTCCCAGCAGAAGTTTTCCATCAGTTGGCTGGGCAGTTCCACCGCGTCCCATTCGACGCCAGAGATGCCCGACACGGCGATGTCGTCGACCTGGGTGAGCATATGGTGCAGCCCGTGGCCGAACTCGTGGAACAGGGTCTGCACATCGTCGTGGCTGAGCAGGGCGGGTTTGCCGCCCACTGGCGAGGGAAAGTTGCAGGTGAGGGTGGCGACCGGGGTTTGCAGCGTGCCGTCTGCGTGCAGCCAGCGCGAACGCACATGATCCATCCACGCGCCCGAGCGTTTGCCGTCGCGGGCGTACAGGTCGAGGTAGAACAGACCGACGCTGCGACCCTCGGTGTTTTCGATGCGATACAGCTCGGCGTCGGGATGCCAGGCGTGAATCTCGCCCTCCACCCGCAGCAGCTTCACGCCGAACAGGGTTTCGACCACGCGGAACAGCCCGGCGATGACGGTGGGCAGGGTGAAATATTGCCGCACTTCCTGCTCTGACAGGGTGTAATGCGACTGGCGCAGTTTTTCCGAGGCCCAGGCGATGTCCCAGGCTTCGAGCGGGGCCAGGCCAAGCTCTGTTTGCGCGAAGGCGCGCAGGGTGTCGAGGTCGCGCTGGGCGAAGGGGCGGGCGCGGGCGGCGAGGTCGCGCAGAAAGTGCAGCACCTGCTCCGGGGTGTCGGCCATTTTGGGCACCAGCGAGACTTCGGCGTAGTTGGCGTAGCCGAGCAGACGGGCTTCTTCGTCGCGCAGGGCGAGAATTTCGGCCATGACGGCGGAGTTGTCGAACTTTGCATCGCCCAGCTCGCTTGCGCGGGTGACATAAGCGCGGTAGAGGCGTTCGCGCAGCGGGCGGTATTCGCCGTGCTGCAGCACGGGCATGTACGACGGATAGTGCAGGGTAAATTTGTACCCGGGTTTGCCGTCGCGCTCGGCGGCTTCGCGCGCGGTCTGCAGGACGTCGGCAGGAATGCCAGCGGTCTGTTCTTCGCCGACGTATTCGGCATAGGCCGCCGTGGCATCGAGCACGTGTTCGGAGAAGGTTTGACTGAGCGCGGCCAGGCGTTCCTGAATTTCGGCGTAGCGGCAGCGGGCGGGGCCTTCGAGCAGCGCACCGCTCAAGCGGAAGTCACGCAAGGCATGTTCGATGATGCGCTGGCGCGTTGGGCCGAGGCGGGAAAACTCGGCGCTGTCGTGCAGGGCCTGGTACTGCCGCAACAGACCCTCGTTCTGGCCCAGCCGGGTCCAGAACTCGGTGATCTTGGGCAGCATGGCGTTGTAGGCGGCGCGCAGGGCGGGGGTGTCGGCCACGGCGTTGAGGTGGCTGACGACGCCCCAGGCACGGCCTAGGTGTTCGGTCGCGCGCTCCAGCGGCTCAACCACGGCGGCCCAGGTGGGGGCGGTGGCGGGTGCGGTGACCTGATCCAGCGTCTGTTCCGCCGCCTGAATCAGCGCGTCGAGTGCGGGCTCGATGTGCTCGGGTTTTACCGCGGCATAGTCGGGAAGATCGCGAAAATCACACAGCGGGTTGTTGGCGGGCAGAGCAAGAGTCATGGCGTCGGTCGGTGCATCAAGTCGGGTTGGGGACGAGGTTGAAATTATGGGCGGGCGTGGGCTCGCTCGCACGACTCCAGGGTATTGGCCAGCAGCATCGCAATGGTCATGGGCCCGACGCCGCCGGGCACCGGGGTGATCCAGCCGGCGACTTCGCTGACACCGTCGAAGTCCACATCGCCGCAGAGCTTGCCCGCTGCGTTGCGATTCATGCCCACGTCGATCACCACGGCGCCGGGCTTGACCATGTCGGCGGTGATCAATTTCTCACGTCCGACGGCGGCCACCAGAATATCGGCCTGGCGGCACACCGCAGCCAGATCGGCCGTGCCGCTGTGCGCGATGGTGACCGTCGCATTGGCCGCCAGCAGCATCAAGGCCATCGGTTTGCCGACAATGTTCGAGCGGCCCACCACCACCGCCGACTTGGCGCGCAGATCGCGCAGGCCGATGGATTCGAGCATTTTCATGCAGCCATAGGGCGTGCAGGGCTTGAAGCCGGGCTGTCCCACCATCAGCGCACCCGCGCTGGCGACGTGGAAGCCGTCCACGTCTTTAGTCGGTGCAATGGCTTCGATCACCTTGTTGGCGTCGATGTGGCGGGGCAGGGGCAATTGCACCAGGATGCCGTGGATCGCCGGATCGGCGTTGAGCGCGGCGATGCGCTGCAGCAGCGCGGTTTCTTGCAGGTCGGCGGCGTATTGCTCCAGCACCGAGTGGATGCCGGTCTGCTCGCAAGCCTTGATTTTGTTGCGCACATAGACCTGGCTGGCCGGGCTGTCGCCCACCAGAATAACGGCGAGGCCGGGGCGATGTCCCGCAGCGGTGCAGACCTGCGCGCGCTGCGCGACCTGCTGGCGGACTTGGGCGGAGAGGGCGAGACCGTCGATGCGTTGGGCTGTCATGGGAATGGGCTTCGAAAAATGCACCACGCCCGCAAGGGCGGGCGTGGTGCATGGGGAGGGGGAGGGCTTATTTCGGTGCGCCGAGTGCAATCTTGAGCAGATCGGCCACGGTGCTGACGTTGAGCTTTTCCATGATGTTGGCACGGTGCGCTTCAACGGTTTTTATGCTGATGTTGAGGTCGTCGGCGATCTGCTTGTTCAGCCGCCCGGCCACGATGCGTTCGAGCACCTGCGACTCGCGCGCGGTGAGGCGGCCCAGCAGGGCGCCGCGGCTGGCCTCGGCCTGCTGCTGGTCGGCGGTCAGACGCGCTTTTTGCAGCATGCGATCGACCAGGTCGCGCAGCACGACTTCGTTGAACGGCTTTTCGATGAAGTCGATTGCGCCCTTTTTCATGGTGTCCACCGCCATCGGCACATCGCCATGGCCGGTGATGAACACCAGCGGCATGCTGCAGCCGCGATGCAGCAATTCATCTTGCAGTTCGAGGCCGTTCATGCCGGGCATGCGTACGTCGACGATGAGGCAGGCGACTTCGCGCGGGTCGAAACGGGTGAGGAAACTTTCGGCGGATTCGAAGCAGCGCACGCGGTAGTCGTTGCCTTCGAGCAGCCACTGCAGCGAATCGCGCACGGCCTCGTCGTCATCCACCACATACACGGTACCTTTGTTGGCTGTTTTCATGAGCAATCGAGAAGGATGGGAAGTGATGAGAAGTGGGGCTTCAGTTGCCGGGGGTCACAAGCGGGACGGAAGGAAGTCGGGATGCGCGGAATCAATAGGGGGAGCCGGTGGCCGAGGCCGCTCTTTGGGGGCTCCGAGCGGCAGGGTGAAGCTGAAGAGGCATCCGGCAATCACCGATTGATTGTAATAATTCTCGGCCCATAGGCGGCCCTGGTGATACTCGATGATCGAGCGGCAGATGTTCAGGCCGATGCCCAAGCCTTCGGCCTTGGTGGTGTAGAACGCTTCGAACAGTCGCTCCATCACGGCTTCATCGATGCCGGTGCCGTGATCTTTCACGGTGAAAGTCACCCGCTCGGCATCGGCCATGACCTTGAGCTCGATGCTGCGCAGATTGCCTTGGCGCCCGGCCTTGTCCACCGATTCGGCCGCATTGCGCAGCAGGTTGAGCAGCACCTGCTCGATCAGAATCGGATCGGCGTACAGCGTGGGAATGCCGGGGGCGACGAAGTTGAGCAGCCGCACATTGCGTCGCGTGAGTTCGATGTCGGCCAGTTCCAGGGTGTTGCGCACGATGTCCTGCACGCGGCACGACACCCGCGCGGGCTCGCTCTTTTTCACAAAGTCGCGCACCCGTTTGATGACCCCGGCGGCCCGCTGCGCCTGCCGCCCGGTTTTTTCCAGCGCATCGATCAATTCCTGCTGGGTCATGCCATGCGTCTTGACGCGGGCGATCATGCCCGAGGAATAGTTGCTGATGGCGGTGAGCGGCTGGTTGAGCTCGTGCGCCAACGACGAGGCCATCTCGCCCATGGTGATCAGTCGGCTGGTGATCTGGGCCTTTTCTTCCTGCTTGCGCGCGGTTTCCTCGGCGCGCTTGCGGGGGGTGATGTCGGTGGCGATCAGCAACTGCGCCACCCGGCCGTCCACCCATTGCATATAGCGCTGTCGCACGTCGAACCAGCGGTCGAGCGCTTCGACGTGGGTTTCATGCGCGTTGGAATGGCCGTCGAGGATTTCGTCGGCGGGCAGGCCGGCAAACGAGTCGACGGTATCGACATGATCGTCGTCGGCGACCGAGGTCATCTGCCCGCCATTGAGCATGAGGTGGCCGTGCACCGACGCGCCGAACCACTGGCGGTAGAGCTTGTTGGCGAACAGCGGCTCTTCGGTGCCCAGCGAGATCACCGAGACCGCGGCGTCCAGCCCTTCGAGCACCGCGACGAAACGCTCGTGCGACGCAGCCAGCTCCTGGCGGATGCGGGTGGGCTCGGTGATGTCGGTGACGGACATGATCCAGCCGGTCTGCTTCTCGCGCACGTCGATCAGCGGCGAGACATAGACGCGCGCATCGAACTCACTGCCGTTCTTGCGGCGGATTTTCAGCGCGAATCCCGAGGGCGGCGCCAGGCCGTCGAGGCTTTGCTGAATGGCCAGCGCCATTTCAGCGCCTTGCTGCGCGGGCCAGTAGGGGTAGGGCGGCTGGCTGCCGATCAGGTCGCTGTCTTCAAAGCCGGTCATGCGGCAGAACGACAGGTTGACATATTGAATGCGGCCCTGCATGTCCACCGCCTGCATGCCGGTGGACAGCGAGTTTTCGATGGCGCGGCGAAAGGCGGTTTCGCGGGTGAGCGCCTCCTGCGCGCTCAGGCGTTGGCGCAGTTGGTTCCAGCTCGTCAACAGCGTCCACAGGGTGAGAGCAGACAGCAGAAACACGCTCCAGTACAGGCCCTTGGTCGTCCAGCTCGGGCTGCTGCGATAGCTGCTGACCTGCAGCACCAGCCCGGGCTCGAACGGGGGCAGGGGGGCGCGGTACTGCAGCGCCTTGTCGCGTATGGGTTGGCTAGAAGCGCTGTCGAGCAACTGGTTGTCGGGGCCGAGCAGCGAAACGGCATAGCTGGCATTGAGATCTTCCGGTACCGAGTTGCGCAAGATGCCATCGACGGAGTAAACCACGCCCACCACGCCGGCGAGCTGGTCGTTGCGCATCACGGGCGTGGCGGTTTCGAGCAGCCAGCCGTTGTCGGCGCTCTTGAGCGGTGTTGAGTACGCGGTGCGCTGGCTGACCAGTGCTTGCTGCATGAGTTGCAGGCTGTTGGCGCGCTTGAGTGTCGTGCCCACCAGGGTGGCGATCTGCTCGGTGGCGAGGCTGGGGTTGCCCTTTTTGAACACCACGGCGCCATCGGGATGCGCGTAGTACACGAGCAACAACTGCGGATAGCGCCGCAGCAAGCGCAGCGCCTGCACGTCGAACGGCCCGGATCGGTCCTCATGCAGCGAGAGGTTGTTGGCGATGGCCTGCACTTGGTCCTGGGCGAGGGTGAGGTCGAGGCTGATGCGTTGCTGCGCCCATTCGCTGTCGCGCTGCAAATTGTCTTTGTCGCGCTGCAGGTCGGCTTGCTGCGAATAGCTCACCAGCGCGGCCATGGCCGCCAGAAACAGAATGAAGACGACGAGAGGCAGCACCAGCAGCACACGGTCGGACTGCATGCGTCGCAGCAGCGCGCGCGCACGCAACAGCCCGAGGCGCTGCGTCCAACTGCGGCGGCGGAAAGTGGGAACGTGCTTTGAAGGATTCACAGGAGCAGTCTAGAGTGTCTGGAGTTGAGCGCCCCCAAGGTCGGCCCTATGCTTTCTTGAGAACCGCCCGATTTTGGGCCAGCAGATTTTGCGTTGACGCAGTTCGATCTTCAAACGAGGCAGACAGACGAAAGAAATCGGGCAAAACAGCGCCTTTAATTTCACGATGTGAAACCAAATCTTGTGATTTGAAAAATTGTTTGCGATACTGCGCCACAAATTCATGAGGAGAACATGATGGCCGCCTTACCCGAGATGCAACCCAGCTCACTTTCCGCTGCCGCGGGAGATGCCGATCCACAGGAAACCCGAGAGTGGCTGGACGCGCTGGACGCGCTGATCGCCGCCGAAGGCCCGCAGCGGGCGCACTTCGTCCTCGAATCGCTGATTGCCGAAGCGCGGCAGAACGGCGTGGACGTGCCCTTCTCGGCCAACACCGCCTACGTCAACACCATTGCCGCCGACGATGAGGTGCGCAGTCCGGGCAATGTCGAGATCGAGGAGCGGCTGCGCGCCTACATGCGCTGGAACGCCATGGCGATGGTGGTGCATGCGAACCGTCTGCATCCGGCCGATGGGGGCGATCTGGGCGGGCATATGGCCTCGTTCGCGTCGCTGGCCACCATGTATGGCACCGGCTTCAACCATTTCTGGCACGCGCCCACGGCCGAGCACGGCGGTGATCTGATTTACTTTCAGGGCCATAGTGCGCCGGGCATCTACGCCCGCGCCTATATGGAAGGGCGGTTGACGGAAGAGCAGCTTCTGCATTTCCGCCAGGAAGTCGGCGGCAAAGGGCTGTCGAGCTACCCCCATCCCAAGCTGATGCCGAACTTCTGGCAGTTCTCCACGGTGAGCATGGGGCTGGGGCCGATCATGGCGATCTACCAGGCCCGCTATCTCAAGTATCTGCACGCCCGCGGCATTGCCGATACCTCTAAGCGCAAGGTCTGGGCCTTCTGCGGCGACGGTGAAATGGACGAGCCCGAGGCGCTCGGCGCCGTGGGGCTGGCGGCGCGCGAAAAGCTCGACAACCTGGTGTTCGTCATCAACTGCAACCTGCAGCGCCTCGACGGCCCGGTGCGCGGCAACGGCAAGATCATCCAGGAACTCGAAGGCGAGTTCCGCGGCTCGGGCTGGAACGTCATCAAACTCGTCTGGGGCTCTTACTGGGATCCGCTGCTGGCGCGCGACAAAGACGGCATCCTGCGTCAGGTGATGATGGATGTGCTCGACGGCGACTATCAGGCGATGAAGGCCAACGACGGCGCCTTTGTGCGCAAGCATTTCTTCGGCCGCGACCCGCGCCTGCTCAAGATGGTCGAGCACATGAGCGACGAGGACATCTGGCGCCTGAACCGCGGCGGCCACGATCCGCAAAAGGTCTATGCCGCCTTCCACGCCGCAGCCAACCATCAGGGCGGCCCCACGGTGCTGCTGGTCAAGACCATCAAGGGCTACGGCATGGGCCGCGCGGCCGAGGCGCGCAATGTGGCGCACCAGGTGAAAAAGCTCACTGATGAAGACATTCGCGAATTCCGCGACCGCTTCAACATCCCGGTACCCGACAGCGAATTGCCCAAGCTGCCCTTCTTCAAGCCGGCCGACGACACGCCGGAAATGAAGTACCTGATGGAGCGCCGCAAGGCCCTGGGCGGCCCGCTGCCGCAGCGCCGCGAAAAGGCCGACGAACATCTGCCCGTGCCCGATCTGAAAGAGATTTTCCAGCCCATGCTGGAGGCCACGGCCGAGGGCCGCGAAATCTCCACCACCCAGGCCTATGTGCGCTGCCTCAACCAACTGCTGCGCGACAAGACGCTGAGCCCCCGCGCCGTGCCCATTCTGGTGGATGAAACCCGTACCTTCGGCATGGAAGGGCTGTACCGGCAGATCGGCATCTACGCGCCCGAAGGACAGAAATACACCCCGGTGGACCGTGGCGAGGTGATGTATTACCGCGAAGACAAACAGGGCCAGATCCTGCAGGAAGGCATCAACGAAGCGGGCGGCATGTGCTCGTGGATCGCCTCGGCCACCAGCTACTCGCACAGCAACCGCATCACCATTCCCTTCTACATCTTCTATTCGATGTTCGGCTTCCAGCGCATCGGCGACCTGATCTGGGCCGCGGGCGATATGCTGGCGCGCGGCTTCCTGCTGGGCGGCACCTCCGGGCGCACCACGCTCAACGGCGAGGGCCTGCAGCACGAAGACGGCCACAGCCAGGTCATGGCGTCCAGCGTGCCCAACTGCATCAGCTACGACCCGACCTTCGCGCACGAAGTGGCCGTCATCCTGCATGCGGGTCTCAAGCGCATGGTCGAGAATCAGGAAGACGTGTTCTATTACCTGACCCTGCTCAACGAAAACTACGCCCAACCCGGGCTGCAGCCGGGCACCGAAGAGCAGATTCTCAAGGGCATGTATCTGTGCAAGCCGGGCAAGGCCAAGGTCAAGCAGCGCGTGCAGTTGCTCGGCTCCGGTTCCATCCTGCGCGAAAGTCTGGCGGCGCAGGAATTGCTGGAAAGCGACTGGGGCGTCGCCGCCGACGTGTGGAGCTGCCCCAGCTTCAACGAACTGGCGCGCGACGGCAAGGCCGCCGAACGCTGGAACCTGCTGCACCCCACCGACAAGCCGCGAGTGCCTTTCGTGGCGCAGCAGCTCGACAAGCACGCAGGCCCGGTGGTGGCCAGCACTGACTATGTGCGCCTGTTCGCCGAACAAATCCGCCCCTTCCTGCCCAAGGGACGCAACTACCGGGTGCTGGGCACCGACGGCTTCGGCCGCTCCGATACCCGCACCGAGCTGCGCCGCCACTTCGAGGTCGATCGTCATTACATCGTGCTGGCTGCCCTGCGCGGTCTGGTCGATGAGGGCGCGCTGCCTGCGGTCAAGCTGGCCGAGGCCATTGCCAAGTACGGCATCGACACGGAGAAGGTGTTCTCGCTCTACGCCTGAACGACCGCCGAACGCACACACAACAGGAGACACCCAACATGGCCGTCGTCGAGGTCAAGGTTCCCGATATCGGGGACTTCAAGGATGTGGAAGTGATCGAGGTTCTGGTGAAGGCCGGAGACAAGATCGCGGTTGATCAATCGCTGGTCACGGTGGAGAGTGACAAGGCCAGCATGGAAATTCCCAGCAGCACCGCCGGCGTGGTGAAGGCGCTGCGCGTGAAGCTGGGCGACAAGGTGAACGAGGGCATGGTCCTGCTCGATTTAGAGGCCGATGGCGCTGTGGCAGCGTCGGCTTCTGAGGCTGCGCGAGAGTCTCAGCCTGCGCCCGCAGCCGCAGCCCCGGCCGAAGCCGCTGCGCCGCATGCCGTGCCGCCCGCAGCGGTCGGCGTCGGCTTTGCGTCCGAGCCGCGTCAGCACACGCCGCCTACCGCCACGCTGCCGGTGCACGAGCCTGCGGCATCCGCAGCGCAGTTGCCGCACGCCTCACCCAGCGTGCGAAAGCTGGCGCGTGAACTCGGCGTGCCGCTGGCGGAAGTCAAGGGCAGCGGCAGCAAGGGCCGCATCACTGCGGAGGATGTGCAAGCCTTCGTCAAGGCCGTGATGTCAGGCCAGACCGTGACTCAGGCCGCGGCTGTGGCGGGAGTCGGTGCGGGCAAGGGCGCGGCCAGCCTGGGCGGGCTCACGCTCCTGCCCTGGCCCAAAGTGGACTTTGCCAAGTTCGGCCCGGTCAGCAGCCAGCCGCTGTCGCGCATCAAAAAACTCTCGGGTCCCAATCTGGCGCGCAACTGGGCGATGATTCCGCATGTCACCCAGTTCGACGAGGCCGACATCACCGAGCTGGAGGAATTCCGCAAGAGCAGCAACGAACGCATGGCCAAGCAAGGCGTGAAGCTCACCATGCTCGCCTTTGTGATGAAGGCCTGCGTGACGGTGCTCAAGCAGATGCCCGCATTCAATAGTTCGCTCGATGACGGCGGCGAGAACCTCATTCTGAAGGACTACATCCACCTCGGTTTTGCGGCCGATACGCCGCAAGGCCTGGTCGTGCCCGTGCTCAAGGATGTGGACAAGAAGGGCCTGGCGCAAATCGCCAAGGAAATGGGCGAGCTGGCTGCGACCGCGCGCGAAGGCAAGCTCAAGCCTTCAGACATGCAGGGCGCGACCTTCACCATTTCCAGCCTGGGCGGCGTGGGGGGAACGGCTTTTACGCCCATCATCAATGCGCCGGAAGTGGCCATATTGGGGCTATCCAAATCGCAGATCAAACCGGTGTGGGACGGCACCGCATTCCAGCCAAGGCTGATGCTGCCGCTGTCGCTGTCGTACGACCATCGCGTCATCGATGGGGCGATGGCCGCGCGCTTCACCACCGTGCTCGGCGAGTTGCTCGCCGACCTGCGGCGTGTGCTGATCTGACCGGGAGCGCGATATGGCCATCATCGAAGTCAAGGTTCCCGATATCGGGGACTTCAAGGATGTGGAAGTGATCGAGGTTCTGGTGAAGGCCGGAGACAAGATCGCGGTTGATCAATCGCTGGTCACGGTGGAGAGTGACAAGGCCAGCATGGAAATTCCCAGCAGCACTGCCGGCATAGTGAAGGCGCTGCGCGTGAAGCTGGGCGACAAGGTGAACGAGGGCACGGTCTTGCTGGAGCTGGAGGCTGCTGGTGCGCAGGCAAGCGCCACAGCCACGACGCCAGCGGCGACCACCACCGCGCCGCCAGCGCCTGCTGCCGCGCCGACAAGCACTGTGCCGCAAACCCCACCTGCGCCGCAGGCTGCCGCCGCGTTCTCTGGCAGGGTCGATGTGGAGTGCGACGTGCTGGTGCTCGGCGCTGGCCCCGGGGGATATTCCGCCGCATTTCGCGCCGCCGACCTGGGCCTGAAGGTGGTGCTGGTCGAGCGTTACGCCGCCTTGGGGGGCGTGTGCCTCAACGTCGGCTGCATACCCAGCAAGGCGCTGCTGCATGTGGCCGCGGTCATGGACGAAGCGGCGCATTTCGCCGACCTCGGCGTGGAATTCGGCGCGCCCAAGGTCGATCGCACCAGGCTGGCGGCGCACAAGGCCAAGGTGGTGGGCAAGCTCACCGGCGGTCTGGCGGCTATGGCGAAAATGCGCAAGGTCACCGTAGTGCGCGGCTATGGTGCGTTCATCGATGCGCACCATGTGCAGGTCGAACTCACCGAGGGCGAGGGCCAGAACAAGACCGGCGCCATGCAGACGGTGGGCTTTCAGCGCGCCATCATCGCCGCAGGTTCGCAGGCGGTGCGCCTGCCCTTCTTGCCCGATGACCCGCGCGTCGTCGATTCCACCGGTGCGCTCACCCTGGAGCAGGCGCCGAAGAATATGCTCATCGTCGGCGGCGGCATCATCGGGCTGGAGATGGGCACGGTGTATTCCACGCTGGGCGCGCGCCTGGATGTGGTGGAAATGCTCGACGGCCTCATGCCCGGCGCCGACCGCGATCTGGTGAAGGTCTGGCAGAAGCTCAACGCCAAGCGCTTCGACCGCATGATGCTCAAGACCAAGACCGTTGCGGCCGAAGCCAAGCCCGACGGCATCTGGGTGACGTTTGAAGGCGAGGGCGCACCCACCGAGCCGCAGCGCTATGACCTGGTGCTGCAAGCCGTGGGCCGCGCGCCCAATGGCCGCAAGATCGCGGCCGACAAGGCAGGTGTGGCGGTGAACGAGCGCGGATTCATTCCGGTGGATGCGCAGTTGCGCACCAACGTGCCGCACATCCATGCCATTGGCGACATCGTCGGCCAGCCCATGCTGGCGCACAAGGCGGTGCACGAGGGCCATGTCGCCGCCGAGGTTTGTGCGGGCGAACTCAAGGGCGACGACTCGCTGGCCAAGGCGGCGTTCGATGCGCGGGTGATTCCCAGTGTGGCCTATACCGATCCGGAGATCGCCTGGGTTGGCTTGACCGAAGAGGCGGCCAAGGCCCAAGGCGTCGCCGTGACCAAGGGGCTGTTTCCGTGGACGGCTTCCGGTCGGGCCATCGCCAACGGGCGTGACGAAGGTTTCACCAAGCTGTTGTTCGACAAGGCTACGCACCGCATCGTGGGCGGCGGTATTGTCGGCACGCACGCCGGCGACCTCATCAGCGAAATCGCCCTGGCGATCGAGATGGGGGCGGACGCGGTGGACATCGGCCGCACCATCCATCCGCATCCCACGCTGGGCGAATCCGTGGGCCTTGCCGCTGAGGCAGCAGAGGGCAGCTGCACTGATCTGCCGCCGCCACGGCGATAAAAAACGGGCCCAGCCCGTTTTTTTAAGCAGATCGGCAATGAATGCCGAGCTCGCTTATTGCCCCGCCTGTGTCGCCGTGTCGCTCGGGCTGCTGCCTGGGTCGTCTTGCGCGACTTCGGTCTGCGGGCTCGTCATGATGCGGCGCGCGCCGTCGAAGCGTTTGGCCCAGTAAGGTGAATCGAGATTTTCGACGCGGACAGTCTGGCCTGGTCGGGGAGAGTGGATGAACTGACCATCGCCGATGTAGATGCCCACATGCGAGAAGGCCCGGCGCAGAGTGTTGAAAAACACCAGATCGCCCGGTTTGAGCTGACTTTCCGGAATCTTTTCGCCTTCGTGCGCCTGTTGCGCTGCGTTGTGCGGCAGCACCGTGCCCAATGTTTCTTGGTAGACGTAGCGCACAAAACCCGAGCAATCGAAGCCGCTGCGCGCCGAGTCGCCGCCGTAGCGATATTTCACGCCCAGAAAGCTCAGCGCATTGACTACCAGGTCGGAAGCCCGGGTGGAGACCTGATGCACAAAGCCGTTTTGCGTCAGCCACTGGCGCAGCGAGGCGTCGTCGCGCTGGGCGTTTTGCACGTCTTGCACCGCTTTTTCAGAGGGCTGGGCCGGGTCGATTTGGGGCAGCACACGCGGGTCGGCCCAGACTGAGGCGCTGCCGCACGGTCCAAGCAGGCAGCAGGCCAAGGCAATCTGGGCGAACAAGGGGTTGACACGCATAAGCGCGTGAATTTAGATAGATCGTTTAAATGTGTCAATCATTGTGCAGTGCAAGAAGCACTCTCAACACTGTTGCTCAACTGGAAAACACACGATGTTTACGGCCTGGAAACTCAATCAGATCGATCAGGGCTTCAGTGCCACGCTGGCGGCATGGCCAGATGAAGAACTCCCTGCGGGAGACGTGACCGTCGCGGTGGAATACTCCACCCTGAACTACAAAGACGCGCTGGCGCTGACCAACCGCGGCCCGGTCGTGCGGCGTTGGCCCATGGTGCCGGGCATCGACGGCGCGGGCACGGTGCTTGAAAGCACGCATGCCGACTGGCAGCCTGGCGACCGCTGGGTGCTCAACGGTTGGGGCGTGGGCGAAACGCATTGGGGCTGCCTTAGCCAGCGGGCGCGGCTCAAGGGCGACTGGTTGATCCGGCTGCCCAAGGCCTTCACCGCGCGCCAGGCCATGGCGCTGGGTACGGCTGGTTATACGGCGGCGCTGTGCGTACTGGCGATCGAGCGGCATGGCGCCGTACCCGCGCAGGGCAGCGTGCTGGTGACGGGGGCGAGCGGCGGCGTGGGCAGCGTGGCCGTGGCGCTGCTGGCCAAAATGGGCTGGACGGTCGTGGCGTCAACCGGCAAGTTGCAGGAGGAAGCCTATTTGCGCGCGCTTGGGGCCACTGAGGTGATCGACCGCAACACGCTTTCGTCACCCGGCAAACCGTTGCAGAAAGAGCGCTGGGCGGCGGTGGTGGATACGGTGGGCAGCCACACCCTGGCCAACGCCTGCGCGCAAACCCGCTGGGGCGGCGTGGTGGCCGCGTGCGGACTGGCGGGAGGCATGGATTTTCCGACCACGGTGGCGCCTTTCATTCTGCGGGGCGTGACGCTGGCGGGAATCGACAGCGTGATGCAGCCGCAGTCGGCTCGGCGCAAAGCCTGGCAGAAGCTGGCTGATCTGATCGATGCGCCGATGCTCGACCTGATCGCTCACGATATACCACTCGATCAGGCTCAAGCCGCCGCGCAAGAATTGCTCGACGGCAAAGTGCGGGGTCGGCTTGTGGTGAAGATTTGATAGCGATCCCGTCAGCTCATCGATGAGTCAGTTCGGCGTCAGCGCCCATTCCTAGGCTGGGCCGCATTCATACAAGACAGGAGACAGCGCGATGTTTGATGCGTCTTACGCCGATTTTTATCGCCGCAGCGTCGATTCCCCCGAAGCATTCTGGGCCGAGCAGGCGCAGGCCATCGATTGGAAACGGCCGTGGAACAGCGTGCTCGACCGCAGCAAGCCGCCATTCTCCGCCTGGTTTGCGGGGGGCTTGACCAACCTCTGTCACAACGCGGTCGACCGTCATCTGCCGGAGCGCGCCGGGCAAGCCGCGCTGGTGTATGTGTCCACCGAAACGGGGCAGGAGGTCAGTTACAGCTACGCCGAGTTGCACCGCGAAGTGCAGATCATGGCGGCCAGTCTGCAGAGTCTGGGCGTCACCCAGGGCGACCGGGTGCTGATCTATATGCCGATGGTTCCCGAGGCGGTGTTCGCCATGCTGGCCTGCGTGCGCCTGGGCGCGGTGCATTCCGTGGTGTTCGGCGGGTTCGCTTCGGTGAGCCTTGCTGCGCGTATCGATGATGCGCAGCCCAAAGTCATCGTTAGCGCCGACGCTGGATCGCGCGCGGGCAAGGTCGTGCCCTACAAGCCCTTGCTCGACGAAGCGCTGCGTCTGTCGCAGCACCCGCCCGAGCAGGTCATCGTGGTCGATCGCGGGCTGGCGGATTGGGCCCGGCAGGCACCGCGCGATGTTTCTTACTCCGACTTGCGCACTCGGCACGCCCAGGCGGAAGTGCCCTGCGTCTGGGTCGATTCCACCCATCCGAGCTACATCCTCTACACCTCGGGCACGACGGGTAAACCCAAGGGAGTGCAGCGCGATACCGGGGGGTATGCCGTGGCGCTGCAACTGTCCATGCGAGTGATTTTCGGCGGACAGCCCGGGGAGACGTTTTTCAGTACGAGCGACATCGGCTGGGTCGTGGGGCATAGCTACATCGTGTACGCGCCCTTGCTCACCGGCATGACCACCATTCTGTACGAGGGCACACCCATCCGCCCGGATGCCGCTGTATTCTGGCGCATCGTCGAGCAGTATCGCGTCAATCAGCTGTTCTCCGCCCCAACCGCCATGCGCGTGCTCAAGCGCCATGACCCCGCGCTGTTGCAGCGGCACGATCTGTCGAGCCTGCGCGCCATTTTTCTCGCAGGCGAGCCGCTGGACGAGCCCACCGGCCGCTGGGCCGCCGAATCGCTGGGCAAGCCGGTGATCGACAACTATTGGCAAACCGAAACCGGCTGGCCCATTCTGGCAACCCCGCTGGGATTTCCCGATGTGGCTTCTCGCATGGGCTCCCCCGGCGTTTCCATGCCGGGCTACAAGGTCTGCCTGCGCAATGAAACAGACGGCGAGCCGATCGCCTCCAGCGAAAAAGGCGTGGTGGCGATCGACTGGCCGCTGCCGCCCGGCTGTCTGCAAACCATCTGGGGCGACGACGCCCGCTTTGTTCATACCTACTGGAGTACATACCCGAACCGGCAGGTGTATTCCACCTTCGACTGGGGCCGTCAGGATGCCGACGGCTATCTCTACATCCTCGGCCGCACCGACGATGTCATCAATGTGGCCGGCCATCGGCTCGGCACGCGCGAAATCGAAGAGAGCATCAGCGCGCATCCCGCAGTGGCCGAGGTGGCCGTCGTGGGCGTGCAGGACGCACTCAAAGGGCAAGCCGCCTGGGCCTTCGTGGTTCTGCGTCCGGGGCAGGACAAGGTGACTCCGCAGGCCCATCAGACCTCCATCGCCGCCCATGTCGATGCCCAACTCGGCGCCGTCGCCCGACCCCAGCGCATCTGCCTGGTGACGGCCCTGCCCAAGACCCGATCAGGCAAAATGTTGCGCCGCGCGATCCAGGCGATTTGCGAAGGCCGTGACCCCGGCGACCTCACTACACTGGAAGACCCGCTTGCCCTCCAGCAAATTCCTGATGCAATTGCACGCAGCTAACTAGGGAAACTCCTAGCCGCCAAGGGTGGACAAGCCCCGTCAGGGTTTGAAAAATATCAGTGCTTGCTTATAAGCAAATTCATATGCCACAAACTGACACGCTCCCGGAACTGGTGACGTCGCCCGCAGATGATCTCTCGGTCGACGCGGACCGGGTGTTCGATTCCGCCGCCGAGCTCTTCGGCGTCCTCGCCACCCCCCTGCGCTTGCGCATCCTCAATTCCATCTGTACAGGCGAAAAAAGCGTGACAGAAATCATGGACTCGGTCGATTCGACCCAGCCCAACGTGTCCCAGCATCTCAAGGTGTTGTATCAAGCCGGTGTGGTCGCCAAGCGCCGCGTCGGCAATCTGGTTTATTACCGTGTGCAGAGCGAGAAGGCAGTGCAGTTGTGCCGGACCGTGTGTACTCAAATTGCCATCGAGCTCGACGATCCTGAATCGGTTTCGCAAGCGGATCGTTTGGCCCGACGTGCTTACTAAGAGCGAGAAAGAGGATGAGTGACTACACAAAAATGCTAGGCCGGCTGCGTAAAGCACCGGACCACTTTCTGAATTCTGAGCAGGTTGCTCAGGTTCAGGCAGGCCGCCGCGATTTTTTGCGTAAAGCGTTTCTGACGGCCAGCGCCACCATGGCCGCTGGCGGTGCAGCGAACGTCTACGCAGCCGATCGCAAGGACTGGGAGGGTGACAAGGGCAGCAAGTTCATCCTCAAAGACCCGGAGTGGGGCACCACCCTGGGCCGCGGTGTGGACGAGCCTCCTTATGGCATGCCGGTCAAGTACGAAAAAAACCTCGTGCGCCGCATCAGCCCGGGCCTAGCTGCGGTCACGCAGGCCAACGTAGCGTTTGCGCCGCTGCAAGGTATGTTCGGCATCATCACCCCGGCCGGTCTGCATTTCAACCGCTCGCACCAGGGTTGGTACGAAATCAACCCGGAAGAGTTCCGCCTGATGGTCATGGGCGAGAAAGGGCTGATCAAGAACCCTAAGGTGTATTCCGTGGGCGACATCATGCGCATGCAGCCTGTCTCCCGCATTCACTTCATCGAGTGCGGCGCCAATACGGCGATGGAGTGGGGCAATGTTGCCGTGCCAACGGTGCAGTACACCCATGGCATGGTGTCGTGCAGCGAGTTCACCGGCGTTCCGCTGATCGATCTGCTGGAAGACTGCGGCGCCGACCTCAAGGGCGTGCGCTTCATCATGGCTGAAGGCGCGGACGGCTCTCACGAAAACCGCACCATTCCCATGTCGCTTGTGTTGTCCGGCGAAGTTCTGGTGGCATACGGACAGAACGGTGAAATGCTCCGCGCCGAGAACGGTTATCCGCTGCGCCTGGTGGTGCCCGGGGTTGAAGGTGTGTCGCAGATCAAATATCTGCGCCGCATCAAACTCGGCCGCGCACCTTTCGCCACCAAGGACGAAGTGCTGGGCTACGTCGACATGATGCCTGATGGCATCCAGCGCCAATACACCTCCGTCATGGAGTGCAAATCGGTCATCACCTCGCCCTCAGGCGGTCAAGTGCTGATGGATAAAGGTGTATATAACGTCACGGGTTTGGCCTGGTCGGGGCGTGGCAAGATCAAGCGTGTCGATGTGTCCTTCGACGGCGGCATCAGCTGGAAGCCCGCCCGTGTGGAGGGTCCGGTGCAGAACAAGGCACTCACGCGTTTCAACATCCCCTGGACGTGGAATGGCAAATCCGCCTTCCTGCAAAGTCGCGCTGTGGACGAAACCGGCATGGTGCAGCCCACCTATCAGGAGCTGCGCAAAATTCGCGGCACCCGTTCGGTCTACCACAACAACGCAATTCAAACCTGGCAAGTTGAAGAAACTGGAGATATTCGCAATGTCCAACTCGCGAATTCGTAAGGCCGCGCTGGCGGTTATTTTGGGCGGGGTCTTTGTCGGCTCCGCAATGGCGGCAGGCGTGCCTGTGAACACCCGCGTCCCGGCTCACGACATCAAGACGGACGGCATGCTTGGCCGTACGGCAACCCCGGATGAAATTCAGGCATGGAACATCGACGTCCGTCCCGATTTCGCCGGTTTGCCTCCCGGTCAGGGCAGTGTGGCAACCGGAACGAAGTTGTGGGAAGCCAAATGCGCGTCCTGCCACGGCGACTTTGCCGACTCCAATGCAGTCTTCCCCCCGCTGGTCGGCGCCTACCAGGCCTCCAAGCAGGACATCAAGACGGGCCGGGTTGCCGCACTGGTGCATGGCGGGACCTCGATTGAGCGCCTGTCCACGGTTTCGACTTTGTTCGACTACATCCACCGCGCCATGCCCTGGAATGCGCCGCTGTCCCTGAGTTGGGATGACACGTATGCACTGGTGGCCTACCTGATGAATCTGGCCAATGTGGTGCCGAGCAATTTCGTTCTCACCCGCGACAATGTGCAACAAGTCCAGGACATGTTGCCCAACCGCAATGGCATGACCTGGAACCACGGCATGTGGCCCGGCAAAGAGATCGGAAATGGGGGTATCCCGGATACCCACAACGTCGAATGCATGAAAGACTGCGCTCCAAAGCCCAAGGTCGAAACCTTCATCCCTGCCTACGCCATGAATACCTGGGGCAATCTGGCTGATGAAACCCGCCCTTGGGGTCCGATCCGCGGTTTGGTGACGGTCTCCCAGGCCGAGTTGAAAAAAGCCGAGGAGAAAAAAGCATCGGCAGCCAATGACCCCAATGCCAAGGTGATTGCGTTGATCAAGGGCAGTGGCTGTATTGCCTGCCACAGCTTTGGCGACAACAAGCTGGTTGGGCCGGGTTACAAGGAAATTGCCGGCAAATATGCTGGTAAAAAGGACATGGTTGCCGAGCTGACGACACGCATCATCAAGGGTGGCTCAGGAGTTTGGGGATCGATTCCCATGCCGCCGCAGACCATCAGCGAAGCGGATGCCAAGATGATTGCCGAATGGGTTGTCGACGGCGCCAAGCAGTAATACGTTATCTAGATACAGGGTTGCCCTGTTCACTTTAAGGAGAAGACTGATGAATCAAACTCGTCGCCAGGTCATGCAGATCGGTGCAGGCGCAGCCGCCTTGGGCGTTGCTGCAACGGCTGGTCTCATGCCCAACGTCGCCCTCGCTGCAGACGCCCCGGGCTGGAATGCTCCGCTTTTCGATGCCAAATCCTTTGCGGATGCGGTCAAGATCTGGGGTGGCACGCCCACCGAGAGTACGGATGTCACCATCATCGGCCCGGACATCGCTGAAAACGGCGCCGTGGTTCCTGTCGGTGTCAAGAGCAACGCTGCTGGCACAACGGCACTTGCCATCATGGTCGAGAAAAACCCGACCACAATGGCCGCCATGTTCAATATGACCGACGCTTCCTTGCCGAATGTCGCAACCCGCATCAAAATGGCGCAAACTTGCAATGTTTACGCTGTGGCGAAAGTCGGCGACAAGCTGCTGTTCAGCAAAAAAGAAATCAAGGTCACGCTGGGCGGGTGTGGCGGTTAATCGTCGCGCAGCTCTTGCATTGAACTCTTCCGAATTTGCTGCCAACCAGCATTCACCCAATTAAAGGAGTAACACTATGGCTTTCCCGATGCGTATGCGGGCAAACGTCGAAGGCGACGCAGTTGTGGTTCGCGTGCTGATGACCCACCCAGAAGAAACTGGCTTGCTGAAAGACAAGGCTGGCGCGGTGATTCCCGCTCACTTCATTCAGTCCGTGACCTGCAAAAATAACGATAAAACCGTTCTGACCTGCGATTGGGGCACGGCAATTTCCAAGAACCCGTTCCTGGAATTCCGCTTCAAGGGCGGCAAGTCCGGCGACAAAGTGACCGTGTCCTGGATCGATAACAAGGGCGACACGTCCACTGCAGACACCACGGTGTCCTGATGTCTTTCATGCGCGAAGCCGCAAGGCTTCGCGCATTCTGGTTTATTCACCGCTGCGAGGAGACTATGAGAAACCGTACAAAAAAGACGGCCATCTTGGCCGGGGTTGCGCTACCCGCCATGCTGTGGGTCGGAGGATTTGCCACTCAGGCAAATGCGGCCTCAATCACCACTGAGGGCAATCAATACCTTGCCCTCATGAACGAGATGGGCGGCAATCCCGCTGATTTCAATATCGACGATGGCAAGAAGCTTTGGGCCGAAAAACGCGGCCCCAAGAATGCCTCAATGGAACAATGCAACCTGGGCCTGGGCCCGGGCGTTCTCAAAGGCGCTTATGCCCAGTTGCCACGCTATTTTGCGGACACGGGAAAAGTGCAGGATCTGCAGTCCCGTTTGGTCACCTGCATGGTGAATCTCCAGGGATTTACGGCGGCAGAGGCAATGCACGATCCGTTCAATAAAAAGGGCGGAAATGCTACCGACATTGCGAATTTGGCTTTGTATGTAGCCAAACAGTCCGATGGGATGAAGATCGATATCCCGCAGAATGCCGCTCAGGAAAAACTTTCCTACGAAAACGGCAAGAAACTCTTTTTCTATCGTGGCGGGCCTTTCAGCTTTTCCTGCGCAACCTGCCACTCGGAAAGCGATAAGCGAATCAAAATCTCTGCGTTGCCAAATTTGACGATGACTGGCCCGAACGGCGCAGCTAAGTCATATGCAACGTGGCCAGCTTATCCCAACTCACAAGGGGTGGCCCGTACGCTTGAATGGCGTATGTTGGCGTGTTTCCGCCAGCAGCGTTTCCCTGCGCCTAAATACACGTCCAATGCGGTGATCGATCTGATTACCTATATGGGTGTGAATTCAAATGGCCAAACGCTGCATACGCCAACCTTCAAGCGCTAAGAGCGAGGAGACAACATGAAAAGATCTACTTTGTTCGTACTCATGACGGCAGCGGCAGGAGTTCTTGGCGGCTGCGCGGGCATGAATCAATCCGCCTCTGAGGGAGGCAACCCGTTTGCAACGGCATCCTTCCAGAGTATTCTGAAAAACGACTTTGCCCCCAAGGGCCAGGCCAAACTTGATCGCCTGGTTCAGACCAAGCAGCAGTATGAGTGCTCGAAATACGAGTATCTCGGCAAGCCCATGCCCGCCACCTTGAGTAAAAAACTTGAATCCGAGGCGATGGCAGGTGTTGTCTATCCCAAGGATGGCAAGTTTCTGGGTGACTGGAAGGCTGGTTTGAAGATTGCTCAGGATGGCAAGGGCATGCAGTGGAGTGATAAGCCGGATGTGCCTAGCGGCGGAAATTGCCTGGCCTGCCATGAAATGGTCAAGAATGATCCTTCGCAAGGAAATATCGGTCCGTCACTGCTGGACTACGGAAAGCTTCGTGGCAATAGTGAAGCGATTCTCAAGTACACATGGGGTCGCCTGTATGACTCTGCGGCGTACAACGCATGCAGCTGGATGCCATCTTTTGGCGCACACCATATCCTGACCGAGCAGCAAATGAAGGACGTGATGGCGCTTTTGATGGATCCGAAGTCGCCTGTCAACGCAAACTAATAATAAAAAACTTAATTTGAGTGGTGCCCGCCTGATCGCTATTGATTTGGCGGGCTTTTTATTTTTTTGATGAGGATATTTGAATGAGCCTGACCCGTCGTGAATTTATGGGCGTATTGGCAGCTGCTGCGGCCACTGGTTTTCCCATGACCCGCGAGGCAACCGCCGCGGAAGTCAAAAGCCTGTACAGCCCGCCCAAGAGTGGCAATGTGCATTTTCTGCACATGACGGATAGTCACGCGCATTTGCGTCCCGTGTATTTCCGTGAGCCGAATGTGAATATCGGTATTGCCGGAATGGAAGGGCACCTGCCCCACCTCGTGGGCACGAATTATCTGAAGCGGGTCGGCTTCAAGCCGAATACCCGTGAATCTTTTGGTTTCACCTATCTCGATTTCGAGCGTGCAGCCAAACAGTACGGAAAGATGGGCGGCTATGCCCATATCGCGACCCTGGTGAAGCAGTTGAAAGCGTCGCGCCCCGGCGCTCTGCTGCTCGACGGCGGCGATACCTGGCAGGGTACGGCACTGTCGCTGTGGACCAAGGGGCAGGACATGGTCGACGCTCAGTTGAAACTGGGTGTGGACGTGATGACGGCGCACTGGGAATTCACCTACGGCCAAGACCGCGTGAAAGAGATCGTCAACAAGGATTTCAAGGGCAAGATCGATTTTGTCGCCCAGAACGTGAAAACGGCCGACTTCGGCGACCCGGTCTTTCCGAACTATGTGATGAAGCAGATGAATGGCGTGCAGGTCGCCATCATCGGGCAGGCTTTTCCCTACACGCCGATCGCCAACCCGGGCTATCTGATCCCCGACTGGACTTTTGGTATTGATACCGATCACATGCAGAAAGTGGTCAAGGAAGTGAAGCAGAAGGGCGCCCAGCTGGTTGTGGTGATCTCTCACAACGGTATGGACGTCGACCGCAAGATGGCCAGCCTGGTGGAGGGCATCGACTGCATCTTCGGTGGACACACCCATGATGGCGAAGCCGTCGCGGTGGAAATCCGCCGTCCTTCTGGCGGTATGACCCTGGTGACCAACGCCGGCTCTCACGGCAAGTTCATGGGCGTGATGGACTTCGATATTCGCGGCGGCAAGATGGTGGGCTACAAGTACAAGCTCCTGCCTGTGTTCTCCGAGTTGCTGCCAGCCGATCCTGAAATGGAGGCCTTGATCACCAAGGTGCGCGCGCCGTACGAGAGCAAGCTGACGGAAGTGCTGGCGCACACCGAAGGTTTGCTGTATCGCCGTGGCAATTTCAACGGTACCTGGGACCAACTGGTGGTCGATGCGATGCTGGCCGTTCGTGGCGGCGATCTCGCGTTTTCGCCAGGTTTCCGCTGGGGCGGCAGCCTGCTGGCCGGCGCGCCCATCACCCGCGAGGACATGATGACGCAGCTGGCGATCACCTATCCGTACTGCACCCTGTCCGAGATGACGGGCGAGACGGTCAAGAACGTGATGGAAGACGTCTGCGACAACCTGTTCAATCCGGACCCTTACTACCAGCAGGGCGGTGACATGGTGCGTCTGGGCGCACTGGAATACAGCTGTGCCCCGAAAGAAAAAATGGGCAACCGCATCCAGGATATGCGTCTGGGTGGCAAGCCGCTCGACCCGAAGAAGACCTACAAGGTTGCAGGATGGGCGCCGGTTCAGCAGGCCAGCGCCACGCCGGAAAACCCGCCGATCTGGGATATCGTCGAGGAGTATCTCAAGCACCAGAAGGTCATCAAGCCCTTGAAGGTGAACGAGCCCAAGCTCATCGGCGTGAAGGGCAATCCGGGCCTGGCGAACTACAACAAGATGTTCTGATCTCGCTGATTGCAGTGCATAAGCGGCCCGCTCGACGCAGCGGGCCGTTTGCTTTGGCTGCGAGCATCCTGCGTTTAGTCGCTACTTGAGAAACACAAGCCAAGTTTTTGATCTTGCTTGTTATTGCAGCCTTTGATAGGCTGGTCACATTATTTTCATCTTGCCTTGCGGTCGTCATGCAGTCTCCCTTTTTTCACTCTTCTGAGAAACACGCCGGGCCGCCCAAAGGGTTTCTCACCCTCTCGGGAAGGCTGACGCTGAAGAGGAGGTTTGGAGGCTCTCTGTTGTACTGGCCAGGCATTCTGCTGGCGGCGTTGTTCGCCCTATCCTTGATCGCGACGCCCGCTTTTGCGGCGATCAGCAAAGACACGACAAAACGACCTACCGCTCAGAAGCAGGTTGCCAAGAAGAAGCCGGTCGCCAAGAAACCAGCGACACGGTCGACTCATCAAGCGCGTTCAGCCGGTCTTTCTAAGAATCGCGGAAAAGTCGAGGCGAAGGCTGAGCCGGTCAGGAAAGTCACGGCGAAAAAGCGAGAGGCTCAGAGGGTTGCTGCGGGTCAGCGTATGCGCCCCAGCGCCCGTCCGATTGTGGCCAAGATGCGTCAAGGCGCGGCTTCCAAGCGTATCGCTGTGACCGTGCGCAACAAGCAGGCGCGGACAGGTCAATTGCAAGCTACGCGGATTGCCGCTGAGAAGCGCCGTCCGGATACGCTCGTTTTGAAAACGGCCCTGATGACTGGGGCGGCCTCATCTGTGGTACGTGCAACGGATGAATTGCAGATCTCGCCGAGGTCCACGGCAGCGAACGATGACCCGCTGAGTTTGCGTTCAGGTTCTGCTTTGGTCGTTGACGAGGGAACGGATCGCGTGCTTTTGAGCAAGAACGCCGATACCGCGCGCCCGATTGCCTCACTCACCAAGCTGATGACTGCCGCGGTGATTCTCGATGCGCATCAGCCGATGGATCAGGTCATCGAAATCACCGATGCCGATATCGACACGCTGAAGTGGAGCTCCTCGCGCCTGCGTCCGGGCACGAAACTCACGCGGGAAGAACTGCTCAAGCTGGCCCTGATGTCCTCTGAAAACAGGGCGGCGCATGCTTTGGCGCGCAACTATCCCGGGGGTTTGGCGGCTTTCATTCCTGCGATGAATGCCAAGGCGCGGTCTTTGGGCATGAATACCACACGCTACGTGGAGCCGACTGGCCTGTCGCCGCAGAACGAATCGACCGCACATGATCTCGCGCTGCTGGTCAAGGCGGCGTATCACTATCCCCTGATCCGCGAGTTTTCCACCCATCCCGTGAGCGAGGTGGATGTCGGCCCACGCACGCTGCAATTCCGAAATACCGATCATCTGGTATTCAACCGCGGGTGGGACATCCTGCTGCAGAAAACCGGTTACATCAACGAAGCAGGGCATTGCCTGGTGCTGCAGACCAAGTTTGAAGGGCGTCGGGTGATTGTGGTGCTGCTCGATGCGTGGGGCAAGTATTCGCATTTTGGCGATGCCCAGCGCATCCGTACCTGGCTGGAAGCCAAGGGCTTCGACGCCCTGCATGATCCTGTCGCCCGTACAGGGGCGTTGCCTGCCCGAGGGCCAGAAAACGCCGCGGCCTTGGTGCGGACGGCCTTCATGGAAAAGACGCCATCCGCCAACCTTGACGAGTGAGTTCTTCGCCGCGCTTTTCAGTGCGCGGTCGCCGATTCAGCGCTGCGTACCCTTGTAGCCGAGCGCGGTTGAAATGCGCTGCGCCGTAAGCTGCACCTTCTCCAGCCAGTCTTCCATCAGCCGGTCGGCCGGCGCCGAGAGCGACAGACCAGCCACCAGATCGCCGTTGTCGTCATAAATGCCGGCCGCCATGCAGCGCACTCCGAGTTCGAGTTCTTCGTTGTCGCGCGCAAACCCGTCGTGGCGCACTTTGCTCAGTTCGCGCTCAAGCAATTGGGGGTTGGTGATGCTGTTGCGCGTCTGCCCGGCCAGGCCGGTGCGCAGGCTGTAGGCCTTGACGCGGGTCGCCTCATCGGCGGCCAGAAAGAGTTTGCCGACCGAAGTCAGATGCAGGGGCGCCCGCCCGCCCACCGAGCGAATGACCTGCATGCCGGAATGTTCGCTGTAGGTGCGTTCGATGTAGACGATTTCGTCGCCTTGCCGCACGCTCAGATTGACCGGTTGATGGGTCAGTCGGTGAAGTTCGCGCATGGGGCCGAGCGCGGCGTCGCGCACGCTCAGACGCGCCTTGACCAGATTGCCATATTCGAGCAGCCGCATGCCCAGGCGGTAGGTGCCGGCCTCAACTCGCTCGACCATGTGGCCAACGACCAGGTCGTTGAGGATGCGGTGGGCCGTGGACGGGTGCAGGCCGGTTGCGGCGCCGATGTCCTTGAGTTGCATCGGATCGGGGTTTTGCGCCAGAACGTCCAGCAACGCAAAGGCCCGCCCGAGCACCTGGATGGCGGGCTCGGCGGGCGCTGCGAGCGGCTCGGATTTGCGGGAGACAGAAGAATGCTGCATCGCAAAAATTTTATATGCTGGAACAGACTTTTGTATATCGGAAAAACGCGAGGTCTTGCAGTTCGGTCAGCGCGGCTCGTCAGCCAGTCACAAGTCAGCCGACTGATAATGCGGGCATGAAAAAACGCGTAGGTCTCTTCATTACCTGTCTGGCTGATGTCATGCGGCCGAGCATTCCGATGGCGGCCGTCGAGTTGCTGGAAGCGGCGCATTTCGAGGTGCATGTGCCCATGGCGCAGACCTGTTGCGGGCAACCCGCCTACAACTCGGGCGATCACCGAACGACTCTGGCGCTGGCGGAAAAGTTTCTCGATGAATTCGAGTCGTTCGACTACGTGGTCGCCCCGTCCGGCTCCTGCATGGGCACGATCAAGACACACTATCCCGATGTGCTCAAAGACCAGCCGGATCTGCTGCGTCGTTTCGCCGCCATACAGCCGCGCCTGTTTGAACTCACCGACTTTCTGGTGCGTGTGGCCAATCTGACCGAGGTGGCCGGCGAGTTCGAGGGCGAGGTGACGTATCACGATTCCTGCTCGGGTTTGCGCGAATTGGGCATCAAGCAACAGCCCCGCCAACTGCTGTCGCTCGTGCCCGGACTCAGTCTGTGCGAAATGGAACAATGCGAGCAGTGCTGCGGCTTTGGGGGCGCCTTCGCGGTGAAGTACGGCAATATTTCCGCGGCCATTGCCGACGACAAGTGCGCCAACATTCAGGCGACCAAGGCGCGTGCCGTGGTGCTGGGCGATCTGGGTTGCATGATGCAAATCGAAGGGCGGCTGCGGCGGCAGGGAGACAACACAACTCAGGTGCTTCATATCGCTGAAGTGCTGAGTGGAAAGCGCTGATCATGGAATCACAGACTCTGCATTTCAAGGCGCGCGCCGGCCAGAAGCTGGCCGATCAGCGTTTGCAGCAAAACCTCAAGAAGCTCTCGACCAAGTTTGTGACCGGCCGGGCCGCGGCCATCGCCGCGCTGGACGGGTTCGAGCAGATTCGCGATGCTGCGGTGAATCGTCGCAACGTGGCGCTGAAGACGCTTGATGTTTGGCTGGAGCGATTCGAAGCCGAAGCGCAGCGCCGCGGCGCCACGGTGCTCTGGGCGCAAACCCCGCAGGAAGCCGCCGATCTGGTGGTGCAGATCGCCCGAAAGCACGCTTGCAAGCAGGCCATCAAGTCGAAGTCGATGGTGTCGGAGGAAATGGGTTTAAACGCGGCGCTGGAAGCCGCAGCCGTGCAGGTGACGGAGACCGATCTGGGCGAGTACATCCTGCAGATCAACGGCAACGAGCCCCCTTCGCACATCATTGCGCCCGTGGTGCACAAGGACAAAGAGGAGATCGCCGATCTGTTCGCTCGCACGCACCACACGCCGCGCAAGACCGACATCCCCGAGATGACCCGCGAGGCCCGCGAGGTGCTGCGGGCGAAGTTTCTGTCGGCCGATATGGGCATTACCGGGGGCAATTTCGTGGTGGCTGAAACCGGCTCCGTCGCCCTGGTCACCAATGAGGGCAATGAGGGTATGTGCACCATCCTGCCGCGGGTGCATGTGGCGGTGACCGGGGTGGAGAAGGTGCTGCCTACGCTCGAAGACCTGGCGGCGGTGATGCGCCTGCTGCCCCGTTCGGCGACGGGGCAGACGATCAGCAACTACTTCTCCGTGCTTACCGGCCCGAAGCGCGAGGGCGACCGTGACGGCCCGGAGCATATGTATGTGGTGTTGCTCGATGGCGGACGCACCAGTCTGGTGGGCGGTGCGTTTGCCGAGATGTTGCGCTGCATACGCTGCGGCGCCTGTATGAACCATTGCCCCGTCTATCAGAAAATCGGCGGGCACGCCTACGGCTGGGTGTATCCGGGGCCGATGGGGTCGGTGCTGACGCCGAGTTACCAGGGGCTTGAAAGCACGCAGGATTTGCCGCAGGCCGCCACGTTGTGCGGGCAATGTCAGGTCGTGTGCCCGATGAAAATCCCGCTGCCCGATCTGCTGCGCAAAATGCGCGAACAGCAATTCGAGCGCGAAATGCGGCCGGGCATGGAGCGCTGGGCCTTGAGGCTGTGGAGCTATGCCGCGCGGCATCCGTGGCTGTATCGGCCGGGGACGCGGCTGACGTCAAGGGTCTTGCGGCTGATGGGGGGCGAGCGCAGGCGCGTGCAAAACCTGCCAGGCGCCTCGGGATGGACGGCCTACCGCGATCTGCCCGTGCCGTCGCAGGCAACCTTCAAGCAGCAGTTCGCGCAGCGCGCCAAGGGCAAAACCGTAGGGTGACGGCGGGGTCAAACGCTTGCGGATAGCGGGTTGAACCAGCCGCCGTCGCGGTAGATTTCAAACGGCGTGAAATTGGATTTGTAGGCCATCTTGCGGCTGTGCGCGATCCAATAGCCCAGATACACATGCGGCAACTGCATGGAGCGCGCCTGCTCGATCTGCCAGAGGATGTTGTAGGTGCCGTAGCTGCTGCCAACGTCCGCCGTTTCAAAGAAGGTGTACACCGCTGAAAGGCCGTCAGACAGCACATCGACCACCGAGACCATCTTGAGGGCGCCAAGCTCTTCGCCAGCCTGCGCGGGAGCTCGAAACTCGACCAGCCGGGTGTTCACCCGGCTTTGCAGCAGAAATTGGGCGTATTGGTCGATGCTGTCGTGGTCCATGCCGCCGCCGGTGTGGCGCGCGGCCTGATAGCGCAGATAAAGCTGATAGTGCTCAGGGATGAAGCCGAGCTTGAGCACACGTACCGAGAGATTGCCATGCCGCTTCCAGACCCTGTGCTGCGCGCGGTTGGGCGAAAACTGCGACGCCAGCACGCGGATGGGCAGGCAGGCCTGGCAGTCTTCGCACTGCGGGCGGTAGGTGAACAGGCCGCTGCGACGAAAGCCGACGCGCACCAGATCGGAGTAGACATCGGCGTTGATCAGATGGCTGGGCGTGGCCACCTGCGAGCGCGCCATGCGCCCCGGCAGGTAGCTGCACGGGTAACTTGCCGTGGCGTAGAACTGCAGGGTCGTGAGCGGAAGTTCTTTGGGATGGGTCACAGCCAGCGCGCGCAGTCGGTGAGAAAGGTCGAGTCATCATACTGCCAGCCCGGTACGGCGGATTGCCTTGTGGTTTCCGCCACATGGCGCAGAAACACATCGCGCGCGATAGGCGTCGCGCCCATCTGCGCCAGATAGCCGGTCTGCTGCTGGCAATCGATCAGATCGATGCGTTGGCGCAGACAAAACCCGCACAGCGCCATCAGCAAGGCTTTCGAGCCATCGCTCACCTCGGTGAACATGGATTCGCCGTAGAACATGCGGCCGATGCACACGCCGTACAGACCGGCGCGCAGCGCATCGCCCTCCCACAGCTCGAAACTGTGGGCCAGGCCGCGCGCATGCAGGGTGGTGTAGGCATGGAGCATGTCGGGGGTGATCCAGGTGCCGATGTCGGCGCGTTGCGCGCCGCACTGCTGCATCACGCGGGGGAAAGCGGTGTCGATCCGAAGATGCCAATCGGCGCTGCGGCCGAACCGACGTGCCGATTTTTTCAGTGAGCGCGTCACATGCAATTGCTCGGGCCGCAGCACCATGCGCGGATCGGTGCTCCACCACAGCAGCGGCTCTCCCGGGCTGAACCAGGGGAAAATACCCTGCCGGTAGGCCCGCTCCAGGGTGTCGGCATCGAGTTGTCCGCCCAAGGCAAGCAGGCCGGGGAACGGCGACAATGCCGGGAGCGCCTGTGATACGGGCGGAAAGTCATCGCCCGGCTCAAGCCGGGGGATTTGCCAGTTCATGGCCTGATTTTTCTGGAGTGATCCATCATGCCAATTTACCAATTCGCCGACTGGCGCCCCGAGATCGCCGCCGATGCCTATGTGGCACCGGGCGCGCAGGTCATGGGCAAGGTGCGGCTGCTGCCGCGTTCGAGCGTGTGGTTTTCTGCCGTGCTGCGCGGTGACAACGAACTCATCGAGATCGGAGAGGAATCGAATGTTCAGGATGGTTCGGTGCTCCATACCGACCCCGGCTATCCGCTCACGGTAGGGCCGCGCGTCACCATTGGCCATCAGGCCATGCTGCATGGCTGCACCATCGGCGAAGGCAGTCTGATCGGCATTGGCGCGGTGGTCTTGAATGGCGCGGAGATTGGCCGCAATTGTCTGGTGGGCGCCGGTGCCTTGGTCACCGAGGGAAAGGTGTTTCCCGATGGCGTGCTGATTTTGGGCACGCCCGCACGCGTGGCGCGCGAACTCACGCCCGAGGCTATTGCCGCGCTGAAAGGCAATGCCCAACATTACGTCGAGCGCGCACAGCGCTTTGCCCAAGAACTTCAACTGATGCATTCATGAGCGATCAACTTGTCAAATTCATGCTGGGCACGGGTCATGTGCGCGGTGTTCTCGTCCGTCTGGAGTCCACCTGGGCCGAGTTGCAGAGGCGCCGCACCTATCCGGAGGAGGTCGCCGCACTGGTCGGGCAGATGGCGGCGGCCAGTGCCTTGCTGGCGGGCAGCCTGAAATTCGACGGTGCCTTGATTTTGCAGATTCAGGGCGACGGCCCGCTGAAGCTCGCGGTCGCCGAGTGTCAGCCCGACTTCGGGTTGCGGGCAACGGCCAAGATGGCCGACGGCTTGCAGGAGGCTGCGGCCTTGCCCCAAGACCTGGCGTCGCTGGTCAACCCAGATGGCAAAGGGCGCTGCGCCATCACCCTCGACCCGCGCAATCCCGAATCTGGCCTGCAGCCCTACCAAGGCATCGTGGCGCTCACCGATGAGCACGGTCAGACGCTGCAATCACTGGCCGCCATGCTGGAACAGTATCTGGCGCAATCGGAGCAGATCGACTCGCTGCTTCTGCTGGCCAGCAACGATCAGGCCGTGTGCGGTCTGCTGCTGCAACGCATGCCCGGTGAGAAGCAGACCGCCGAGGGGGCGGAACAACCCGACGAAGACTTTCAGCGTGCGCGCCATCTGGCGGCAACCTTGACTTCCGATGAACTGTTGCAGCTCGCGCCTGAGGAAGTGCTCAGGCGCCTGTTCTGGGAAGAAGACGCCCGGGTTTTCGAACCGCAGAGCCCGCGTTTTCACTGCACCTGTTCGCGTGATCGCGTTGCGGGCATGTTGCGCATGCTGGGGCGCGAGGAGGTGGAGTCGATTCTCGCGGAGCGCGGCGAGGTGGATGTGCGCTGCGAATTCTGCGGTCAGGGCTATGCCTTTGATGCCATCGATGCGGCTCAGGTGTTTGTCAACACCCTGGCTCAACCGCCGGTAGTTTCAATACGTCATTGAGGACTGCCGGGACCCTTTTTACCGGGCGCTGGCGCTGGCCGCCCGTGCGGGCGGCACGATCTGCACAAAAATCTCGTCGGGCTTGACCATGCCCATTTCGCGACGGGCCTGATCTTGCACACCGCTGAGTCCGGTTTTCAGGTCGTGGACCTCAGCGGCCAGGCGATCGTTGTCCTGCTGGGCCAGCGCGTTGGCCTGCTCTTGCTGGCTGAGCTGATTTTCCAGCCGTTGCACCGCGAACCAGCCCCGCTCGCCGAACCACAGCGGCCACTGCAGCAACAGCAGCAGACTCACAAGCAGGACGGTGACCCAGCGCATGATGATCGGGCGCGTGCGGTGAAATCAGCGCAGGTTGTAGAACACGTCGCGGCCGAGGAAGCGGGCGGTCTCGCCCAGGTTTTCTTCGATGCGCAGCAACTGGTTGTACTTGGCGATACGGTCGCTGCGCGACAACGAGCCGGTCTTGATCTGCCCCGCGTTGGTGGCCACGGCAATGTCGGCGATGATGCTGTCTTCGGTTTCGCCGGAGCGGTGCGAGATCACGGCGGTCCAGCCGGCGCGCTTGGCCATTTCGATGGCGGCGAAGGTCTCGGTCAGGGTGCCGATTTGGTTCACCTTGATGAGAATGGAGTTGGCCAGCTGGTCGGCAATGCCGTTTTTCAGGATGGAGGTGTTGGTGACGAAAATGTCGTCGCCCACCAGTTGCACCTTCTTGCCCAGACGGCTGTTGAGCAGCTTCCAGCCGTCCCAGTCTTGTTCGGCCAGGCCGTCTTCGATGGACACGATGGGATACTTGCCCAGCCAGTTGTCGTAGAAGTCGACCATTTCCTCGCTGGACAGCACCAGGCCCTCGCCTTCGAGGTGATACTTGCCGTCCTTGTAGAACTCGCTCGAAGCCGGGTCGAGGGCGATGGCGATCTGCTCACCCGGACGGTAGCCCGCCTTCTCGATGGCTTCGACGATGAGTTGCAGCGCCGCTTCGTGGTTGGCCACGTTCGGCGCGAAGCCGCCTTCATCGCCTACGGTGGTCGGCAGGCCGCGATCGTTCAGGATGCCCTTGAGCGCGTGAAACACCTCCGCGCCGTAGCGCAGCGCCTCGTGGAAGTTGGGCGCACCCACCGGCATGATCATGAACTCTTGCATGTCCAGGCTGTTGTTGGCATGGGCGCCGCCGTTGATCACGTTCATCATCGGCACCGGCAGCTCGCGCGCCGAAAAGCCGCCGAGATACTGGTAGATCGGCATGCCGGCTTCCTCTGCAGCAGCCTTGGCCACGGCCATGCTGACGGCCAGAATGGCATTGGCGCCCAGACGCGACTTGTTGTGCGTGCCGTCGAGGTCGATCAGGGTCTGGTCGAGGAAGGTTTGCTCGGCGGCGTCCAGGCCCATCACCGCTTCGGTGATTTCGGTGTTGATGTGCTCGACTGCGCGCAGCACGCCTTTGCCGCCGAAGCGCGACTTGTCGCCGTCGCGCAGCTCCATGGCTTCGCGCGTACCGGTGGACGCGCCGGACGGCACGGCGGCGCGGCCGATGAAGCCGGTTTCCAGCACCACGTCGCACTCGACGGTGGGGTTGCCGCGGCTGTCGAGGATTTCGCGGGCGGTGAGGTCAACGATGGCACTCATGAAAGCTCCTGTTTGGGAAGGTGTGGAATAGCAATAAGGGATGACAAGGCCAGCGGGCGGAATGCAGCAGGTGAATCAAACGCCCTGCACGGCGGTCATGCGCATGGTGGCCGCACCAGCGCGCGCCTGCCGCGCCAGCAGATACTCGGCGCTGTCGTAGAAACTGCGCGCCGCCGCCATGTCGGGAAACTTCAGCAGCACGATGCGAGTAGGCGACCAGTCGCCTTCGAGCACCTCGACCGCGCCGCCGCGGATGCAGACCTCCGCGCCATGCGCTTCGATGGCCTGCGAGGACAGCACCTTGTATTGCTCGTACTGCTGGGGGTCGGTCACATCGACGTTGGCGATGATGTAAGCGCTCATGATGGAGTCAGCTGAAGTGGGTTTCGAGGAAGCCGCGGCGCTTGACTGCGGCGTCGATGTCTTTGAGGCTTTCGAGCAGGGCGCGCATGTGGTGCAGCGGTACGGCGTTGGGGCCGTCGCTCAGCGCCTTGGCCGGATCGGGGTGGGTCTCCATGAATACGCCCGAGACACCCGCGGCAATGGCCGCGCGGGCGAGCACCGGCACGAATTCGCGCTGTCCGCCGGAACTCGTGCCTTGCCCGCCGGGCAACTGCACCGAATGGGTGGCATCGAACACAACCGGGCTCTGGGTTTCGCGCATGATGGCCAACGAGCGCATGTCGGAGACCAGATTGTTGTAGCCAAAGCTCACGCCGCGCTCGCAAGCCATGAACAAGGTGTCGGGATGTCCGGCCTGCACGGCGGCGGCGCGCGCTTTGGTGATGACATTTTTCATGTCGCCCGGCGCGAGAAACTGGCCCTTCTTTATATTGACCGGCTTGCCCAGGCTGCTGACCGCATGAATGAAGTCGGTCTGGCGGCAGAGGAAGGCCGGCGTCTGCAGCACATCGACGATCTCGGCCACGCGCGGGGCCTCTTCGGCGGTGTGCACATCAGTGAGAACGGGCACGCCGATGTCGCGCCGCACCTTGGCCAGAATCTCCAGGCCCTGCTCCAAACCGGGGCCGCGAAACGATGTGCCGCTCGAGCGATTGGCCTTGTCGTAGCTCGATTTGAAAATCAGCGGAATGTCGAGGGAACGGCAGATGTCGCGCAACTGCCCGGCCACATCCATTTGCAACTGCTCGGACTCGACCACGCAAGGGCCGCTGATGAGAAAGAACGGCTGATCGAGGCCGACGGGAAATCCGCAAAGGGTTTGTGGAGTGGGCATGGTGTGGCGTTCGGGTCAGGCGTTTGCGGCGTGGCGTTGCAGGGCGGCCTGAATGAAGGCGGTGAACAGCGGGTGGCCGCCCCAGGGGGTCGATTTGAATTCCGGGTGGAACTGCACGCCGACGAACCACGGATGCACGGTTTGCGGCAACTCGACGATTTCGGTGAGGTGCTCGCGCTGCGTGATGGCCGAGATGACCAGCCCGGCTTTTTGCAAGGTGGCCAGATAGTGCTCGTTGGCCTCGTAGCGATGGCGATGACGCTCGGTCACCACATTGCCGTAGACGCCGTGAGCGAGCGTGTCAGGCTTCACGTCTGAGCTTTGGGCGCCCAGCCGCATGGTGCCGCCGAGATCGGATCCGGCGTGACGCTTCTGCACGCTGCCGTCACGGTCGAGCCATTCGTCGATCAGCGCGATGACGGGCTGCGGCGTGTCGGGGTCGAACTCGGTGCTGTTGGCTTGCGGTAGGCCGGCGACGTGGCGGGCGAATTCGATGGTGGCCACCTGCATGCCCAGGCAGATGCCCAGGTAGGGAATGCGGTGCTCGCGGGCGTATTGCGCGGCAAGAATCTTGCCCTCGACGCCGCGCTTGCCGAATCCGCCGGGCACCAGCACGGCGTCATAGCCGTCAAGCTGGGCGATGTTGGCCGGCTCAAGGGTTTCCGAGTCGAGATAGGTGATCTCAACGCGCGAACTGGTCTTGATGCCCGCATGCCGCAAGGCTTCATTGAGCGATTTGTACGAATCGGACAGATCGACGTACTTGCCCACCATGGCGATGCGCACGGTGTGCTGCGGGTGTTCGAGAGCCTGCACCAGATCGTCCCAGACCTTGAGGTTGGCCGGTGGCGCGCTCAGGCCCAGTTTGTCGCAAATGATGTCGTCGAGATGCTGCTGATGCAACATCTGCGGAATTTTGTAGATCGTGTCTACGTCCCACACCGAAATCACCGCGTCTTCGCGCACGTTCGAGAACATGGAGATCTTGGCGCGCTCGTCATCGGGAATCGGGCGGTCGGCGCGGCACAGCAGGGCGTCGGGCGAGATGCCGATCTCGCGCAGCTTCTGCACGCTGTGCTGGGTGGGCTTGGTCTTGAGCTCGCCGGCGGCCGGAATGTAGGGCACAAGGGTAAGGTGAACAAAGGCACAGTCGCCCCGCTTCATGCGCAGACTCATCTGCCGTGCGGCTTCGAGAAAAGGTAGGGATTCGATGTCGCCCACCGTGCCGCCGATCTCGACCATGGCGACATCCACCGCGTCAGCGGTGCCCTCGCCAGCGCCGCGACGAACGAAATCCTGAATCTCGTTGGTGATGTGCGGAATCACCTGCACCGTCTTGCCGAGGTATTCGCCGCGGCGTTCCTTGCGCAGCACGCTGTCGTAGATCTGGCCGGTAGTGAAGTTGTTTACCCGGCGCATGCGGGTGGTGATGAAGCGCTCGTAATGCCCCAGATCGAGATCGGTCTCGGCACCGTCTTCAGTGACGAAGACTTCGCCGTGCTGGAAGGGGCTCATCGTCCCTGGATCGACGTTGATGTAGGGATCGAGTTTGATGAGGGTGACTTTGAGGCCGCGCGATTCGAGAATCGCGGCGAGAGATGCGGATGAGATGCCCTTGCCTAAGCTGGACACCACTCCGCCGGTGACGAACACATATTTGGTCATAGCCGCGACGAATGCCGGTAAAAGTGCATTATAGGGAGCAGGTTTTGAGACCTGGATGACAGGCGTTGCTGGCGAGGTCGAAAGCCCGCTCGATCAGGCGCGCGGTCTGCTGCGGCGCCTCAAACGGGAACAGGTGCGAGCCGTCGATCCACTGCAGGCGATCCTGCGCCAGGCGCATCGTGGTCTGCATTCCGGCCATGCGGATTTCGCGCGATGATCGTCCGCCGATGAAACTCACCGGCACGGGAAAGGGCTTGCGCGCCAGGGCGCCGAGTTGGTGCGGCAGTGTTTTGTAGATGCGGTATTCGATGTCGCGCTCGAAAGCCAGCGCCCGGCCCTGCGGATCGGCCCGGGTGCCGAACGCGGAATAATCGCCCAGCATCTCCGGATCCCATTGCGCAAAGGCGGTTTTTGAGGAGAAATGGGTGCGCACGGCGTCAACGTCGGGCCACTGCGTTCGCCGACGTTTGGCCGCAGCAGCGGGCGAGAATCGCTCGCCCAGCCCGGTGCGCTTGGACAGCCAGAGCAGCCGCGCGCGCCAGCCAGACACCACGGGCGAGTCGAGCAGAATGACCTGCTGCGCCAGTTCGGGGCGGGCATGTGCGGCCATCAGACTCAGATAGCCCCCCAGCGAATGCCCGACCAGCACGGCAGGCTCGCCGTGGCAATCGTGCTGCAGGTAATCGATCAGTTGTTGCGCCAGCGGCTTCCAGCCATCGCGCACAGGATACCGGGCATCGTGACCGTAAATGGGCACGGCGCGCACCCGAAACGCCGGTTCGAGCGCCTGAAACAGTTTGCGATACACCGGGGCGGGAAAGCCGTTGGCGTGGGAGAACACCAACAAGGGGCGCGAATTGACGTCGGAGCTTGGCTTCACGGCGCCGTACCCGGAATCAGGCGCTGCTGAGCAGGGCTTTGGCGCGGGCTGCAGCCAGGGCCATGTCGGCGCGACCGGCGAGCTGCGCCTTGAGCGGGCCCATGAGCTTGCCCAAATCCTGCGCGCCGCTGGCGCCGGTTTGCGCCATCAGCGCGCGGATTTCGGCGTCAATAGCGGCGGCGTCCAGGCGTGCGGGCAGATAGCGCTCGAGAACGACGATCTCGGCGGCCTCTTTATCCACCAGATCCTGGCGTCCGGCCGGGGTGAATTGCGCAATGGCGTCGCGGCGTTGCTTGATCATTTTGTCGATGATCGCCACGATGGCCGGGTCGTCCAACTCGATGCGCTCGTCGACTTCCTTTTGCTTCATCGCGGCCATCAACAGGCGAATGGCGCCAAGCAGTGGCGCGTCTTTGGCGCGCATCGCGGCCTTCATGTCATCCTGAATACGGTCTTTGATTGTCATGGTGGGTCCAATGCAAAAAGCCCGCAGCGATGGGCGGGCTATGAGGCGAGCTGCAGATGCGCGTTGCTGCGGTGCGCATTCCGTTGCGGGCGCCAGACAAAACAGCAGTCAGCGCGCGGAAACGAAAGATCAGCGAAAGATCAGCGAAAGATCAGGCGGGTGAATCAGTATTTGCGCTCGGGCAGCGTTTGGCTGCGGATACGCTTGTAATGGCGCTTGACCGCTGCGGCCTTCTTGCGCTTGCGCTCTGCGGTCGGCTTTTCATAGAACTCGCGAGCGCGCAGTTCGGTGAGCAGGCCGAGTTTTTCGATGGTGCGCTTGAAGCGACGCAGTGCGACGTCGAACGGCTCGTTTTCTTTAACGCGAATGGTGGTCATTGATGAACTTCAATCCAATGTAGGCAGGCCAGGCGGGTTTGTCGTACTGGTGTTGTCGTACTAGTCGTTTCAACGACGCGGTTCAACTGCTTGGGTACTGGGCTGCGTGGGCCAAACTCGCAGCAGCCAAGCCTAGTGCGGCCTGCCGTGTCGAGGAGTAAAAATCTAAAGATTATATGCCCTAATTTTGAAGGCAACAAATACCCAGCCGCAAGACGATATCAGAGCGCCTGCGCACAGGCGGCGGCGGAACTCCAGGCCCACTGGAAGTTGTAGCCGCCAAGCCAGCCGGTGACGTCGACGACTTCGCCGATGAAATACAGCCCCGGGACATCCCTCGCCATGAGAGTCGATGACGAGAGTGCCCGGGTATCGATACCGCCGGCGGTGACCTCGGCTTTGCGCCAGCCCAGCGTGCCGCTCGGCAGCACGGGCCAGGCGTGCCAGTGCTGCCAGAGGGTTCGCAGCGCTTTGTCGCTGAAATCGGCCATGCGACGGTCGGCGTCGCCGGTCTGTGCGCACAGGGCGTGGGCTAGGCGTTGCGGCAGGTGTTGGCTGAGTTCGCCTGCGAGGGTGCGGCGATTGCCCTGCTTGGATTGAATCCACGCCGCTTCGGAGACTTCGCCCATCAGGTTGATCCGTAGGGGTTTGCCCGCTTGCCAGTAAGTTGAGGCTTGCAGGATTGCCGGGCCGCTGAGTCCGCGGTGGGTAAACAACAGGTCTTCGCGGAAATTGACGGTGCGATGCTCGTAGTCCGTCTGAATGTCCACCTCGAGCGAGACGCCGCTGAGGTCGGCAAACGGGGCCCATAGCGCAGGGTCGAACGCCAACGGCGCCAGGGCAGGGCGGGGCGGTACGATCGGCAGGCCGAATTGCTCGGCGAGTTGGTAGCCAAACGGACTGGCGCCAATCTGCGGAATCGACAACCCTCCGGTGGCGACAACCAGGGCGCCAGCGCTCACCCAGCCTTTTGCGGTACGCACGCGAAAGCCGGGGGCGGCGGCTTCGACCGCTTCCACCGCGCACGGTTGCCAGTGCGTCACCTGGCCTGCGGCGCATTCTTCGAGCAGGGTGGTGATGAGTTGCTCTGCCGAGTCGTCGCAAAACAGCTGTCCCTTGTGTTTTTCGTGGAAGCCGATGCGGTGCTTGCGCAGCAGCGCGATGATGTCTTGCGGCCCGTATCGGGAGAGCGCCGATTTGCAGAAATGCGGGTTGCCTGACAGAAAATTTTCAGAACGCGTGTGCAGATTGGTGAAGTTGCTGCGCCCGCCGCCGGAGATGCGGATTTTCTCGGCGACCTTGGGCCAATGGTCGAGCAACAGCACGCGCCGCCCGCGTTGTCCGGCCAGCGCGGCGCAGAGCAGCCCGGCTGCGCCCGCGCCGATGATGACGGCGTCGAAGCGGGGCTGATGAGGTGCGGGGGAGCGGAAGGTGGCTTGGAAGGCTAGACTGCCGGGCATGCTGGTTCTTGGAATTGAAACGTCGTGCGATGAAACCGCCGCCGCACTGTACGACACCGATGCGGGGCTGCTCGGTCACGCCCTGCATTCGCAGGTCGATATGCATCAGGCCTATGGCGGGGTCGTACCTGAGCTGGCCTCGCGCGACCACATCCGCCGCCTTCTGCCTTTGACCGACCTGGCCCTAAAACAGGCGGGGGTGCTGCTGGATCAGGTGGACGCCATCGCTTACACCCGCGGGCCGGGGCTGGCGGGGGCGTTGCTGGTCGGGGCGGGCGTGGCCTCGGCTTTGGGCATGGCGCTGGGCAAGCCGTTGATCGGGGTTCATCACCTCGAAGGGCATCTGTTGTCTCCCCTGCTTTCGAAGCAGCCGCCCACCTTCCCCTTCCTCGCGCTGCTGGTGTCTGGCGGGCACACCATGCTGCTCGACGTGCAGGCCTTCGGTCAGTACACGCTGCTGGGCGAGACGGTCGATGATGCGGCCGGTGAGGCTTTCGACAAATCGGCGAAATTGCTCGGGCTGGGTTATCCCGGCGGGCCGGAACTGGCCCGGCTCGCCGCCTTCGGCAATCCGGCCGCGTTTGATCTTCCGAGGCCGAAGATGCACAGCCCGGATCTCGACTTTTCGTTTGCCGGTCTGAAAACCGCCGTGCTCACGCAGGTGCGCGGCCTGGGCTCGAATCTGTGCGAACAGGCCCGGGCCGATCTGGCCGCGGCCGCGCAAGAAGCGATCACCGATGTGCTGGTGCACAAAACCGCGCGCGCGCTGCAAGCGACGGGAAGAAGGTCGGTGGTCGTCGCGGGAGGCGTGGGCGCGAACCGGCAATTACGGGAGAAACTGGCCGCGACGCTGTCGGCGCGCGGTGTGGCGTTATTTTTTCCCGAGCTGGAATGGTGCACCGACAACGGCGCGATGATTGCCCTGGCCGGCGCCCTGCGCTTGCAGGCGCACCCCGAAGCGGCCCGTGCGGCCGGGCCGTTCGATGTGCTGCCGCGCTGGGATTTGACGCAGATCGGGTCGGCCTAAGAGCCGTTTCAGCTTAGTCGTTTGGCCTAGATTTCCCACACGCCTTGCGGCTGGAAGTCGCTGTCCTCGCCCTTGCTCGCCAGACCGCGGGCGTTGCACACCACTCGCGAAGCGACTACCCGGTAGTCGTGCCGACAGTGCAGATGGCCGTGCAGCCACAGTGTGCTGTGCGCAATCAGATCGTCATAGGCGTTGCAGAAACTCGCCGTCGAGGCGTTGACGGGATAGCGCGCGTCGTTGCTGCGCAGGCTGGGCGCGAAATGGGTGATGACCAGAGTGGCATCGTCCGCGTCTGAGAGATTGGCGGGATTGGTCAGTTGATCGCGCAACCAGTTACGGCAAAGCTGCCCCTCTTCTCGCAGTTCGGCCACGCCCATGGGCTTGTCGTGGCGTGTGGCGCATTGCACCTGTTCGGCAAAGTAGCGGGCTGCGCGCATGCAGCGCTCGATGCCTTCGGCGCCGAACAGCTCGAAATCATTCCACAGCGTGGTACCTAGCACCCGGATGGTGCGTCCCTGGTGTTCGATTCGAGTCTGCTCGCGGTGCAGCATGGTGAAGCCCAGACGGTCGCAGCGCTCGCGCAGCGCGTCCAGGGTTTGATCAAAATCCTTGCGGTCGTGCTCGTGGTTGCCGGGCACGTAAATGACCGGTACGGGCCAGTCGCGGAACAGGTCGATCTGGGTGTGATGGGCGTCGATATCGCCCGCAAGAACCAACAGATCGGCATCGGGCGCGGGCTGAGGCGCGAAGGTCTCGGTTTCCAGATGCAGGTCGGAGAGAAGTTGAATGCGCATGGCGCGGTGATCGGTGCGTTGATTGGTTTGTTAACGCACTGTAAACCGGTTCGCGTCGCTTGCCAGCGTCTATGGGCCAACAAAACGGGCGCGCCGTGAACAAATCCGCAGCGCGGGCGCGGGCGGGTTGCCTACAGGCTGTGCGGTGGCGCGCGAACCAAACGATTTCCGGGATTTCCGGGATCTGATTTTCGGAGCGCCTCCGGTTCAGGCTAGAATGAGCGGCTTTTCACCTTCACGGCGCGGAATGGTTTCTTCTGCGTTCGCGTGTTCTCTACAAGGAAACTGACATGTCTGTTGCAGAAATCAACAAGGCGCAAATCGTCGCCGACAATGCCCGTGGTACGGGCGATACCGGATCTCCCGAAGTGCAGGTCGCTTTGCTGACCGCGCGCATCAACGACTTGACCGGTCACTTCAAGACGCATGCCAAAGACCATCATGGTCGTCGCGGCCTGCTCAAGATGGTGAGCCGCCGTCGCAAGTTGCTCGACTACCTGAAAGACAAGGACGCTGATCGTTATCGCGCCCTGATCGCCAAGCTCAGCCTGCGCAAGTAAGGGTCTGCTTTGCAAGAACGCCTGTGTGAGTTTGTCGGCACAGGCGTTTTTTGTATGGGCGTTGTGGTTTGCAAGGTTTGAAGCGTCGCGCCTCTGGTGGGGTGCGGCGTGGGTTTCAAGGGGGCGGTGTGACCCGTGTCATTCCACCGACGCGCCGGATGGCCGGGCGTCGCTGGAATGGCATCACTCCGCCAGGTTTTTAACGGGCGCTGCTCGTGGCGATCTTCGACCCTCAGGACGAAGATCGCAGTTGCGCCTTGATCAAGGAGTTTGCCATGTTCAACAAAGTCGTCAAAACCTTCCAGTGGGGACGCCATCAAGTCACGATGGAAACGGGCGAGATTGCGCGCCAGGCCAGCGGTGCCGTGCTGCTCAATATGGACGATACCGTGGTGCTCGCCACGGTGGTGGGCGCGCGTACGGCCAAGGCGGGGCAGGATTTTTTCCCCCTGACCGTCGATTACATCGAGAAGACCTATGCGGCGGGCCGCATTCCCGGTGGCTTTTTCAAGCGGGAAGGCCGCCCCAGCGAGAACGAAACGCTGACCTCGCGTTTGATCGACCGCCCGATTCGTCCTTTGTTTCCTGAGGGGTATTTCAACGAGGTTCAGGTGGTGGTGCATGTGCTGTCCATCAACCCGGAGGTCGAGGCGGATATTCCGGCCCTGCTGGCTTCAAGCGCCGCGCTGGCGGTGTCCGGCTTGCCGTTCAATGGTCCGGTGGGCGCTGCCCGCGTGGGTTATGTCAACGGCAGCTATGTGCTCAACCCCAGCCGCGCCGAACTGGCCGACAGCCGCCTTGAACTGGTGGTGGCGGGTACGGAATCGGCCGTGCTGATGGTCGAGAGCGAGGCCGATCAGTTGTCTGAAGAGGTCATGCTCGAAGCCGTGATGTTCGGCCATGCGCAGTTCCAGACGGCGATCAACGCCATCCACGAGTTGGTGCGCGATGGCGGCAAACCCGCCTGGGACTGGGCCGCGCCCGAGAAAGATCAGGCACTGATCGACCGCATTCAGGCACTGGCCGGTGACGATATTCGCGCCGCCTACAAAATCACCCAGAAGCAGGCGCGCACGCAGGCCTTGCGCGAAGCGACGGCCAAGGTGCATGCCGGTTTGGCCGAGGCGGGCATCGAGGCCGATGGGTTGAAGGTCGATCCGGCCAAGGTCGACGGCATTCTCTTCGACATGGAAGCGCGTATCGTGCGCGACCAGATTCTCGCGGGCGAGCCGCGCATCGATGGTCGCGATACCCGCACCGTGCGTCCTTTGAGCATCCGTACTTCGGTGTTGCCGCGCACGCATGGCAGCGCGCTGTTCACCCGCGGTGAAACCCAGGCGCTGGCCGTGGCCACGCTGGGCACCGACCAGGATGCGCAGATCATCGATGCGCTGTCCGGCGAATACCGCGACCGCTTCCTGCTGCACTACAACATGCCGCCGTTCGCCACGGGCGAGACGGGCCGCGTGGGCACGCCCAAGCGCCGCGAAATCGGCCACGGCCGCCTGGCCAAGCGTGCGCTGCTGGCGGTGCTGCCGAAAAAAGAAGACTTCGCCTACACCATGCGCGTGGTGTCGGAGGTGACCGAGTCGAACGGTTCGTCGTCCATGGCGTCGGTGTGCGGCGGCTGCCTGGCGCTGCTCGACGCGGGTGTGCCGCTGAAGGCGCATGTGGCCGGTATCGCCATGGGCCTGATCAAGGAAGGCAACCGCTTTGCGGTGCTGACCGACATTCTCGGCGACGAAGATCACCTCGGCGACATGGACTTCAAGGTGGCCGGCTCGGCCTCGGGCGTGACCGCGCTGCAGATGGACATCAAGATTCAGGGCATCACCCGCGAGATCATGCAGGTGGCGCTGGCACAGGCGCGCGAGGCGCGCATGCACATCCTGGGCGTCATGCAGCAGGAAGTCGGCGGTGCGCGTGAAGAGGTTTCGCAGTTCGCTCCGCGTCTCTATACCCTGAAGATCAATCCCGAGCGCATCCGAGACGTCATCGGCAAGGGCGGCGCCACCATTCGCGCGCTCACCGAAGAAACCGGCACGCAGATCAATATCGGCGAGGACGGCACCATCACCATCGCCTCGACCGACGCCGACAAGGCCGCGATCGCCAAGCAGCGCATCATCGACCTCACCGCCGAAGTGGAAGTGGGTCAGGTGTATGACGGCGCCGTGGTCAAGATTCTCGATTTCGGCGCGCTGGTGAACGTGCTGCCGGGCAAGGACGGTCTGCTGCACATCTCGCAGATCGCCAACGAGCGCATCAACAAGGTGAGCGACTTCCTGCAAGAGGGCCAGAAGGTGCGCGTCAAGGTCATCGAGACGGATGACAAGGGCCGCTTCCGTCTGTCGATCAAGGCACTGCTGGGTGAGGAACTGGAAGCAGCACTTGCGCAGCCGGTCGTGGCGCCCGCTGCCGCTGATGCCGACCTTGAGCCGGGCGTCTGATCGCTACGGGTTTCATGCGCGCCATCGAAATCTCCCAGCCCGGCGGACCTGAAGTCCTGCGTCTTTGCGAGCGGCCGATGCCGCAAGCAGGCGCGGGCGAGGTTTTGCTGCGCGTGCGAGCGTTCGGCGTCAACCGGCCCGATGCCTTGCAGCGGCGCGGTCTGTATCCGCCGCCTGCGGGTGCGCCCGACCTTCCGGGGCTGGAGGTCTGCGGCGAAATCGTCTCGGGCGATCTGGCGGGAACTGATTTGCACCAGGGCGATATCGTCTGTGCGCTCGTCGCCGGGGGTGGCTACGCCGAATATTGCGTGGCTCCCACTGGCCAGTGCCTGCCCTTGCCGGGCGGGCTGAGTGCGGAGGAGGGCGCTGCCCTGCCGGAAACCGCGTTTACCGTCTGGCACAACGTGTTCGAGCGTGGACACTTGCAAACCGGTGAGATGTTGCTGGTGCAGGGGGGTAGCAGCGGCATCGGCACGATGGCCATTCAACTGGCTGCGGCCAGCGGCGCACGCGTCATCGCCACAGCCGGCTCAGACGAAAAATGTGCCGCCTGCATCAAACTCGGCGCGGAACTGGCCATCAACTATCGCACGCAGGATTTTGTCGAGGCCATACAGGCGCACACAGCAGAGCGTGGCGCCGACGTCATTCTGGACATGGTGGCGGGCAGCTATCTCGCCCGTGAGCAGCGTTGCCTCGCCGAAGAGGGACGGCTCGTGGTCATCGCCGTGCAGGGGGGCATGAAGGCTGAAATCGATGCCGGTCTGCTGATGCGCAGGCGCCAGACCCTCACCGGCTCGACTTTGCGCGCTCGCAGCGTGGCCTTCAAGAGCGCCGTTGCGCAGGCCTTGCAAAAAACGGTTTGGCCCTGGATCGAGCAAGGTCGTGTGCGACCTGTGATCGACGCCGTATTCCCCGCCGAGGAAATCGTGCAGGTGCACCAGCGCATGGAGCAAGGGCAACACATTGGCAAACTCGTGCTGCGCTGGTCTTGAGCCGCGCGCCACAAAACGACATCAGACAGGAGCAAAGCATGCGTCAGCAATTCGTCGCAGGAAACTGGAAAATGCATGGCAGTCTGGCGAGCAATGCCGCGCTGCTGGCCGAGGTTCTTGCCGGAGTGGGAACCGCGCGTTGCGAAGTGGCGATCTGCGTGCCCTATCCCTATCTCTCTCAAGTGCAGCAACTGCTGCAGACCAGCCAGGTTGCGCTGGGGGCGCAGGATTGTTCGGTGCATCAGAGCGGCGCACACACCGGCGAAGTGGCCGTGAGCATGCTGCAGGATTTTGGCTGCCGCTATGTCATCGTCGGCCACTCCGAGCGCCGCGCCGACCATCATGAATCCGATGTGCTCGTCGCGGCCAAGGCGGAGCGTGCGCTCGAAGCGGGCATGACGCCCATCGTCTGCGTGGGAGAAACACTGGCCGAGCGCGAGTCGGGTCTGACCCGTTCCGTGGTGCTGCGTCAGTTGCTGGCGGTCACCCATCTTCTGCGAGAGCAGACATCGCGCATCGTCGTCGCTTACGAACCCGTCTGGGCGATCGGCACTGGCCTCACGGCGACCCCGGAGCAGGCGCAAGAAGTGCACGCTGTGTTGCGGGAGCATCTGCGCACGGTGAGCGAAGCCGCTGCGGGTGTGCGGATTCTGTACGGCGGCAGTGTGAAGCCCGACAATGCGGCGGTGCTGTTTTCGCAGGCCGACATCGATGGCGGCCTCATCGGTGGGGCGTCGCTCAAGGCGGCTGATTTTCTGGCGATCACCGCGGCAGCGCGTTAAGACTGAATGATTGATTCGCAGGTTCGTCCTGCTTTGTGAAGTGAAGTTGTAAATCGCGCCTGGCGCGGATGAGTGCACAAATGCAAATTCTTTTGACCTTGACTCTGGTGGTGCAGATTCTGTCTGCGCTGGTGATGATCGTTCTGGTGTTGATGCAGCACGGCAAAGGGGCCGATATGGGCGCTTCTTTCGGCTCTGGTGCGTCGGGCAGTCTGTTCGGGGCAACCGGTTCGGCGAATTTTTTGAGCCGGAGCACGGCGGTTGCCGCCACGCTGTTTTTCGTCACCACGCTGATGATGGCCTATTTCGGTAACCGCGCCAATTCCGGCGATGGCGGACTGATGGAAAAACTCGCTGCGCCCGCGCCCGTGGCCTCGGTTGCGGCGCCCGCCAAACCAGTGGGCCCGATCAGCGAAATTCCTGGGGTGCCGAGTGCAGTCGGCAAGGCTTCGCAAGCCGCCGCGCAACCTAAGAAGGCCGCGTCTGCGGCGTCCGCGAGCCGGTAAATTCGCGTGTCATGCACCATCGCTCATCACCGATGGTGCATTGCAGCAAACACAGGCTCTGCGGCTTGTCAATCTGATCTGTAGTTGAGCATTGCGTTAGAGCAATATCCGACTATTGCGTGTTGCTTCGCTGCATTGGAAACATGTAAAATTCTTCTGTTTTGCAAATCCGGCAACAAACAAGAAGCGGGGTGGTGAGCGTGCCTTTTGAAGCGCTTTAAGCCGCAGCGCGGAAGATAGACCACACAACGGCGATGATCCTCATGATCGCCGTGGGCTGTCCCTAATGAGTTGTTGCGCTGGGCCACTTTCGCCGTGCAGGTCAAGCGGTGGTGTTCAGGTGGTATCCGGTTTTGAGCCGACGTGGTGGAATTGGTAGACACGCTATCTTGAGGGGGTAGTGGCGAAAGCTGTGCGAGTTCGAGTCTCGCCGTCGGCACCAAAAGATTGAAGGGCAGGGTTTCAACCCGAGCCACACAACAACAGGAGATGGAGTGCGATGAACCTTGAGCAGTATCTGCCGGTGTTGTTGTTCATCCTGGTGGGCATTGGTGTAGGCGTGGTGCCCCAACTGCTCGGTTACCTGATCGCTCCGCGTCACCCCGACGCCGAGAAAAACTCCCCCTATGAGTGTGGGTTCGAAGCGTTCGAAGACGCGCGGATGAAGTTCGACGTGCGCTACTACCTCGTCGCCATTCTTTTCATCCTGTTCGACCTTGAAATCGCCTTCCTGTTTCCCTGGGCTGTCGCCCTGAAAGACATTGGCCAGATTGGTTTCTGGGCGATGATGATTTTTCTCGCCATCCTCACGATCGGCTTCATCTACGAGTGGAAAAAGGGAGCCCTCGATTGGGAATGAGCCCACCCCGCAAACCTTCGCTTCGCTCGGTTCTCCCCTCATGGGGCAAGAAACTCTTGGGGCGGCCAGGCGGGTTTCTTGACGAGGCCTGCATCGTGAACCACTTGAACTCTGGCGCTGCGGTGCTGGTCTGAATCAGTGAGGAGGAAAGCATCATGAGCATCGAAGGCGTATTGCAAGAAGGTTTCATCACGACGTCCGCAGACAAGCTGATCAACTGGACGCGCACCGGCTCGCTCTGGCCCATGACCTTCGGTCTGGCCTGCTGCGCGGTGGAAATGATGCATGCGGGCGCTGCCCGCTATGACCTTGACCGGTTTGGTATCGTGTTTCGAGCCAGTCCGCGTCAGTCCGACTTGATGATCGTGGCCGGCACGCTGTGCAACAAAATGGCGCCTGCGCTGCGCAAGGTCTACGACCAGATGGCCGAACCGCGCTGGGTGCTCTCTATGGGTTCTTGCGCCAACGGCGGCGGCTATTACCACTACTCCTACTCGGTGGTGCGCGGGTGTGACCGCATCGTGCCGGTGGATGTGTATGTGCCGGGCTGCCCGCCGACTGCCGAAGCGCTGCTTTACGGGCTGATTCAGTTGCAGAACAAGATTCGTAGAACCGAAACGATCGCGCGCTGATTGGCCTTCAAATGGCTTTCAAGAAATTGCCTTCAAAAACGCGCCCTCACCCACTTCGCAAATCGATGCCATGACCAGCAAGCTCGAACAACTCGACACCGCGTTACGCGCCGCTTTGGGTGAGCGCATCGTGGCCTTGCAAGCCAGCGTGGGCGAACTCACTCTGGACGTGGCTCCGGCGCATTACCGCGACGTTTGTCTGGTTCTGCGCGATGACGCCGAACTGCATTTCGAGCAACTCATCGATCTTTGCGGCGTCGATTACGCGCAATACGGCAATGCCGTGCGCGACGAAGTCGGCCGCTTCATGGTGGTCGTGCACCTGTTGTCGCTGCAGCACAACTGGCGGCTGCGTGTGCGTGTGCGCTGTGCCGACGATGATCTACCGTTGGTGGCCTCGATCAATGATCTCTGGAACTCGGCCAACTGGTTCGAGCGCGAGGCCTTCGATCTCTACGGCATTATTTTTGAGGGGCACCCGGACTTGCGTCGCATCCTCACCGATTACGGCTTCATCGGCCATCCCTTCCGTAAAGACTTCCCGCTTTCCGGCACGGTGGAAATGCGCTACGACCCCGATAGCAAGCGCGTGATCTACCAGCCTGTCACCATTGAACCCCGCGAGATCACTCCGCGTGTCATCCGCGAGACGGGCTATGGTGGTCTGGGCGGTGTCAGTCGCACAGGTCTGGGGCGCTGAGCTTGGGGCACTGATATGGCTGACATCAAAAACTATACCCTCAACTTCGGCCCGCAGCATCCCGCTGCGCACGGCGTGCTGCGTCTGGTGCTTGAGCTCGACGGCGAGGTGGTGCAGCGGGCCGATCCGCACATTGGCCTGTTGCACCGGGCTACCGAAAAACTGGCTGAGCACAAGACTTATATCCAGGCGCTGCCGTATATGGACCGGCTGGACTATGTGTCCATGATGTGCAACGAGCATGCCTACTGCCTGGCGATTGAAAAGCTGCTGGGTGTTGAGGTTCCGCTGCGCGGGCAATACATCCGGGTCATGTTCGCCGAGATCACCCGTCTGCTCAACCACCTCATGTGGCTGGGCGCGCATGGGCTGGATTGCGGCGCGATGACCGTCTTCCTCTACGCCTTCCGCGAGCGCGAAGATTTGTTTGATATGTACGAAGCGGTGTCGGGCGCGCGGATGCATGCGGCCTATTTCCGCCCCGGTGGCGTCTACCGCGATCTGCCCGACAGCATGGCGCAGTACGGTGAGTCCAAGATACGCAATGCTCGCGCCGTCGAGGCGCGCAACGCCGGGCGCCAGGGCTCTTTGCTCGATTTCATCGACGACTTCACCCAGCGTTTCCCGGCCTATGTCGATGAATACGAAACCCTGCTGACCGACAACCGCATCTGGAAGCAGCGCACCGTCGGCATTGGCGTGGTCACGCCGGAGCGGGCGATGAATCTGGGGATGACCGGTCCGATGCTGCGCGGCTCCGGGGTGGTGTGGGACCTGCGCAAGACCCAGCCCTATGACGTCTATGACCGCATGGATTTCGACATTCCCGTGGGCAAGAACGGCGACTGCTACGACCGCTATCTAGTGCGCATGGAAGAAATGCGCCAGTCCAACCGCATCATCAAACAGTGCGTGGACTGGCTGCGGGCCAACCCCGGCCCGGTGATTACCGACAACCACAAAGTCGCCGCCCCCGCGCGCGAAGAAATGAAGACCAGCATGGAAGCGCTGATCCATCATTTCAAGCTGTTCAGCGAAGGCATGCGCGTGCCCGAAGGTCAGGCTTATGCCGCTGTCGAGCATCCCAAGGGCGAGTTCGGCATCTACCTCGTGTCCGATGGGGCGAACAAGCCTTATCGTCTCAAGATCCGCGCGCCCGGCTTCGCCCATCTGGCCGCGCTTGATGAAATGTCGCGCGGCCACATGATCGCCGACGTCGTGGCCATCATCGGCACGCTCGATATTGTTTTCGGGGAGATCGACCGCTGATGGACCGCTCGCCTGTCACTCGTGAAATGCAACGCATGATGTTGTCCGAATCCACCCGCCAGCGCATCGACCTGGAAGTCGCCAAATATCCGCCCGAGCAGAAACAGTCGGCGGTCATCGCGGCCCTGTCCATCGTCCAGCAGGAGCAGGGCTGGGTGTCGCCCGAGGCCGAGAAAGCGGTGGCCGACTACCTCGGTATGCCGCCGATCGCCGTGCATGAGGTGGTGACCTTCTACAACATGTTCAACACCCGGCCAGTCGGCCGATTCAAGCTCAACGTCTGCACCAATCTGCCGTGCGCGCTGAGCGGCGGCGGAGCGGCGGCTCAGTATCTGAGCCAAAAGTTGGGCGTGGCGCTGGGCGAAACCACGCCCGACGGAGTTTTCACCCTGCAAGAGTCCGAATGCCTGGGAGCTTGTGGCGACGCGCCGGCCCTGCTGGTCAATGACCGCAGGCTGTGCAGCTTCATGCGCCCCGAGCGCCTGGATGCGCTGGTGGACGAGCTGCGTGCCGAGGCTGGCGCAGAGGCTGGCAAAGGAGAGTCCCAATGAACTACCCATTCGGACAAAGCACGGGGCAGGAAAGCTGCTTCCACGGTCGCCACATCCAGCCGCAAATTCTTCTTGGCCTGAACGGCGACAACTGGAACTTTGACGGCTATCTGGCGCGCGATGGTTATCAGGCGCTGCGCAAGATACTGACCGAAGGCTGGACGCCCGAACAAGTCATCGCCGAAGTCAAGGCCTCCGCGTTGCGTGGGCGTGGCGGCGCTGGTTTCCCCACCGGGCTGAAGTGGAGTTTCATGCCGCGCCAGTTTCCGGGCCAGAAGTATCTGGTGTGTAATTCAGACGAGGGCGAGCCGGGCACCTTCAAAGACCGCGACATCCTGCGCTTCAATCCGCATGCCGTGATCGAAGGCATGGCCATCGCCGCGTTCGCCATGGGCATCAGCGTGGGCTACAACTACATCCACGGCGAGATTTTCGAGGATTACGACCGTTTCGAAGAAGCGCTGCGCCAGGCGCGTGCTGCTGGCTATTTGGGCGACCACATCCTGGGCAGCAGCTTCAGCTTCCAGTTGCATGCCTCGCACGGTTTCGGCGCCTATATCTGCGGCGAAGAAACCGCACTGCTCGAATCGCTCGAAGGCAAGAAGGGTCAGCCGCGCTTCAAGCCGCCTTTCCCCGCGAGCTTTGGCCTGTATGGCAAGCCCACCACGATCAACAACACCGAAACCTTCGCCGCAGTGCCCTGGATCATCCGCAACGGCGGCCAGGCCTATCTCGAAGTGGGCAAGCCCAACAACGGCGGCACCAAGATTTACTCGGTCTCGGGCGACGTGGCACTGCCGGGTAACTACGAAGTGCCCATGGGCACGCCTTTTGCCAAACTGCTTGAACTCGCTGGGGGCATGCGCGAAGGGCGCGAGCTCAAGGCTGTGATTCCCGGCGGATCGTCCGCCCCGGTGCTGCCCGCCAGCATCATGATGGACTGCACCATGGATTACGACTCCATCGCCAAGGCAGGCTCCATGCTGGGTTCGGGCGCGGTGATTGTGCTCAACGATACCCGCTGCATGGTCAAGTCGCTGATGCGCCTGTCCTACTTCTACCAGCACGAGTCCTGCGGTCAATGCACGCCTTGCCGAGAAGGCACGGGCTGGCTGTATCGCATGGTGCATCGCATCGAAAACGGCGAGGGACGGATGGAAGATCTCGAAATACTCAACTCCGTGTCCGACAACATTGCCGGGCGCACCATTTGCGCGCTGGGCGATGCGGCGGCCATGCCGGTGAAGTCGTTCGTGAAGCACTTCCGGCATGAATTCGAGCATCACATCACGCACAAGACCTGCCTCGTGCCGGCCTCTGTCTGATCCGCCGCAACCAGACGCCTTCAGGACGCACTCCATCATGGTTGAACTCGAAATCGACGGTCAAAAAGTCCAGGTGCCAGAAGGCGCGATGGTCATGGACGCGGCGACGCAACTCGGCATCTATGTGCCGCATTTCTGCTATCACCACAAGCTGACCATCGCCGCCAACTGCCGCATGTGTCTGGTCGAAGTGGAAAAGGCGCCCAAGCCGCTGCCGGCCTGCGCCACCCCGGCCGCGCAGGGCATGGTCGTGCGCACCCATTCCGAGCGTGCGCTTCAGGCGCAGAAAGGGGTGATGGAGTTTCTGCTCATCAACCACCCGCTGGATTGCCCGATCTGCGATCAGGGCGGCGAATGCCAGTTGCAGGATCTGGCGGTGGGTTATGGCGGCTCGGCCTCGCGCTACACCGAAGAAAAACGCGTCATCTTCCACAAGGACGTCGGCCCGCTCATCGCCATGGAAGAGATGAGCCGCTGCATCCAGTGCACGCGCTGCGTGCGCTTCGGCCAGGAAATTGCCGGCATCATGGAACTCGGCATGGTCAACCGCGGCGAGCATTCCGAGATCATGACCTTCGTCGGCAGCACAGTCGATTCCGAGCTGTCAGGCAATATGATCGACATCTGCCCGGTTGGTGCGCTTACCAGCAAGCCGTTCCGCTACAGCGCCCGCACCTGGGAGCTGTCGCGCCGCGCTTCCATCAGTCCGCACGACAGCGTGGGCGCCAATCTCATCGTGCAGGTCAAGGGCGACCGCGTCATGCGCGTGGTGCCGCAAGACAACGAAGCCGTCAACGAATGCTGGCTGTCCGACCGCGATCGTTTCGCCTACGAAGGGCTCAACAGCGAGGAACGGTTGACCACGCCGCAAATCCGCGAAAACGGCCAGTGGAAGTCAGTGGACTGGCAGACCGCGCTCGACTTTACCGTGCAAGGCTTGCGTCGCGCCATGGGGCAGCAGGGCGGCGCCGCGCTGGCAGCCCTGGCCGTGCCTACCAGCACGGTGGAAGAGCTGTATTTGCTGAAAAAACTGCTGACCGCACTGGGCAGCAACAGCCTGGACACCCGCCTGCGTCAAAGCGATTTTTCCGCCGATGCCAACGCAGCGGCCATTCCCTGGCTGGGCATGCCGATTGCCGATATGGGGCAGTTGCAGGCCGCTCTGTTCATCGGCAGCACCTTGCGCAAGGAGCAGCCGCTGCTGTCGGCGCGCGTGCGGCAAGCGGCCAAGGCCGGGGCCAAAATTTCTACCCTGCACGCCGCAAACGACGATTGGCTCATGCCCCTGCACGCCCGCATTGCCGCTGCGCCCAGTCATTGGGTTGCCGAGCTGGCCGGGGTGGCGCGTGCCGTGGCTCAGGCCAAAGGCATCGAGGCGCCAGCGGGTCTTCAGACCGTGGCGACGCCGAGTGCGCAGGCTCAGGCTATCGCGGCCAGCCTGCTTGGCGGCGAACACAAGGCCGTGTTCCTTGGCGACTCAGCCGTGCAACATCCGCAGGCTGCGACGCTGCGCGCCCTGGCGCAGTGGATCGCGCGTGAGGTCGGCGGCGTCTGCGGCGATCTGACCGAGGCGGGCAACACGGTGGGCGCCGCGCTGCTGGGGGTATCGCCCCTGGCTCCGGGCCGTGATGTCGCCAAAATCATCGCTCAGCCGCCGCGCGCCATGATGCTGTTCGGCGTCGAGCCGGAGGAAGACAGCGCAAACCCGGTCGCCCTGCACAAAGCGCTGGAGCAGGCCGAGTTCATCGTCTCGTTCAGCCCCTTTGTCGATGCGGCTGAGGGCTACGCGCAGGTCATGCTGCCGATCGCTCCGTATACCGAAACGGCCGGCAGCCTGGTCAATGCCGAAGGTCGGCTGCAGAGTTTCAACCCCGTCGTACAGCCTCTGGGCGAGACACGTCCCGGATGGAAAGTGCTGCGCGTGCTGGGCAATTTGTTCGAGCTGCAGGGCTTCGACTACCAGAGTGCTGCGGAGGTTCGCACCGAGGCCTTCGCCGCTTTGGGTGGCGCCGACCAGATTGCCGCCCGTCTGGCGCAGTCCACGCACCTTGCCTTGCCATCCCAGTTGCCTGCCACGGCGGCGCCTGCGATCGAGCGTTTTGCGCCGGTGCCGATCTATTCAAGCGACGCCATCGTGCGTCGCGCGCCTAGCCTGCAGCGCACGCGCGATGCGCGCAACGCCCGCATGGCGGGTGTATCCACCGCCTTGTGGGCGCAACTCGGCCTGCAAAACGGCGATTCGGTGCGCGTGAAGGCCGATGCGCAAAGCGTTGTGTTGCCCGCGCGCTGTGACGAGGCGCTGGCCCCCACCGTGGTCAGCATTGCTGCGGCCTGGGCCGAGGCCGCGCCCTTGGGGTCGTCCGGCGCGATGTCTGGCGCGGTTCAGGTCGAGCGGGTGAGTGCCGCGGACATCGCTCCTGCCGTCGCTTCTGCAAGTCCTGAAAGGGTTTGAGATGAAATACTCGTGGCCCTCACAATGTTCGCAAAGTTTTCCCTCTCCCAAGGGGAATGAGGCGCACCTGGCGCGATCCTACGCATCCTGCTGACCATGCTCGAATCCTTCAACCAAGGCGGACTTTCTCTGCTCGGGCCGATTGCCTGGCCGATCGTCTGGAACCTGATCAAGATCATCGTCATCGTCGCGCCGCTGATGGGAGCCGTCGCTTATCTGACGCTCTGGGAGCGCAAGCTGATCGGCTGGATTCAGATCCGCATCGGCCCCAACCGCGTCGGCCCGTTCGGCCTGCTGCAGCCCATTGCCGATGGCCTCAAGCTGCTGCTCAAGGAAATCGTCATCCCGTTCCGCTCGAACAAACGTCTGTTCCTGCTCGGGCCGGTGATGACCATCATGCCGGCCTTGGCAGCCTGGGCGGTCATTCCCTTCGGTCCGGACGTCGCCTTGGCCAATGTCAACGCCGGACTGCTCCTGCTGCTGGCGCTGACTTCGCTCGAGGTCTATGGCGTGATCATCGCCGGCTGGGCGTCGAACTCCAAATACGCCTTCCTGGGCGCCATGCGCGCTTCGGCGCAGATGGTGAGCTACGAAATCGCGATGGGTTTCGCCATGGTCATCGTGCTCATGGTGTCCGGTAGTCTGAACATGACCGAAATCGTGATGGGGCAGACCCATGGCGCATTTGCCTCCATGGGACTGAACTTCCTCTCCTGGAACTGGCTGCCGCTGCTGCCCATTTTTGTGGTGTATTTCATCGCCGGCGTGGCCGAGACCAATCGTGCGCCCTTCGATGTGGTGGAAGGGGAGTCGGAAATCGTTGCCGGCCACATGGTCGAGTATTCCGGCATGGCCTTCGCCATGTTCTTCCTGGCCGAATACGCCAACATGATTCTGATTTCCATCCTCACCACGGTCATGTTCCTGGGCGGATGGGATGCGCCGGTGGCCTTCCTCGGTTTCATTCCGGGATGGATCTGGCTGGGCATCAAGACCTTTGTCGTGGTCAGCATGTTTCTCTGGCTGCGGGCCACTTTCCCGCGCTATCGCTACGACCAGATCATGCGCCTGGGCTGGAAGATTTTCATTCCCGTCACCCTCATCTGGCTCGTCGTCGTGGCCGCCTGGATGCAAACCCCCTGGAATATCTGGAAGTGAGGCAGACCCATGGCCGCTTTGCGTGACACCTTCAACAGCTTTTTCCTGGTCGAACTCTTCAAGGGTCTGGCTCTGACGGGAAAATACGCCTTCAAGAGCAAGATCACGGTGCAGTATCCGGAAGAGAAAACGCCGCTGTCGCCGCGCTTTCGCGGCCTGCATGCGCTGCGGCGCTATCCCAATGGCGAAGAACGTTGCATCGCCTGCAAGCTCTGCGAGGCGGTGTGCCCGGCGCTGGCCATCACCATCGAATCGGAGCAGCGTGACGATGGCACCCGCCGCACCACCCGCTACGACATCGATCTGACCAAGTGCATTTTCTGCGGACTGTGCGAAGAAAGCTGCCCGGTCGACTCCATCGTCGAAACCTCGATTTTTGAATACCACGGTGAAAAGCGTGGCGATCTCTATTTCACCAAAGAGATGCTGCTGGCCGTGGGCGACCGCTACGAAAAAGACATCGCCGCCACCAAGGAGGCCGACGCCCCATACCGCTGATCGCTAAAGACCGCCGCAAGGCATGGGCGGGCTTCTGGCGATTGTCCCCACTGTTTCTAGGCCGACGGCTTCCGCCGCGGCAGGACCCCTGTTGTGACCATGGACGTTCAAACCATCCTGTTCTACGTGTTCTCCGCCGTGCTGCTGTTTGCAGCGCTGCGAGTGATCACGGCGCGTAATCCGGTGCACTCCGCGCTCTATCTGGTGCTGGCGTTTTTCCAGATGTCGGCCATCTGGCTGCTGCTGCGCGCCGAGTTTCTCGCCATCGTGCTGGTGTTGGTGTACGTCGGCGCGGTGATGGTGCTGTTCCTGTTCGTGGTGATGATGCTCGACGTCAACCTCGACAGCATTCGCAAGGGTTTCTGGCGCTACTTCCCGGTGGCGGCGCTGGTGGGCGTGCTCATCGTGCTTGAAATGGCCGCCGTGCTGATGCAGGGCTTCCAGATTGGCGGCATGACGCGCGCTGCGCAGGTGGGGGCAGCGGCCTCTGCCGACAATCCGCTCACCCATCTGTCCAACACCCGCGCGCTGGGCGTGGTGCTGTATTCGCAATACCTGTTCGCGGTGGAAATTGCGGCGGTCATTTTGCTCGTGGCCATCATCGCGGCCATCGCACTGACCCTGCGCAAGCGTAAGGACGTGCGGCATATGCCGGCTTCCGAGCAGATCAAGGCCCGCCGTGCAGACCGCGTGCGGCTGGTGTCCATGCCCGCCCAACCGAAGGAGTAAGCCATGCTCGGTTCACTCACCCTGGCGCATTACCTGGTGCTCGGCGCCATTTTGTTCGCCATCTCGGTCGTCGGCATTTTTCTCAACCGACGCAACCTCATCGTCATCCTCATGGCCATTGAGCTCATGCTGCTGGCGGTGAACCTGAATTTCATCGCCTTCTCGCACTACCTGCAGGATTTTGGCGGACAGGTGTTCGTGTTCTTCATCCTGACCGTCGCTGCAGCAGAGTCGGCCATTGGTCTGGCCATTCTGGTTGTGCTGTTCCGCAACCTCAACACCATCGACGTCGAAGAACTCGACCAACTCAAGGGCTGAGTCCATGCAATCCACGCTGAACCCCACCCTGTTGCTGGTCATCGCACTGGCGCCGCTGGTTTCTTCCATCATCGTCGGGCTGTTCGGCCGAAGTATCGGCCGTTCGGCTTCGCACTGGCTGACCACGCTCTCGGTTGGGCTGTCTTTCGTGCTGTCGCTCGTTGTGCTGGGTGACGTGATCAACGGCGCCCGCTTCAACGCCACGATTTATGAGTGGATGGTGGTGGGCAAGCTGCACATGGAAGTCGGCTTCATGATCGACGGCCTGTCGGCGCTGATGATGGCCGTCGTCACTTTCGTTTCGCTCGCGGTGCACATCTACACCATCGGCTACATGGCCGATGACGACGGCTACCAGCGCTTTTTCAGCTACATCTCCTTGTTCACCTTCTCCATGCTGATGCTGGTGATGAGCAACAACATGCTGCAGCTGTTCTTCGGCTGGGAGGCGGTGGGTCTGGTGTCCTATCTGCTGATCGGCTTCTGGTACACACGGCCCACGGCGGTGTTCGCCAATATGAAGGCCTTCATCGTCAACCGCGTGGGCGACTTCGGCTTCATTCTGGGCATTGGCCTGCTGGCGGCCTACACCGGCAGTCTGAACTACACCGAAATTTTCGCCAAGGGGCCGGAGCTTGCACTGCTGCATCTGCCGGGCACCGACTGGATGCTGATCACCGTGGCGTGCATCTCACTGTTCATCGGCGCCATGGGCAAGAGCGCGCAGTTCCCGCTGCATGTCTGGCTGCCCGATTCGATGGAAGGCCCGACGCCGATTTCCGCGCTCATTCACGCTGCCACCATGGTGACGGCGGGTATTTTCATGGTGGCGCGCATGTCGCCGCTGTTTGAGCTGTCGAACACCGCGCTGTCCTTCATTTTGGTCATCGGCGCCATCACCGCGCTGTTCATGGGCATCCTGGGCGTGGTGCAAACCGACATCAAGCGGGTCATTGCCTACTCCACGCTATCGCAGCTCGGCTATATGACGGTGGCGCTGGGGGCTTCGGCCTACTCGGTGGCGATTTTCCACCTGATGACCCATGCATTCTTCAAGGCTTTGCTGTTCCTCGCGGCGGGCTCGGTGATCATCGGCATGCACCATGACCAGGACATGCGCAATATGGGCGGTCTGCGCAAATACATGCCCATCACCTGGATCACCTTCCTGATCGGCGGTCTGGCGCTCAGCGGCATCCCGCCGTTTGCCGGCTTTTTCTCGAAGGACAGCATCATCGAGGCGGTGCATGCCAGCGATCTGCCGGGAGCGGGCTTCGCTTACTTCGCCGTGCTCTCCAGTGTGTTCGTCACCGCGCTCTACACCTTCCGCATGTATTTCATGGTGTTCCATGGCGAAGAACGGTTCCGGCACGTGGCGCACGATGCGCATGGCCATGATCATGCGCATGAGCACGGACATGCTGGCGCTCACGAGCCGCACGAGTCGCCGTGGGTGGTGACGGCGCCGCTCATCATGCTGGCCATTCCGTCTGTCCTCGCGGGCTATCTTTTCATTCAGCCGCTGCTGTACGGGCACTTTTTCGGGAACTCGATTTTTGTCAACGCGGCGGCCCACCCGGCCATGCGTGATCTCGCTGAGCACTGGCATGGCCAGATTCAGATGATGATTCACGGTTTGTCTTCGATGCCGCTGTGGCTAGCGCTTGCCGGCATCGCCACGGCCTACTACGGTTATATGGTGAACCTGCGCTTCCCGCAGGCCGTGAGGCGCATGCTGGGGCCGGTTTACACCGTGCTCGAAAACAATTACTTCTTCGACTGGTTCAACCAGAACGTGCTGGCTTCCGGCGTTCGCCTGCTGGGCACGGGCCTGTGGAAGGGCGGGGATGTGGGCCTGATCGATGGCCTGCTTGTCAACGGCACGGCGCGCGTGGTCGGCTGGACTGCGCGGGTGGTGCGCCTGCTGCAGACCGGCTACATCTACTACTACGCCCTGGCGATGATTGCTGGCGTGGTGGTGTTCATGGGCTACTTTGTTCCGGGCAAGCTGTTGTCCGGCTGGTTCATCAGATAACAGCGAAGCGCGATATAAGAATGCAATCTCTTCCCTTGCTCAGTCTGTCCATCTGGATTCCCATCGGTTTCGGTGTCGTGCTCTTGTTCGTCCAGGGCGAGCAGCGTGCAGCCGCCGCGCGCTGGCTGGCACTGATCGGCTCGCTGATCTCCTTTCTCATCACCCTGCCGCTGATTTCCGGGTTTGACAACGCCCAGGCGGGCATGCAATTTGTCGAATCCGTGCCGTGGATCCGGCCGTTCAACATCAACTACGCGCTGGGCATTGACGGCGTGTCGCTGTGGTTCGTGCCGCTTACTGCTTTGATGACGGTGATCGTGGTGATCAGCGCCTGGGAAGTCATCAAGGACCGCGTCAACCTCTATCTCGGTGCCTTTCTCATTCTCTCGGGGCTGATGATCGGAGTCTTTGCCGCAACAGACGCCCTGCTGTTCTATGTGTTCTTCGAGGCCACGCTGATTCCGATGTACCTCATCATCGGCATCTGGGGCGGACCGCGCCGGGTGTACGCCGCGTTCAAGTTTTTCCTCTATACCCTGGCCGGTTCGCTGCTCATGCTGGTGGCGCTGATCTACCTGTATTTGCAGTCGGGCGGCAGCTTCGACATTGCCAATTGGTATCACGTCCCGCTGTCGATGACAGCGCAGATTTTCATCTTCATCGCCTTTTTCTTTGCCTTCGCGGTGAAGATTCCGATGTGGCCGGTGCACACCTGGCTGCCGGATGCGCACGTCGAAGCGCCCACCGGCGGCTCGGTGATTCTGGCGGCCATCATGCTCAAGCTCGGCGCCTACGGTTTTATCCGCTTCTCCCTGCCTATGCTGCCTGATGCCAGCCATGCGTTGGCCCCGGTCATGATCGCCTTGTCGCTGATTGCGGTGATCTACATCGGTTTTGTCGCTCTGGTGCAGGCCGACATGAAAAAGCTGGTGGCATATTCCTCCATTGCGCACATGGGTTTTGTCACTCTGGGCTTTTTCCTGTTCTCCGACCTGGGCGTGCAGGGCGGGCTGGTGCAGATGATCTCGCACGGCTTCATTTCCGGTGCCATGTTCCTGACCATCGGGGTGCTGTATGACCGCATGCACACGCGCCAGATTGCCGACTACGGCGGAGTGACCAATAGCATGCCCAAGTTTGCGGCGCTGGCCGTTTTGTTCGGCATGGCCAACGCCGGCTTGCCGGGCACCAGCGGTTTCGTTGGGGAGTGGATGGTGATTCTGGCCGCTGTGAAGTTCAACTTCTGGATCGGCCTGCTGGCCGCGACCACGCTCATCCTGGCCGCGAGCTACACCTTGTGGATGATCAAGCGCGTGTTCTTCGGCCCGATCGGCAATGCCCACGTCGCGGCCCTCAAGGACATCGGCGCCCGTGAATTCTTCATGCTCGCCGTGCTGGTCGGCGCGGTGCTGTGGATGGGCGTGTATCCCAAATTCTTCACCGATCCGATGCAGGCCTCGGTGCAACATCTGCTGCAGTTTGCGGCGTCTTCCAAATTGCAGTGACAACAACCGCCATGAACTGGATCGCCATTTATCCGGAAATTCTTCTGCTCGTGCTGGCCTGCGTGGTCATGCTCGTTGATCTGTTTGTGAAAGACGTGCAGCACCGCGTGAGCTACTGGATCACTCTGGCGGGCCTGGTCGGGCTTGCCGTGCTGTGCGGCCTGTACTACGCCTCGGGCATGCAGCAGTTCGCCATGGCGCGTGCGCTGATCGTCGATCCGATGGCGATGCTGCTCAAGCTGTTCACCGTGGTCGCCACAGCGGTGACCCTGGTCTATTCGCGCCGCTACGCCCTGGATCGCGGCATGTGGGGCGGCGAGCTGTTCAGCCTGGTGCTGCTGTCGCTGCTCGGGCAGTTCATCATGATCTCGGGCAACAACCTGCTGACCATTTATCTTGGCCTGGAATTGCTGTCGCTGGCGCTTTACGCCCTGGTTGCGCTGCGGCGCGATCACACTCTGTCCACCGAGGCGGCGATGAAGTATTTCATCCTCGGTGCGCTGGCTTCGGGTTTCCTACTCTACGGCATGTCCATGTTGTATGGCGCAACCGGTTCGCTCGATCTGGTCACGATCTTCCGCATGATCGCAGTCGAGCCGATCAACCGCGCCGTGTTGGTGCTTGGCGTGGTGTTTATCGTTGCCGGTCTGGCGTTCAAGCTCGGCGCAGTGCCCTTCCACATGTGGATTCCCGACGTCTATCAGGGCGCGCCCACGGCGGTGGTGCTGATGGTGGGCGCTGCGCCCAAGCTCGCGGCGTTCGCCATGGCAATCCGCCTGCTGGTGGAAGGCATGTTCCCGCTGGCGATGGATTGGCAGGGCATGCTGGTGGTGCTCGCGGTGTTGTCGATCGGCCTGGGTAATTTGGCCGCCATTGCGCAGACCAATCTCAAGCGCATGTTGGCGTATTCCACCATCGCCCAGATCGGTTTTGTGCTGCTGGCCCTGCTCTCGGGCATGCTCAACGGCAATGGGCTCTCCGCCTCCACCGCTTATAGCGGAGCCATGTTCTACATGGTCATCTACGTGCTCACCACGCTGGGCACCTTCGGCGTGATTCTGCTGCTCGCCCGCGAAGGTTTCGAGGCCGAAGACATCCGCGATTTCGCCGGTCTGGCCAAAACAGACCCCTGGATGGCAGGTGTCATGACATTTCTTTTATTCTCTCTCGCTGGCATTCCGCCGTTCGCCGGTTTTTATGCCAAGCTCGAAGTGCTTACCATTCTGCTCAATACCGGGCGCATCTGGCTGGTGGTGTATTCGGTCATACTCTCGGTCATCGGTGCGTACTACTACATTCGCATGATCAAGGTGATGTACTTTGATGCACCCACGGCATTTTCGGCCTCGCGCGCAAGCGGAGTGGGCGGGGCGCGCGCCCTGCTGTCGCTCAATGGCCTGGCGGTTTTATTTCTTGGGTTGATGCCCGGTGGTTTGATGACCTTGTGTTATCAGGCCATCGCCAACACCCTGCACTGAAAGCGTTTCCCTATGCAGAATTCCGCAATCTGGTTGGTCATTGTTCTGGCGTTCGTCGCCGCCAACCTGCCGTTTGTTTCCAACCGGTTCTTCCTGGTCATTCCGCTCAAGAAGACCCCCAAGTCGATCTGGTTACGCCTGCTCGAGTTGCTGATCCTGTTCTTTGTTGTCGGCTTCATCGGCATGGCGCTCGAAGCGCGGATCGGCCAGAATTATCCGCAGCATTGGGAGTTCTATGCCGTCTCTGTCGCCATGTTCCTGGTGCTGGCCTTTCCGGGCTATGTGCTGCGTTACATGGTCAAGCGCCATCCGGCCCCGAGTCGCACATGAGCGGCGATCCGGCGCGCGTGCCGCAGGCGGCGGCCTTGCGCGAACACACCCTCGACAGCGAGATGGTGTTTCGCGGCACCTTCCTCAATATTTCGCGTGATCTGGTGCGTCTGGCCAACGGCGCGCAGGTGACCCGCGAATACATTCGCCACTCCGGCGCGGTGATGGTCATTCCCCTGCTCGATAACGGCAAGGTGCTGATGGAGCGCCAGTTCCGCACGCCGATGCAGCGGGTGATGGTGGAGTTTCCCGCGGGCAAGCTTGACGCGGGTGAGAGCTGGTTGGCTTGCGCGCAGCGAGAACTGCGCGAGGAAACCGGCTACAGCGCGAAACAGTGGGCCTATATCGGGCCGATCAACAACGCGATTTCCTACTCCGACGAAACCATTCATCTCGCTTTCGCGCGGGGTCTGGTTGCAGGTCGCCAATCGCTCGACGACAACGAACTGCTCGATGTTTTCGAGGCGAGCCCGCAAGAGACTCTCGACTGGGTGCGCAATGGCCAGATCACCGACGTCAAGACCGTGATCGGCGCGTTCTGGCTGGAAAAACTGCTGCAAAACACCTGGAACTTCGACTGGCAGGACGTGGCCTGAGGTCGCGGCTCAGATGCGGCGCTGAACGAGCAGGCGATAGGCCAGCAGATAGAGGGTGACGAAGCCCACGCAGCAGGCCATGAGCAGGGAGGTGTTGCCCCACCACAGCATGGCCGGGCCCACGCTGAAAGCCGCGACGGCCCAGAGATAAGGCGAGGTGGCCGCATTGCGGCGTTGCCGCGGATCGGGATGATCGTCCTCGTCGAGCAGACGGGTAAGCCGCCAGTAGACCAGATGATGCAGATGCAGCGTATCGGGTGCCGTGCCCGCGCGCTGGCGAAACTTGCGCCGCCACAGCGAATACAGCAATTCCCACACCGGGTAGGCCAACACCATGAGGGCGAACCAGGGTGAGACCGCAGGATTGCGTGTCACGAGCAGCACGCTCAGCAACGCCATCCAGAAGCCGAGCAGATAAGCACCGGTATCGCCGAGAAAAATCTGTCCGCGCGGCCAGTTCCAGAATAGAAAGCCCAGTAGCGCGCCGATGGCGGCGAGGCTGAGCGCCATGATCAGCGGATCGCTGACCTTGAAGGCCACATAGCCGATCGCGCCGAAGATCATGAAACTCACCATTCCGGCCAGCCCGTTGTAGCCGTCGATCATATTGACCGCATGGGGCAGGGCGCTGATGGCGACGAGCGCGATGAGCCAACCCAGCACCGGCCAGGCGTGTATCCATGCGTCCAGCGGCCACAGCCCCAGCCGGGTGACGCTGGCCTCGAGCAGCCAGACCGCCAGCCCCGCGGCGAGCACGGTGGCCAGCGCCCGCCAGAGGGGGGGCACATGGCGGCGCAGGTCTTCCACCACACCGGCGAGCAGCACAGGCGCGATGGCGACGGCCAATCGGATTGTGAAGGGCGCGCTGACATAAGTGAGGTGCATGAGCCACAGCAGGCCGACCATCATGCCCAGTGCCAGGGCGAAACCGCCGGTGCGGGGGGTCGGGTGCTTGTGCCATTTCTGTACGCCCTGGGTTTCGTCCAGGCCGAAATGCCTGCGCCGTCCCAGCACGATGAGGGCGGCGCATCCCAGCCAGCAGAGCAGGGCGGACAGGGCGGTGGCGTGCAGCATGGGGTGCGGTAGAGAAACGCGATAAGCCGACATTGTGCCTTTGCCCGGCATCACGGATTCACTTTTCCTGCGCGCCGCCTTGCCTGCGGCCGTCGCCTACACTGCGCAGTTATGTCTGCATCCTTCTCCTGGCCTTACGAACTGCTCATCGGTTGGCGCTATACCCGCAGCGGGCGGCGCAGTCGGCGCAATGGTTTCATCTCCTTCATTTCTGCGGTCTCTGTCGGCGGCATCGCCCTGGGGGTGGCTGCGCTGATCGTGGTCATTTCGGTAATGAACGGGTTTCAGAAGGAGGTGCGCGACCGGATGCTCAACGTCATCCCGCACATCCAGATTTTCAGCGTCAACGGCCAGGCGCTGCCCGACTGGCGCGGCGTGTCGGCACTGGTGAAAAGCAATCCCGCGGTCACCGGCGTGGCGCCGTTCGTCCAGGGCCAGGCGCTCGTGGCCCAAGGCAGTCAGTTGCAGGGCGTGCTGGTCTGGGGAGTGGAGCCGGGCGAGGAGACGCAGGTATCGCAGATCCCGGAGCACATGGTGGCGGGCAGCCTGGCCGCGCTCAAACCGGGCGACTTCGGCGTGGTGCTGGGCAATGAACTGGCGAATTCTCTCGGCGTGTCGGTTGGCGATCAGGTCACCATGGTGGTGCCCAGCGGCTCCATCACCCCGGCAGGCATGATTCCGCGCCTGCGCACCCTGCGGGTGGTGGGCATTTTCAATGTCGGGCATTACGAATACGACAGCACCCTGGCGCTGGTGAATCTGCAGGACGCGTCGGCGCTGTTCCGCACCGGAGGCCCCACAGGGCTGCGCGTGCAGACCCGCAATATGAATGACGCGCCGCAGATCGCCCAAGACTTGCAGCGCGTGCTGCCGCCCGAGCTCGTGGCCCAGCCTTGGACCGAGCAGAACCGCACCTGGTTCGAGGCCGTAGTGATTGAGAAGCGCATGATGTTCATCATCCTCACCATGATCGTGGCGGTGGCGGCGTTCAACCTCGTCTCCACCCTGGTGATGACCGTGACCGACAAACTGGCCGATATCGCCATTCTGCGCACCCAAGGCGCGAGCCCCGGCTCCATCATGTCCATTTTCCTGCTGCAGGGCGCGGTGACGGGGTTTCTCGGCACCTTCGCAGGCGTTGCGCTGGGTTGTCTGATTGCGTTCAATCTCGACCCCATCGTCTCCTTCCTCGAGGCCGTGCTGCACACCCAGTTCCTGCCGCGCAGCGTGTATCTGATCCACACCATGCCCAGTGATCCGCGCTTTTCAGACATCGCCACCATCACCGTGGCGTCGCTGGTGTTGTCGTTGCTGGCCACGCTTTATCCCAGTTGGAGCGCCTCGCGGGTGCAACCGGCGCAGGCTTTGCGGTATGAGTGAACATCTGCTGCTGACTGATCTGCCCTCGGCCTCGCCCGCCTTTGCGCAACTGCTCACGCAGCCCGGGCTGCCTGCAACTGCCACCCTCTGCCGACAAGCCGTGGTGCTGGAACAGGAAGCGCCGCGCGAGGACGCACAGGCCGCTTGGCTGACGCCCGCCGAGCGCTGGCTGCTGCACGCTCTGCGTCTGGATGGCACAGAAGCCGAGCAGGCGCCCTGGGCGCGTCTGGCCGCGCTGGCGGATGGCGTGTCGGACGCATTTCCTGCAGATCAGGCGCTGTGCCTGCTCACCCCGGCGCATCTGCGGCTGGGCCGCGACAGCCTGTCGCTCACCGATCCTGCCGCGCTCGATCTCACGGCGGATGAAGCCCAGCCGCTCTTCGCCGCCGTCGAGCCGTTGTTTGCCAGCGCGGGATGGACGCTGCGCCAAGTAACGCCGCTGCGCTGGTATGCCGCCCATTCCAGTCTGACCGAGGTGGTGACGGCGGGCGTGGCGCGGGCGCAAGGCCGTAGCGTGGCGGCGTGGATGCCCGGCGGCCCGGCGGCCCGGCCCTGGCGGCAACTGCTCACCGAAGTGCAAATGACCTGGCAGCACCATGCCGTCAACGAAGCGCGCGAACAGCGCGGACTGGCGGATGTCAACACCCTGTGGATACACGGCTGTGGCCCCTTGGCTTCAGACTGGCGCAGCCCGATGCGCCTTGCCGAACATGCGGGAGATGACGATGCGGTGAGCGATCCTGCGCTATCCGCCGCGCTGCGCGGCCTGGCGCTGCGCCCGCGCAATGGCCCGCTGGACACCCTGCGCCTCTTCGACGCTCGCGCGCTGCTGGCCGATGACCCCGCAGCCGGTCTGCGTCAGCTCGATGCCAGTCTTTCCGCCGCCATTGCGCAGGCGGTGCAGCAGACGGGCGGCGTGCGTCTCACCCTCGCGGGCGAGCTGCGCTGGCGCACCCTGCAGATCCGCCGTCCGCAAGACTGGAAATTCTGGCAGCGCGCCGACTTCCCCGCGCAGTTTCACGGCCTGTAGACACACATCCTGTCACGTTCTGTCGTCTTCATCGCATACAGTAACAACTTTGCAGGCGATGGGGGCGAGGGATGTGGCATGCACGGTGGTGGGTTGGGATCGCTCTGTTTCTGGGCGTGACGCAAGGCGCGTTCGCGCTGCAGGTCAGCAGCCTCAGCCCGCAGGGCGAGGTGGCGCAGGTGCGGCAGGTGGTGGCCCGGTTCGACGGCCCCGCAGTGAACTTTGGCGATGCCAAGGCCGCAGCGCCTCTCACCGTGAACTGCAGCGACAGCAAGGCGGCGCAAGGCAATGGCCGCTGGATCAGCGCGAACGAATGGGCGTTCCAGTTTGCCAATGACCTGCCCGCCGGGGTGCGCTGCACGGTGCAGACTTTGCCGAGCTTCAAGTCGCCTCAGGGCAAGGCGCTCAGCGGCCTCACACGCTGGACGTTCAACACCGGCGGGCCGTTCGTGCGGCGCATCTGGCCGTCTACTGGCGCCGCCATCGACGAGCAGCAGGCCTTCGTGCTGCAGCTCAGCGGAGCAGCCACCCCGCAAAGCCTGAGCGAACACATCCACTGCCACATCGAGGGCTTGGGCGAGCAAGTGGCCGTGCAGCAGATCAGCGGCGCGCAGCGCGAGGCCCTGCTCAAGGCGCTCGGGCTAAGCCAGTTAGCGGCAAAGCAACCGCAGCAAATTGTCACCCTGCGCTGCGCCCGCACACTGCCTGCGGGCGGCCGGATCACCCTGGTTTACGGTGCGGGCGTGAGCACCCCCAGCGGCCTGGAAAGCGGGGTGGAGCGGCGCTATGACTACAGCGTGCGCGAGCCCTTTGCTGCGACCTTCAGTTGCGAACGCGAGAACGCGAAGGCGGGTTGTTCGCCGTTCAAACCGCTATCGCTGAGTTTCAACGCGCCGGTGTCGCGCAAGCTGGCCGCGGCCATCCGGCTGCAGATCGGCAGCCGCAGCGTGCCCCCCGACTTGTCCGACGAGGACGGGCAGGGCGATGCCCAGGTGGACGACATTGCCTTCGCCCCGCCCTTTGCTGAAAGCACCGCGATGCAGATCGTGCTGCCGCCGCAATTCGTCGATGTCGATCATCGCCCGCTGCGCAACGCCGACCAGTTTCCGCTGCACATCGCCACCGGGGTGATGCCGCCGCTGGCCAAGTTTGCCACTGCGCCCTTCGGCATCGTCGAGCGCTTCGCCGAAGGCGTGGGCCGTGGCCCGGCGCTGCTGCCCGTCACGCTGCGTCGCGTGCCGCTGGCGCAAGGTGTGCGTGACTATGCCGTGTCCGATCTGCAGCCGCAGACCGATGCGCAGACCATCGCCTGGTTTCGGCGGGTGCAGCATTTCAGCGACTTTTTCGTTTCGCGCGAAGCGGCGCGCAAGGTGGTGAGCGGGCCTTTGCCGCCCGTGCTGCACGAGGCCAACGGCGATGCCGTCAACCCCGACCGGGTGCAGACCCGCATGGTGTCGCTGCTCGAAGACAAACCGGGCCTGCGCAAGATCGCGCTGCCTTCCGTGGACGACGGGAAAGCGCGGCCGTTCGAGGTCGTGGGCATTCCGCTGCAGCCGGGGTTTCATGTGGTCGAAATCGCCTCCAAGACGCTGGGCAAGGCGCTGCTCGACCCGCACTATGGGGCGAACCGTGAAATGGTGGTGCGCACCGCGGCCTTGGTCACCAATCTGAACGTGAGCGTGAAAATCGGCCGCGAGAACGCCCTGGCCTGGGTGACCACGCTGGACAAGGGGCGGCCGGTGGCGGGCGCCAAGGTGCAGGTGTCCGATTGTCATGGCAGCCTGCTGACCACGGCGACCACCGATGCGCAGGGGCTGGCGCGGCTGGATGGCCTCGACCCGCAGGCGCCCTATTGCGGTGATGATGGAGACGACGATGCGCTGGGTGACTTCGACCTCGGCTACTTCGTCTCCGCCCGCGCCAGCGACGCCGACGGCACGCCCGACATGGCCTTTGCCTGGAGCAAATGGAACGAGGGTTTCGAGCCTTGGCGCTTCAATGTGAGCACAGACAATTCCTCCAGCCCCGATACTGTCGCCCACACCATTTTCGACCGCACCCTGCTGCGGGCAGGCGAGACGGTGTCGATGAAGCACCTCCTGCGGGTGGAAACGTTGAAGGGCCTGGAACTGCCCAAGACTTATCCCGACACCCTGGTCATCACCCATGAGGGCAGCGGCCAGGAGTTCAAGCAGCCCCTGAAATGGCAGCGCACCCCCACGGGGGGCATGACGGCCAGCAGCCAGTTCGCCATTCCGAAGGCGGCCAAGCTGGGGGAGTACGACGTGCAGTTGCGCAGCAAGGAAGGCAACGGTTGGTCGCCGTCCAGCGGCAGTTTTCGCGTGGAGGAGTTTCGCCTGCCGGTGTTTACCGGCCGCATCGCCCCGGTGGACAGCAAGCCGCTCATCCGGCCGCAGGACGTGCCGGTGTCGGTGCAAGTGAGCTACACCGCAGGCGGCCCGGCGGCCAATCTGCCGGTACAGGTCTCGGCGCTGGTGCGCAGCAAGGGCTTATCGTTCGACGGCTTTGATGCCTTCAGTTTCTCGCCGCCGCAACAACAAGGGCAAGGCGGTGATGATGAAGACGCTGCGCAGGACGACAGCAAGATCATCGCCGACAAACTCGCCGTCACCCTCGACCGCCAGGGCTTGGGCCGGGTGGGCATCGACGATGTTCCACCCTCGAACCAGGCGCGCGAGCTACTGCTCGAAGCCAGCTATGCCGACCCCAACGGCGAGATCCAGACCCTGCGCAGCACGCAAACGCTATGGCCCGCTACGGTGGTGGCGGGCATCAAGACCGAAAGCTGGGTGTCGGCGGGCCAGCGCGCCAAGTTGCAGGCGCTGGCGCTCAATCTGCAGGGCAAACCGCAGGCCGGTGTGCCGCTGACGGTCAAGGCCGTCGCGCACATCACCACCACCAGCCGCAAACGCATGGTGGGCGGCTTTTACGCCTACGACAACAAGACCACGACCAAAGACCTGGGCACTTTGTGCAGCGGCAAGAGCGACGCGCACGGCCTGCTGCTGTGCGACGTGAAGCTGGATCAGGCGGGCGAAATTGAACTGATCGCATCGGCCACCGATGCGCAGGGCCGCAGCGCGCAGGCGTCCAGCTCGGTGTGGGTGACGCGGCAGGGCGAGCTGTGGTTCGGCGGCGAGAACCACGACCGCATGGACGTGCTGCCCGAGAAAAAAACCTATCAGCCCGGCGAGACCGCGCAGTTCCAGGTGCGCATGCCCTTTCGCCACGCCACCGCGCTGGTGGCGGTGGAGCGCGAAGGCGTGATGCACACCGAGGTGGTGCAACTCGACGGGACTGATCCCACCGTGCGCCTGAAGGTCAGGCCCGAGTGGGGGCCGAACGTCTATGTGAGCGTGCTGGCGCTGCGCGGGCGGCTGTACGACGTGCCCTGGTACAGCTTTTTCACCTGGGGCTACAAGACGCCGGTAGCGTGGTGGCGCGCGTTCTGGAGCGATAGCAAAGACTACGTGCCGCCCACCGCCATGGTGGACTTGAGCAAGCCGGCCTTCCGCTTTGGCATGGCCGAGATTCGCGTGGGCATTGCCGAACATGCCCTCAAGGTGGCGGTGCAAACCGACAAGCCCAGCTACCCGGTGCGCGGCACGGCTCGGGTGACGATCACCGCCACCCTGCCCGACGGCAAGCCCGCAGCCGGAGCCGACGTGGCGCTGGCCGCGGTCGATCAGGCCCTGCTCGAACTCATGCCCAACACCAGCTGGGACTTGCTGCACGCCATGTTGCGTGAGCGGGCCTGGGGCGTGGAGACCGCCACGGCGCAGTCCGAGATCATTGGTCGCCGCCATTACGGCCTCAAGGCCGTACCCGCAGGCGGCGGCGGAGGCAAGACCGAAACCCGCGAGCTGTTCGACACCCTGCTGCTGTGGAAACCCGACGTGGTGCTCGATGCGCAGGGACGCGCTGTGGTGGACGTGCCGCTCAACGACAGCCTCACCGCGTTTCGCATCGTTGCCGTGGCCGAGCACGGGCTGAGCCAGTTCGGCACCGGGCAGGTCACCATACGCAGCACGCAAGACCTGCAGATTCTCTCCGGACTGCCGCCGCTGGTGCGCGAGGGCGACCGCTTCACCGCGCCCTTCACCCTGCGCAACACCACCAAGCAGGCGATGAAGGTCACGCTCACCCCGCAGGTGGCCGGTTTGACGCTGCCGCCGCAGACCGTGGACATTCCGGCAGACACTGCCCGCGAGGTGAGCTGGACGGTGAACGTGCCTCTTTCCAACACGCCCGACGGCACGCAGACGCTGGCCTGGCAGATCGACGCCCGCGACGCTCTGCATGGCGCCAAAGATGCCCTGCGCGTGCAGCAGCAGGTGCTCGCTGCCGTGCCGCTGGCGGTGCAGCAGGCCACGCTGCAGCAGGTCGACGGCGCCTACAGCCTGCCCGTGGCGCCGCCGCCCGAGGCGCTGAAAACCGCGCAAGGCACCCCGCGCGGCGGGGTGGCGGACCCCCACGCTCCCGCTTCGCGATCGCTGCCCCCCGAGGGGGCGCACCCCGCCTCCGGGCGGCCGCGCGGCGGGGTGAAGCTGGCGATGCAGTCCACGCTGATGGCTGGGCTGGACGGCGTGCGCGACTGGTTTCGCCGCTATCCCTACGGCTGCCTGGAGCAGAAGTCCAGCATCGCCATCGGCTTGATGGACGTGGCGCGCTGGCAGGCGGTGATGGCCGCGCTGCCGACCTATCTCGACGGCGAGGGGCTGGCGAATTACTTCCCGGTGCGCGAAGGCGAGGGCGATCATGGCAGCGACGTGCTCACCGCTTATCTGCTGGCCGCGTCGGACGAAGCGTCCAAGCTCGATCCGGCCTTCGTCATTCCCGACGATCTCAAGGCGCAGATGCAGTCTGGCCTGGCCGCCTTCGTGGCCGGGCGGATCGAGCGCAGGTTCTGGGCGCCGCGCGCCGATCTCGACGTGCGCAAGCTCGCCGCGATCGAAGCGCTCGCGCGGGGCGGCAAGGCGCAGCCGCGCATGCTGGACAGCATCGCCATCGCTCCCAATCAGTGGCCGACGAGTGCCGTGATCGACTGGCTGTCCATCCTGCAGCGCCTGCCCGATGTGCCGCAGCGCGCGCAGCGCCTGGCCGAGGCCGAGAGCATTCTCAAGGCCCGCCTGAGCTGGCAGGGAACCAAGCTGATATTCAGCACCGAGCGCAGCGACGCCTGGTGGTGGCTGATGAGCGGCGGTGATGTGAACACCGCGCGGCTGATGCTGCTGGTCCTGCGCAATCCGGCCTGGCAGGGCGAACTGCCTCGTCTGGCCAGCGGCTTCATCGCCCGCCAGCAGCGCGGCGCGTGGTCCACGACCACAGCCAATCTTTGGGGCTCGCTGGCGCTGCAGCAGTTCTCGCGCACCTTTGAGTCCGAGCCAGTGCAGGGCATCACCCGCGTCACGCTGGGGCAGGAGACCGGCGTGGTCGATTGGGGCAAGGTCGCTACGGTCACAGCCGCTTCGGCCAGCGGCGCAATGCACGCCCGCAGCATCCTCGGCGCACCGAATGCAGCGCAGAACTGGGCGAACAACACCGTGTTCCTCCCCTGGCCTTCGGCAGCGGCGCAAACCCTGCAGGTGCAGCAGCAAGGCAGCGGCAAGCCCTGGGTGACCGTGCAGTCTTGGGCGGCGGTGCCGTTGAAGGCGGCCTTCGATGCGGGCTATGGCATCCGCAAAACCCTCACGCCGGTAGAGCAGGCCGTGCCCGGCAAGTGGTCGCGCGGCGACGTGGTGCGCGTCACCCTCGACGTCAACGCCAGCAGCGACATGAGCTGGGTGGTCATCTCCGACCCCATTCCCGGCGGCGCGTCCATTCTGGGCGGCGGCCTCGGGCGCGATTCCGAAATCGCCACCCGTGGCGAGGAAGACAAGGGCAACGGCTGGGAGGCCTATGAGGAGCGCAGCTTCAGTGCCTTCCGCAGCTACTACGCCTATCTGCCCAAGGGCAAGGTCAGCCTGCAATACACCCTGCGGCTGAACGCCGTGGGTAGCTTCGCCCTGCCGCCCACGCGGGTTGAGGCCATGTACGCGCCCGAGATGTTCGGCGAGGCGCCCAATGCCCGCTTCGAGGTTGGGGCGCGGCCATGAGCGAAGCAGCGCGGCGTCTGCGGCTGAAGCTACGCCTGACCCTGCTGGCAGGCGCGCTGCTGGCGCCGCCGCTGCTGGTGTCGCAACCCGCCGCTGCCGCCTTGCCCGCCTTCGCTGAAGTGCGGCGCGACTTTCGGCCCTCCGAAACCCTGATCCTCGATCGCCACGGCGAGGTCGTGCAGCGCCTGCGCACCGACCCCACGGTGCGGCGCGGCCAATGGGTGGCGCTCTCCGAAGTATCGCCCGCGCTGCGCACCGCGCTGGTCTTGAGCGAAGACCGCCGCTTCTATGAGCACAGCGGGGTGGACTGGCAGGCGGTGTCTGCCGCGGCCTGGGGGCATCTGTTTCACCGCACCACGCGCGGTGCGTCCACCCTCACCATGCAGCTTGCGGGCCTGCTCGACGCCGATCTGCGGATCAAGGCCGGCGGGCGCGACTGGGGGCAGAAAATCGGTCAGGCCCTCACCGCCGCAGAACTGGAGCGGCATTGGCGCAAGGATCAGATTCTGGAGGCCTACCTCAACCTGGCGCCCTTGCGCGGCGAAATCGTCGGCATCGACGCCCTGTCGCGCACCCTGTTCGGCAAAGCCCCGCAAGGGCTGGATGCCCGCGAATCCGCCATCACCGCTGCGCTGGTGCGCGCCCCCAATGCGCCTGCGAGCAAGGTCGCACAGCGCGCCTGCGGCGTGCTGCGCGAGATGCAGGGGCAGAGGTCGCCTTCCTCCGAACTCTGCGCCGGGCTGCCGCAGGAAACCGCCGCCGCGCTGCAGCGGCGCGAGTTTGCCGCGAGCCGTGGCATTGCGTCGCATCTGGGACGCAAGCTCGTGGCTCTGAACACGCCCCCAGGCGGGCGGCCGCCCGCGCAGATTCGTTCCACCCTTGACGCTCGTATCCAGCGCGCGGCGCAGACGGCCCTGCTGAAGGCGCTCGGCGAGTTGAGTGGCCGCAATGTGCAGGACGGCGCAGTGCTGGTGCTCGACAACGCCAGCGGCGAGATGCTGGCCTGGGTCGGCTCATCGGGCGACTACAGCCTGGCTGCCGACGTGGACGGCGTGACCGCCCGCCGCCAGCCCGGCTCCACCCTCAAACCCCTGCTCTATGCCCAGTCCCTTGCCGAGCGCCGACTCACCGCCGCCTCGCTGCTGGACGACACGCCCACGCAGATTCCCACGGCTTCTGGCCTCTACATTCCGCAGAACTACGACCATCGTTTCAAAGGCTGGGTCAGCGTGCGCACGGCGCTGGCTTCTTCGCTCAATATTCCGGCCGTGCGCACCCTGGTGATGGTGTCGCCCGATGCCTTTGCGCGAGAACTGCAGGCGCTGGACGTGCAACTCGCGCAGCCCGGCGACTACTACGGCTACAGCCTTGCGCTGGGCGCGGCCGAGGTGTCGCTGCGCGATCTCACCAATGCCTATCGCGCCCTGGCCAATGGCGGCAGGGTGTCGCCCGTCGTGCTGATGCTGGGACAGAAAAGTGCGGCGCGGCAAGCGCTCGATCCTGGCGCGGCGTGGATCATCGGCGACATCCTTTCCGACCCCAACGCCCGCGCGCCGACCTTCGGCACCGACAGCCTGCTGGCCACCCGCTTCTGGACCGCGGTGAAAACCGGCACCAGCAAAGACATGCGCGACAACTGGGCCGTGGGCTGGTCGCAGCGCTACACCGTGGGCGTGTGGGTCGGCAACGCCGCAGGCGCGCCCATGCACGATGTCAGCGGGGTCAGCGGTGCGGCGCCCGTCTGGGCCGCGGTGATGCGGGCCCTGCACGCCAAAACGCCCAGCCGCCAGCCCGCGCCGCCGAGCGGCCTGCAGCGCGTCGAAGTGCGCTTCGATGAACACGGCGAAGCGCCGCGCCGCGAATGGTTTCTGCCCGGCACGGCGCAAAGCCGCTTTGCGCTGGGCGCGCAAACCCGTTCAGCCGACTTGAGTGCTGGGGTGAGGCTGCACGCTGGACGGGGTGAAGCCGCCGCTTCCTCAGCCGCAGCCCACCGCATCACCGCCCCGACGGACGGCACGGTGCTTGCGCTCGATCCCGATATTCCGCCGCAACATCAGCGCGTCGAGCTGACCGCATCCACGGCCGATGCGCGCTGGCAGGTCGATGGCCGCCCTCTGGGTCGTGGCGCGCACTTGCCCTGGTTTCCGCTGCCCGGTCGGCACCAGATCGCCCTGGTCGATGCGCGCGGCGCCCTGCTCGACAGCATCATGCTGGAAGTGCGCGGCGCCGGGCTTCCCGCCCGGCGCTGAACGGGGGCTGAGCAAACAGCCCCCCGCCGCAAGCTCAGAGTAGTACGGCTGCCTTCTGCAGCGCGATATAAACGCCGATGAAGAAGGGAATGCCCACAGCGGCCCAGGCCAGCACGCCGACCAGACCCAAGCTGCCACGTGCCGCGTGTTCGGCGTCACCGGCGATGCGGTCCTCGTGCTTGAGGGCGCGCTCGCGGGCGAGCTCTTCCGGCGTCATGCGGTACTTGGCGGCCACTGGGCGCACCAGCAGGTTGAGAATGAAACCCACCAGCAACAGACCGGCCAGGATGTAGAGCGTGCGGTCATAGACCAGATTCTTCGCCACGCCGGCGTCCATCTGGGTCTGGCGGATCGCGGCGATGAGGAAGGGTCCGGCCACCCCGGCGACCGACCATGCGGTCAGCAGGCGGCCATGAATGGCGCCCACCATCTGCGTGCCAAACAAGTCGGCCAGATACGCCGGCACCGTGGCAAAGCCGCCGCCGTACATGGTCATGATCACGCAGACCACCAGAATGAACAGGCCTGCCGCGCCGCTATGACCCAGCGAGGGAAGGCTGGCGTAAAGCGCCACGCCCAGCGCGAAAAACACCGCGTAGGTCGCCTTGCGGCCGATGTAGTCAGACAGCGCGGCCCAGAACAGGCGTCCACCGCTGTTGAACAGGCTGATCAAACCAACCAGCCCACCGGCTGCCGCGACCAGCGCGGCCTTCTGCGCAGCATCGAGCGCCGCACCGCTGTCGAGGCCGATGAGGCGGCCGCCGAACACGTCCTGCAGCATCGGGCTGGCCATGGCGATCACGCCAATGCCTGCCGTCACGTTCAGGCACAGAATCCACCACACCAGCCAGAACTGCGGCGTTTTCATCGCCTTGTTCAGATGCACTTCATGGTCGGTGATCATGGCATTGCCGCCCTTGGCCTTGGGCGTCCATCCCCGCGGCTTCCAGCCAGTGGGCGGCACACGGAAGCCGAACGCCCCCGCCGACATCACCACGAAATAGAGCACGCCCATGATGATCAACGTCTGCGCGACGCCCAGCGTGCCTGAGGCGCTGAAATTCTTCATCAGCGCCACGGCGAGCGGTGCACCGATCATCGCGCCGCCGCCAAAGCCCATGATGGCAAAGCCGGTGGCCAGACCGCGACGGTCCGGGAACCATTTGATGAGGGTCGAGACGGGCGAGATATAGCCCAGCCCTAGGCCAATGCCCCCCAGCACTCCGGCCCCGAGGATCACCAGCCAGAGCTGATGGATGTAAACGCCGATGCCCCCGAGCACCAGGCCGCCGCCCCAGCACAGCGCGGCGATGAAACCGGCCTTGCGCGGGCCCGCATGTTCCAGCCAGGCGCCCCAGATCGCGGCGGAGATGCCGAGAAAGGCGATGAATACTTCGAAGATGTGCGTCACCGATGGCACGGTCCAGTTGCAAGTCGTGGTGGTGAGATGCCCCCAGAAACCCATCGAGCCGCATACGGCAGGATCGGTGCCCTCAAGCAGCTTGCTCATCGGCAGCCAGAACACGGAGAAGCCATAGGCCATGCCGATACACAGGTGAATCGCAAGCGCGGCGGTAGGCACCAGCCAGCGGTTGAAATGGGGACCTGCAACCGTGCTTTCACGGTCGAGCAGGCCCGGTTGAGGACGGGTTGTACTGAGAGAAGATGCCATTGATGACTCCAAGTTTGTCGTTGTTCCCCGGGGTGCGACGGCAGGAACTTTTGCCGCAGCAGGCCGCTTTATAGTGAAATTTTTTGAAGTGTGTGACAGCCTTTGAAGGCAATCGTTGCATCTGCACACAGGCGTCAAGCTGCTACTGAGCGCTGTTCAGGCGTGGCGCGCGTCGAAAATTAAACTATGCAGTATCCTCGGCGGTTACCGACATACTGATCAGCACACTCGACCGGACCTAGCCACTCGGCTCTCTACAATGTGGCAAAGAATCCACTTGACTGAATCATTCATGCGTTAGCGCGTGGGAAATTTGGCGGGTCTGAAATGACGATGCGAGGAATTTGATGACAGAACGACAGATTGTGTCTGGCGATACAACCGCACCGCATGCAGTGGATGTGCTGGTCATTGGCGGTGGTCCGGCAGGCACCACGGCAGCTACCTTGCTGCAGGAGCGCGGCTTCCGCGTCACTCTGCTCGAAAAGGATCATCATCCCCGATTTCACATCGGCGAGTCCTTGCTGCCGGCCAATCTGCCCTTGCTCGAGAAGTTGGGGGTGGCCGATGCGGTGAAAGCGATGGCGATGGAAAAATGGGGGGCGGAATTCGTCTCGCCTTGGCATGAACAAGAGACGCAGATGTTTGCGTTCGCAGACGCCTGGGACAAGTCGATGCCCATGGCCTACCAGGTCCGGCGCTCGGAATTTGATGCGCTCTTGATGCGAAATACCGCAAGCAAGGGAGTGGACGTGCAGGAGGGCTGCAAGGTCGATGACGTGCAGTTCCTGCCGGACGAACAAGGCGCGATCATCTCGGCGCAGCATGAGGATGGTCATCGCGCAAGCTGGGCTGCGCGCTATGTGGTCGACGCTTCTGGACGCGACACGTTTTTTGGCAGCCGCTTCAAGACGAAGAAGCGCAATCCCAAACACAACAGCGCGGCGATCTACGCCCACTTCACCGGGGCGAAACGCCTGGAAGGTCAGGCGCAAGGCAACATCACCATTTTCTGGTTTGATCATGGCTGGTTCTGGTTCATTCCCCTGGCGGACGGCGCGACCAGCGTGGGCGCGGTGGTGTGGCCCTACTACCTCAAGACCCGCAACAAGCCGCTGGACGAATTTTTCGCCGACACCATCGCTATGTCGCCCCAGTTGAGCGAGCGGCTGGCAGGTGCCACGCGGGTGTCCGAGGTTGAGGCCACGGGGAATTTTTCTTATAGCTGCGGCCATACGTACGGCCCGAACTACCTGTTGATCGGGGATGCCTACGCGTTCATCGATCCGGTTTTTTCATCCGGGGTGATGCTGGCGATGCAGGGCGGATTTTTCGCCGCAGACGCCCTTGAAACCTGCCTGCGTCAACCTGCGCGCGCCGCCAAGGCGCTGGCCCGTTTCGACCGTGAAATGCAGCGTGGCCCGCGCGAGTTCTCCTGGTTCATCTACCGCGTCAACCACCCGACCATGCGAGACATGTTCATGGGGCCGCGCAACGTCCTGCGGGTGAAGGAGGCTCTGCTGTCGGTGCTGGCGGGCGACATATTCGGCAAAACCCCGATCTGGACTTCGGTGCGTATCCTGAAGGGCATTTTCTACGCCGCTTCGCTCAGGCAGTTTGGCCGCAGTTGGGCGGCGCGGGTGCAACGCAAGCGCCAGATCCAGATTCACGACGACCCCCAGCCCGAGACTCAGCACGGCTGACGCCGCCCTTGTTCATGCTGCAACTGCTGCACCTGCCTGCAAGCGCGCTGGCCCAAGTCGCGCGCGACGCGTCTTCTCCCCTGCTCGGCGCCGCCTGTTTTGGCGCAGGCGCAGGCCCGATTCCGCACCCTCTTTTTCCGCTGGCCAGCGTTCAGGTTGAGCCGCTGGCGGGCGAACCCGCCTTGTGCGAAGCCTGGTCGACACAAGGGCCGCTGCAGCAGGGCAAGACGGGGCGCGTACATTGGTGCAGTAACGGCGACGTGTTATTCGCCGTGCTGCAGGTGGCAGAGGCCGTGACCGCAGACGCGGAGGGCGTGCCGCCGTTGCAGGCGGCGTCGCGCGCGGCCTATGCCGATCTGTTCACCGCGCTTGATGCGTTGGGCTACCCGCATTTGTTGCGGGTCTGGAATCATGTGCCCGATATCAATGGCGAGAGCTCAGGCGTCGAGCGCTATCGGCTGTTCAACATTGGCAGGCAAGACGCCTTTCTGGCCCACGGGCGTACTGTGGCCGGCACCAGCGTGCCCGCGGCCAGCGCCCTGGGTGCATCGGCCAACGCGCCGCTGCTGGTGTATTGCATCGCCGCGCGCCAGCCCGCTGCGGCGATTGAAAATCCGCGGCAGCTCAGCGCCTATCACTATCCGCAAGACTATGGGCCGCGCAGCCCCACGTTTTCGCGCGCCAGTCTGGCGACTTTCGGACAGCAGCATCTGCTCTTCATCTCGGGCACCGCCAGCATCGTGGGACATCGCACCCTGCACGCCGAGGACGTGGCGGAGCAGACGCGTGAGACCTTGCGCAATGTCGAGGCTGTGTTGCAGCAGGCGCATGCGAAGGGCGTTGCGGGCATGCGTCTTGCAAACCTGCACTACAAGGTCTATGTGCGGCACCCGGCAGACTGGCCGGTCATTCGCGCCGAACTGCAGCGTGCGGCAGGCGCAGCGGTGCACGCCATCGCCTTGCAGGCTGACGTCTGCCGCTCCGATCTGCTGGTGGAAATCGAGGCGACCGGCTTGCAGACCACAAATCAGGATCTTCGCGCATGAGGCATCGTTTGCTTGTCACCGCAGCCATCGCGCTGGCGTTTTCTACCTTGCCTGGAGCGGCTTCGGCGGAGCAGAAACCGCTGTGGGAATTCGGCCTTGGGGTAGGCGGGGTGAGCTTCCCGGCCTATCCGGGCTCGGATGCACAGCGCAACTATGCGGTGCCAGTGCCGTATATCGTGTACCGCGGCGAGTTCATCAAGGCAGACCGCAACGGGGTGCAGGCGCGCCTGTTCGATACTGATCGGGTCGAGTCCTATTTCAGCCTCAGTGCCTCGCCGCCTGTCAACAGTGCGTCCAATGGGGCGCGTAGCGGCATGCCCGATCTCAAGCCCATGGTCGAGTTCGGCCCCGCGCTCGAAGTGCATCTGTGGCAATCCGCCGCGCAGCGCATGCGGCTCGATTTCCGCATGCCATTGCGCACCGCCTACACCGTGCAGACGCGACCGCAGCAGGTGGGATGGGTGCTGGCTCCGGTGCTCAATCTCGACATGGGCGGCGTGGAGGGGCTGCCGGGCTGGAACCTGGGCATGCAGACCGGCCCGGTGTTCGCCGACCGACAGTACAACCAGACGTTCTATGGTGTTGACAGCGCTTACGCCACTGCAGCACGCCCCGCCTACGCGGCGCGCGGCGGCTATTCGGGAAGCCAGTTCACAGTCGCCTTGAGCAAACGATTTTCTGGTTTCTGGGTGGGCGCCTTTGCGCGCTACGACAATCTGGACGGGGCCGTCTTTGCCGACAGTCCGCTGATGCGTCGCAGCCAGAACCTGTCGCTCGGCTTCGGCATCGCGTGGATACTCGGCCAGTCATCCAGAATGGTGGACAGTCATGAATGAGGATGTGATCGTGCCGGAGACCGTCTCAGAGTCAACATGGCGCAATGGCTGGGACATGGCGCGGGTGTTTTTCGGGCTCGGCATCTTGGGCGTGATGGGGCTGCTTTGGTCTCTGCTGGCCATCCCGCTGTACTACCTGCTGCCGCGCCGAGCGGGCCTCTTGGTCGGACGCTGGCTGATTCATTCGGCGTTCCGCGTGTATTTGCGTATTTTGGCGCTGATCGGCGCCTGCAATTTCGACCTGTCGGCGCTCGACGCCCTGCGCGGCCAGCCGCCCATGATCATCGCACCCAATCATCCTTCGCTGATCGACGCCGTGCTGGTGATCTCGCGCCTGCCCGGACTTGCCTGCATCATGAAGGCCAGCATTGTGGACAACCCCTCGCTGGGCGCGGGCGCGCGGCTTGCGCGCTACATCCGCAACGACGCGTTGCGCAGCATGATCCACCTCGCCGTCGCCGATCTGAGATCGGGGCATCATCTGCTGCTGTTTCCCGAAGGCACGCGCAGTACGGGCCGACCCATCGGAACCCTGCGCGGCAGCGTGGCGCTCATCGCCAAACAGGCGCGGGTGCCGGTACAGACCGTGTTCATCGAGACCGATTCGCCTTTCCTCGCCAAAGGCTGGCCTCTGACGCGCCGACCGCAATTGCCCATCACCTACCGGGTGCGCCTGGGCAAGCGCTTCGATCCGCCGCAGGATGCGCAGGCCTTCATCGCCGAGCTCGACGCCTATTACCGTGACGCGCTGGCGGGCGCCACACTACCGGATCCTCTCGTAGCGCCCTCCGCGGATGACTGAGTCCCACGTTGCCGCAGGCGGCCCGCCTCCCAGCGCGACGCACCTCGTCCTGATCCCTAGCTATGACCCGGGCGCCCAGGTCTATGACACGGTGCGTGCGGCGCGCGCGCAGTGGGCGCCGGTATGGGTGGTTGTCGACGGCAGCACTGACGGCACGGCGCAAGGGCTGCGCGAGATGGCCGACGAAGACCCCCAACTGCGTGTCTTCGTGCTGCCGCAAAACAGTGGCAAGGGCGCTGCGGTGCTGCACGGCCTTGACGCCGCTGCGGCTGCGGGCTACAGCCACGTGCTGACCATGGACTCCGACGGCCAACATCCGGCCGAACGCATCCCCGCCTTCATGGCCGCTTCACAGCGGCAGCCGCAGGCCATGGTGCTCGGCGTGCCGGTGTTCGACGCCAACGCGCCCAGCCTGCGCGTGCAGGGCCGCAAGGTCTCCAACGCCTGGGCCCATCTCGAAACCCTGTGGGCCGGCATCGGCGATTCACTCTACGGCTTTCGTGTCTACCCGGTGGCGCCGCTGCGCGCGGTGATGCAGCGCCAGCACTGGATGCGTCGCTTCGATTTCGACCCCGAAGCCGTGGTGCGTCTGAGCTGGCGCGGCGTGCCTGCCGTCAACCTGCCTGCTCCGGTGCGCTACCTGCGCCCCGAGGAAGGCGGCGTGTCGCACTTCAGTTATCTGCGCGACAACGTCCTGCTGACCTGGATGCACACTCGCCTGTTCCTCGGCTTCGTACTTCGGCTGCCCCTGCTGGTATGGCGACGCGTGCGCGGAACACCGGGCGTTGGCTGATCAGGCTTTGGCCGAGTCGGCGCAGCCTTGCTCGGCGGGCTCTGCGGTCGCGAGACGCGGCAGCCACAGCCGCAGCATCGGCGCGGTGATCACGGTGCTGAAAATCGCCATCAGCACCAACATGGTGAATACATTGCGCGAGATGGCGCCCAGGTCGTAGCCCACGTTGATGACGATGAGTTCCATCAGCGCACGGGTGTTCATCAGGGCGCCCATTACACCGGCTTGGGGACGGCTCATACCGCACCAGCGTGCGGCCAGATAAGCGCCGCCGAACTTGCCCAGCGTGGCCAGCATGATGAGCAGCGCGCACCAGGCCCACAAGGCACTGCTGGACAGACCGCCGACGTCGGTGCGCAGGCCGGTGTAGGTGAAAAAGATCGGCAGGAAAAACACCAGGACGAAGGGACTGACCTGTGTTTTCCAGGCCTGAACCAGCCGGGCCTGGTCGTGCAGGATGACGCCCATCATGAAGCCGCCGAAGATGGCGAAAATACCGATTTGATAGGTGCACATGGCCGAGATGAATATGGCCGCCAGCACCACGCCCAGCAGATTGGGCGACAGATCGCCGCCATCCGCCTGAAAGTGACGGATGGCGCGGTGCATCAGCGGCCGCACGACAAACAGCCAGAGCAGCGCAAAGCCGAGCACCATCAGCACTTTCAGGCCGAAGGCGGCCGGCTCGAAGTGGCTCGCCGCCAAGGTGGTGACCAGGGCCAGCAGCAGCCAGCCGACCACGTCGTTGAAGGCGGCGGCGCTGATGGCAATGACGCCCAGCCGGGTGCGGTGCAGGTCGAAGTCCACCAGGATGCGGCCCAGGATGGGCAGGGCGGTGATGGAGAACGCCGTGGCGATGAACAGTGCGCTGACCTCGCCCCCTGACTGGGGCGACAGCGTGGCGGCGCTGAAGGCGCCGAACCCCAGGCCGAGTGCGAAGGGCGCCAGCATGCTGGCGATGCCGATCCACAGCACGGCACGGCGGTTGCTGCGCACGCCGAGGTGCGCGAAGTCGAACTCCAGGCCGATCTGGAACATCAGCAGGATCAGGCCGATCTGCGACAGGATTTGCAGCGGCGTTCCCGAGGCCGAATGAAAGACGACATGGAACACATCGGGAGCAAGCAGGCCGAACAGGGAAGGCCCGAGCAGGATGCCGATCACGATCTCGCCCACAGCGGCCGTCTGTCCAAGCCGCCGTGCGAGCACGCCGCCGACGCGTCCGGCCAGCACGATGACCGTGAGCTGCAGCAGGGTGAAGAACAGCAGGGTCTCGGCGGCGTGGACAGAGAGGGGCGTGTTGACGCTCATGGGCAATGGCGGCGGGCAAGGGGGATGGGGATCAGATCATGCCGCCATTGATGGAAATGATCTGGCCGCTGATGTAGGCCGCTCGATCGGACGCAAGAAAGCCGACGAGATCGGCCACTTCCTCGGGCTGGCCGGCGCGCTTCATCGGTACGAGCCGCGCCACGGCGTCGGCATCGAAGCTGTCCGCGCTCATCGGCGTGGCGATGATGCCGGGAGCCACCGCGTTCACGGTGATGCCGCGGCTGGCCACTTCCAGCGCCAGGGATTTGGTGGCGGCGTGCAGCGCACCCTTGGCGGCGGCATAGTTCACCTGGCCACGGTTGCCCGTGATGGCGGCTACCGAGGTGATGTTGATGACACGCCCCCAACGGGTGCGAATCATGGGCAGCATCAACGGCTGGGTGAGGTGGAAAAAGCTGTTGAGGTTGACGTCGATGACCCGTTGCCATTGGTCGGCGCGCATGCCGGGAAACACCGCGTCATCATGCAGGCCGGCGTTGTTGACCAGCACCTGGATCGGTCCGCTGGCCAAGAGCTCCTCGGCGGCTGCCGCGGTGGCCGCGGGGTCGCTCAGGTCGAAGGCCAGTGCCTGCGCGATGTGGCCCTGGCCGCGCAGTTCTGCGGCCAGAGACTGGGCGCGCAGCACGCCGCTGTTGGCGTGAATGAATACGGCAAAACCATCGGCGGCTAGGCGACGGCAGATCGCGGCGCCTATGCCGCCGCTGCCGCCGGTGACCAAGGCGCGACGTGCTTGTGGCGTGGTGTCATTCATCGGTTTGATCACCGTCGTGGCCCAACAGGACCGACGCGCGGCCTTCCAGCAGCAGTCGGTCTGCAGCGTGCACGCTGAACTGGTAGAGCAGCATGCTGGCATCGCCGCTGATGCGCTCGGCGTTCACCGTGAGATCGGCGACCAAGTCGTCGATGCGGGTGGCATGCAGTTGTACCGCGCGCACGCTGACCAGCATGCCGGGTCGCGGCGGCGCTTCCAGCGGCGCGGCCAAGGCGCCGTGCACTGCCATGGCCTGCGCGGCGTATTCGATCCCGCAAGCTGCTCCGAGCCGGTCGAACTGACGCAAGGGGTTGTCCGCGTCGCGGTGGCTGCTGGCGCTGCAGACGATGCGCTGCGCGTCCCACGCCAGCACCCGGTCGAGCAGACACATGGCGCCCTGATGCGGAATGTGCGCGGCGATCCACGCGTGATCGCGTGCGCTCTCGTCAGGTTGGGCGGGGTTCAGCATGGAGCGAGGCGCACTTCAAGTTGTTGATCGGGGAGCTGGTCAAGCACCACGGTATCGCTCTGTCTTTTGCACAGGGCTTGCAGTAACGGTAGGCAGCGGGCTGCAGGGATGGCGCCACGCAGGGTTTCCAGCCCGGCATCGGCCAGCCGGTTTGCGGGGGCGCGGGTGAAGGGTAGACTCGGATCCAGGCTGAGCCGGGCCAGGGTGTGCGCCCCAGCCTCTGGCGCGAGGGCCAGTGCAACGCCAAAGCTGTCGGGGATGGGGCGGGCGCTGTGCAGCGGCTCGGGATAGCAGGTGTCGTAGGCCAGCAGCAGCACGGGCTGGCGCAGAAGCGTGACTTGCACCAGTGCTTCGAGCAGCCCGGCAGCAAAGCTGGCATCGAACGCGCACAGCACCGCGGATGGGGCCTTGGCCCCGGTGGCAATGCCCCAATAGCCTGAGGCTGCGTTGTGCACCGAGTTGTGAAAGCGGGTCGGCGAAATCAGCCGGTCGCTTGATGCGAGGGCGTCGCAGATCTCGTGGCAGTTCCGTCCGTCGCCACTGGAGGAAGAAAACACGGTGGCCAGATCAGCGGCCTGCATTCCGGCGGCCGCCACGGCCTCCAGTCCCGTGGCCAGGGTGAGCTTGATGACGGCGGTAGCGCGGCGGCGTTCGGCCGGCGGCAGAATTTGCGGCGTCGGCAGCACGGTCGGCTCCGGCACATAGGGCGCTTCGTGCATCAACACGGCGCGCGCCTGCGGCCAGTCGCGTAAGCCGGGGCCGAGCAGGCCGATGCCGTCCAAGCAGGCGCTGAGCAAGGTGGGCGGGCTCATTGGGCGTCTCCCCGTGCCAGCACCAGACTGCAATTGGTGCCGCCGAACCCGAAGGAGTTGCTCAGCACCCGGCGCGGCGCAAAAGGGCGTGCTTCCAGCAGGTAGTTCAGCGGAGCGACGCTGGCGATGGCCGGGTCGAGCGCAGTGGCGCCCACGCCGCCGGGCAGCACGCCGTGGCGCAGCGCGAGCAGGGAGAACACGGCTTCCAAGCCGCCAGCGGCGCCTAGCGTATGGCCGGTGGCGCCCTTGGTTGAGCTGCAGGGCGTTGAGGGGCCGAACAGCGCGCCCACTGCGCGGCCTTCTGCGCTGTCGTTGCTGGGCGTGGCGGTGCCGTGCAGATTGATGTAGTCGATCTCGGCTGCCTGCAGACCGGCTTGCGCCAGCGCCGCCTGCATGGCGCTGCGAGCGCCCAGGCCGTCCGGGTGCGGCGATGACATGTGATACGCGTCACTCGACTCTCCGACGCCCAGCAGCAGCACGGCGTCGTCCGACGGACGTGCAGGGGCGGCTTCAAGCAGCACGAAGGCGGCGGCCTCTCCGATGGACAGGCCGTGACGCTGCGCGTCAAACGGGCGGCAGGGCTGGGTGGAGAGCAGTTCCAGCGAATTGAACCCATACAGCGTGGTCAGGCACAGGCTGTCGACGCCACCCACCAGGGCGCAGTCGATCAGTCCGGCGGCGATCATGCGCTGCGCGTTGCCAAAGACCTTGGCGCTGCTGGAGCACGCGGACGACACCACCATGGCCGGGCCGAGCAGGCCGAAGCGGGTGCGCACATAGGCCGCGAGTGAGAAGGTGTTGTGCGTCTGGGCATAGTGATAACTGGCGGGCAGTGCGCCGCTGGCATCGCGCTGGCGATAGGCCAGTTCCGTCTGCAGAATGCCCGAAGTGCTGGTGCCGAGCATTACCCCCACACGCCGCGCGCCGTGGCGGGAAATGGCGGCTTGCACCGCCTGAAGGAAGTCGTCCTGCTGCAAGGCGAGTTCGGCGAGGCGATTGTTGCGGCAGTCAAATGCAGCCAGTTCTGGCGGCAGGCGCACGTCGTCCACACCCGCGACTTCGCCGATCCAGGTGGGCAGCTCCACGGTGTCGAAATCACAGGGCGAGAGGCCGCTGCGGCCGTTGCGCAGGGCCTGGAGTTGCGCATCCAGCCCGGCGCCCAGGCAACTGGTGGCGGTGGCGGCGCCGAGTTGCAGGTGCGGCAACGTGAGGGGAGAAAGAGGCATATGGTGAGGAGAGGTCAAGAGGTGGTTCAGGGCGTGCCGACGGTCGCCACGAGCAACACATTAGCAAATGGCGTGCCCTGGCTCATGGGCATGGGCTTGACCGTGAAACCGAGTGACTGCAAGACTTGCATCCATTCTTCCAGGGGGCGGCAATACAGATGTGCCGTGCGGTGGCCGCGAGCGCGGGTCACGATGAAGTCCACCCAGTTGCTGATGCGAAAGGGCAGTCCGGCTGCGGCGTCGCCTACCCGTAGCAGCAGCACGCCACCGGGAGTCAAGGCTTCGCGCACGCGGCGCAACACCGCATCCTGCGCGGGCCTGTCGATGTAGTGCAGCACGTCGAGAATGACCACGGCATCGGCGTTGCCGAAGGGGGCGCTGCGGATGTCTCCCTGCTCGAAACGGGCGGCGGTGCCAAGGGCGGCGTTGGCGCGCGAGACATCGCTGGCCATCAATTCAACGCCGCGCAGTGCGGTGGTTTGGGGCGGGGCGGGCCAGGCTTGCGGCCAGTTGCCCGCCGCATGGGCGCGCTGCGCCGCAAGCAGCCAGGACGCCAGCAGCCCCTGGCCACAACCAAGATCGAGCACGCGGGCGTGTGCGGGGATGAGGCCACATTGCAGCAGTTTGACAAAGGCTGGATCGCCCGCCAGTTTGCCGCGTGCAAAATGCCAGGCGAAGCGCCCGGTCGGCCGGTAAGGCGCGGCAGCGGCATCGACTAGGCCAGAGAGCCAGGCGGCGGTGGCGTGTGAGGATGCAGGGGAGGCGTTTGCGCTCATGTGGGACGGGCCGGGGTGGAGGGTGCTGCGCAGGCAGCGTGCAGGGTGACTGCCGTCAGGCCTGCGGTGTGGATGACGTGGAGCAAGGCAGGCAGGACCTCGAGGATGACCGGACGGCCCTGCGCGGTTCGCGCGGCGTGGCCGTCATGCAGGAGCAAGATGTCGCCAGGGCCCAGCTTGCGCAGCAGACGATGCAGCACCACGGCAGGGCGAGTTTCGCGGGTATCGAAGCCTCGGCGGGTCCAACTGGCAAGCAGGAGCTGATGCCGCGCCAGGATCGGCCCGAGGAAAGGATTGCGCAGTCCGGCGGGGGCGCGGAAAAAGCGCGGCGTGACGCCGGTGATATGACGCAGGCTGACTTGTGCGGCCTGCAATTCGCGGGAGTAGCCACGCGGCCCCAGCAGCGAGAAGCTGTGGCGATGGCGGTTGCTGTGATTCTCGACCGCATGGCCGCGCTGCACGATGGCGCGGCACAGCTCGGGGTGGGCTCGGGCGCGTTCGGCGATGCAGAAGAACGTGGCGTGCGCGCCGTGGGCGTCGAGCAGGTCGAGCACGGCGGGGGTGATCAAGGGATCGGGACCATCGTCGATGGTGAGCGCCACTTCGCCGCGTCGTGCGGCGGCTTCGGGCAGGCGCGTGAGGTTGGGGCCCAGCGCCTGGCTGCGCGGCCACAGGCCGGCCGCAGTGAGCACGGCGTGGTTGAGCACCAGCGCCGTCAGCGCCCAGGGCCAGAGGTCAAACTGCCACAGCACAGCGCCCAGCGCCAGGGCATGCAGGGCGATGGATGCCAGGATCAGGGGCGTGGGCCGCCAAGGCGGAACGGGCGGCAGGACGGTGACGCAATCGTCAGACATGGTTCAGGATCCTGGCGAGGCCGCGGTGGTCTTGTCAGGAGCCGAGAGCATGGCCGAAAAAAGCAGGGCGAGCAGGGCACCGGGCGCGACGGTTGCTCCCATGGCCTGCAATACGGGCACGCCCGACAGCAGCAAAGGGCCGAACCCCGCCACCGTGGTGAGATTGGCGAACAGTAAAGAGGCGAGGGTGGACGGTTCGATGCCGCCGACCTCGTCCTGTCCCTGGTTGAAGAACAGGGCGTAGTTCGAGCCCACGGCGACGATCAACATCAGGCCCACCAGATGCAGCAGGGTGAGCTGAACGCCCGACAGCAGCAGCCCGGCCACGACCACGAGCACGGCGGACAGGAGCGGTGCGAGCACCCGTGCGGTGCGCGCTGCCGAGCGCAGTACGACCAGCAGCAACACTGCGATGGCGACAATGCCAGCGAGCGACAGCTCCGACGCCGTGCGTAGATAGCCGTCGTACAAGCCGGTGCTTGCGGCGCCCAGATTGATGACCAGTGCGCCGCTGCCGTGCAGTGCGGCCTGCACGCGGGTGTCGTCAATGCTGGCGCGAGGGGGCGCTCGCAAGGGCAGCAAGGCGGTCCAGCCTCCCGTAGCTTGGTGCAGCAACATGCCGTCGAGTGCCAGGGAGAAGGCGGTATGCGCCAGGTCGGGCCGGGTCAGCAGCGGGAGATGGCGCGCCGCCTCGACATCGTGCAGGAAGGGGGCAAATGCTGCAGGCCTGACAGGCAGGCCGTGCAAGGCGGCATCCAGCCGGGCTTGCAGCACGGCGGCGTCAGGCAGGGCGGACTGCCGGGCGCGCTGCGTGGCTAGGCTGGGCAGATAACGCGCCGGGCTGTCAAAACCGGCGATCACGCCTTGTTGCTGGAGGGCTTGCAGCCGGGGTGCGATGCGCTCTGCCGCGGCGAGTGCGGCCTCGAGGCTGGGGGCGTGAACGGCCACCAGGTCAACGGCATCGGGCGCGCCCAGTTGTTCGCGCAGTTGCGAGTTGAGCGCAAGGGCTTGCGGGGTGATGGGGCTGAGTGCGGAGAGTTGCGTGTTCCAGAGGGTGTGGCGATGGGCCAGCACCACGGCGATCGCACCGATTGCAAGCAGCACGACCAGCCAGCGCAGGCCGCGCAGGTGCGTAACCAGTAGTTTGAGCTGCTGTCCGGTGCGGCTGAGGTCGCGCACGGCGAAGTGGGTCGGCAGGAGTTGTGGCAGCACGAAGCGCGTGACCAGCGCCGCCGCCGCCAGACCGGCTATGGAGTAAGCCCCAAGTTGGGCCAGCCCGGGAAAGTCCGAGAGCAGCAGGGTGGCAAAACCGACCACCGAAGTCAGCATGCCTAGGCGGATGGTGGGCCAGAAGCGGTGTAGCCAGTCGCTGCGCGCGGTGTCTGGTGCCGTACCTGGCGTCCCGGCGCGCCTGGACTGGACAAATAAATAAATGGAGTAGTCCACCGCTTCGCCGATCAGGGTGGTGCCAAACCCGAGGGTGATGCCCTGGACCACGCCGAATCCCAGACTGACGGCGGTGATGCCGGCCAATACGCCGGACAACACGGGCAGCAGCCCGAGCAGCAGCACTGGCAGTGAGCGATAGACCAGCAGCAATAGGCCGACGATGAGCACGCCGCCGATGAGCGACACACGCTCGACCGCATGCCTGATGGTGGCGCGCGCTTGCACCGCAAAGACCGCTGTGCCGCTGATCACCAGACTGGCGCTGCGCGCTGCGGGCGAGCCTTGTTCCTGTTCGATCTGTTGCTGCGCGGCGGCGTAGGCGGCGCGCACTGCGTCGATGGCGGCCTGCTGGCCATCGGTGTCCGTGCCTGCGGCGCGCGTCTGCACCAGCAGCAAGGCGCGGGGCATGTCGGGCGCAGCCCAGACGCCATCGTCCTTGTGCGGCTGTGCGTCTGCTGCCATGTTGTCCAGCAATTGCAGCAAGGCGCCTGTGGGGTCGGCGGGGAACAGTGATTTGAGCGTGCCTCCCAGGGGCGAGGCGAGGCTGTCAATGCTGGCCGCAATGGCTTGGTGCAGGCCGGAGGCTGAAAAGGTCTGCGGTGTGGTGGCGGGGCTGAGCAGGTATCGGTACTTGAACAGCAGGGCTTCGTCAGCGTGCGCATCGACCGGTTCGCCATTGTTGACCGAGACGAACGCTGCCTGCTGGCGCAGCCGCGCCGCCAGTGCGCGCGACAAGGCAGCGCGGGTACGCGCATCACTGCCGTCGATTCCCACCAGAATGAGGCGAGAGATCAGGCCGTCGCGCAACTGATCGACCAGCATCTGCTCCTGGGCCGTGGGCTTGCTCGGCAGGAAGGCCGACATATCGGCGGTATAGCGGCTTTGCAGGATGACGGCCAGACAGGCGACGAGTGCGCCCAGCCATAGCAGAACCGGGGTGAAGCGCCGCCGCATCATCCGTGCACGCCCAACAAAGTAAGGTTCCACCCGGCGGTCATTGCACGGGTTGCTCGTGAATGGTCATCAGTGAGCTGTCGCCGTCGGCTTGCAGCACGGCGATCGTCTGCACCTGACCCTGCTTGCCCCCGATCTGGATGCGGCGCACCCGCGCACGCGCCTTCGCGTCCACGGGCGACAGGGTGAGTTCCCAGCTTGCCGCAGTGCCATCGAGGGTGGTGGTGTAGTCGCGTTGCAGCGCCTTGCGGTCGCCGTTGAGGGTGGCCCGGATGCTGTTGATCAACACGGCAACGTCTGGATGGTCGCGCAGGTCAAACTGATGGCTGCGGCCATCCATTTCGAGGGTCACCTGATTGGCCTGCAGGATCAGGGTTTGCCGCTTGGGTTTGAGGGTGCGCATCTCAAGAAAGTCGGGTGCGGCAAATCGCAATTCTCCGGACGACTCGATGGGTGCGTCGAGCATCGCCAGGGTCTTGGTCTCGACAAAGGTGGCGCGGTTTGCCGGATGACGGGCCAGAGCCTGCATCAGGGCGTCGAGCGTCCAGTCGGCCGCCTGGGACAGCGTTGGAACGAGCAGCGCGCAGGAGAACAGCAGGGCGCGCAGGGCGAATCGGCGTGTGGGCAGTGTCATGGCTCGGTCGGCCCGGCTGCTTCCGCTTCGGGGCCCTTCCAGAAGTCGTAGAAATTGAACCAGTTGTAGGGTGCATCGGCGCAGCGCATCTCAAGGCGTTGCACATAGCTTGCCAGCGCGGCGTCAATGGCGACGGCGCGCTGGCTGCGGTGGATGCTGGTGAAATCGGCCAGGCGCTCGAAGTGCACGTCGTAACGGTTGCCGCCGCGGTAGATGCCGAACATCAGCACCACCGGGCGCTTGAGCAGGGCGGCGATGCGCAACGGTCCGCGCGGCCAGGGCGCGGGCTGGCCGAAAAAGGGCAGAGTCGCCGTGCTGTCATCGTGCAGGGACCGGTCGGCAAGAAAGCCGACTACGCCGCCCGCGTCGAGCCGCTCCTGCAATCTCAGCATGGAGTCGAGCCGTCCCAGGGGGATGATGTCCTGCGCGGCAGCGGGGTTGATGGCGTGCAGCGCGTCGTTGATCTTGCGCGCATTGTCGGGATACATCAGCAACGAAACGCGCGGCGCCGCATCGCGCCGGGCAAGCGCCCGCAACACCTCGAAACTGCCGAAATGCGCCCCCATGAGAAACGCGCCTCGACCCTGTGCCAGAACGGCGTCCAGAACGTCTGCGCCTTGCACGCGCAGATCGAACAGATCCCATCGATCATTGAGCAGATAGACACGGTCGTGAATGGTGGAGGCAAAGCTGAACACATGGCGGTAGCCATCGGCCCAGTTCGCATCGCGTCCGAGCACGCGCTTGAGGTACTGGCGCGAGGCGCGCCTCGCGCCAGGTGCAAACAGCACAAAATACACTGCAATTCCCGCAAGCACGACACGCCCGATACGCCGCCCGAGCCGCAACGAAATCCAGGTCATGACACGCAGAATATGGTGGTTGCTGCGCTCCTCCGTCTGCGCCCATTCGGCGGTGGAGACGGACGCGGTGGCGGCAATCTCCGCCGACCGTTCCGGAGCCTGGGCGGGGAAAGGCGAGGTCATGCGACCACAGGCGCAGTGGGCTGCGCTGCATTGCACTGAACCAGTCCTGAGGCGGCCAGGCGCGCCTCACGACCGGCGTGCAGACTGAAGCGCACGCCGCCTTGCGCGTCCGGGGTATGACGGAGTTGCAGGGCTTCTCCAGGCTTGACGGCGCTGACAAACTTTGTGGCCGCAATGCGGCAGCTGCTGGCGCACAGGCCGTGGCTGACGCAGATATGGCGTAGCGCAGCGTCGAGCAGCAGCACGCCGGGCACGATGGGGTGTGCGGGAAAATGTCCGGCGAAAGCGGGATGCTCTGCGTCGTACGTCGGCAGGTTTTCGATGGGGGTCATGAACGCGCCTCCGCCTGGCTGCCCCATTCTGCCGCCAAGGCCACCAGCGCGGAGCGCGGCAGCTTGCCCGTGGCGTTACGCGGAAGAGCGTCCATCAGCACAAGCGGGCGGGGCAGGAAGGCGGGATCGACGCGTTGTCGCAGCGCGTCGATCAGCGCGTGACGCGGTAGCGTCGGAGCGACGGCGAAAGCCATGAGCCTGGGTACGGCGGCGCTGCGGTCATCGGGCATGTGAAACGCGCCGTCGTCCACCCCCGGAATGGACAGCAACTGGTGATTGAGGTGGGCTAGGGAACTGCGCTTGCCAGCGATGTTGACCATGTCCGCATGGCGCCCGATCAGGCGGAAATTCTGGCTGTCGATACGGTCGACGTCGTCGCTCAGCGGCACTGGCGCAGCCAGGTGCCCGCCCTGAGCCTGCAACGTGCCGTCGGCGGCCGCGGTTAGCAAGACCTCGGGGAGCAGTGTCCAGACATCGGTCTGCACGGTGCGGCGGCTGGCAATTTGACCGGTCTCGGTAGACCCGTAGATTTCGAGCAATGGCGCACCGAGATGCTGCTCTACAGCGCACGCGAGGTCATGATCGAGCGGCGCAGTGGCACACAGCACCAACGCAATGGGCGGCAGAGTCACGCCCGAGGCCAGCAAGGCGCGCAGATGCACCGGGGTGGACACCAGCAGGCGCGGCGTCGGCACATCGGCCAGGGCGGTGGCAATATCCGCCGGATAGAACGGATGTGCCGCGCTGAGCACGGCGCCGCCCTGCAGCGCCAGCAGCAAGGTGGACTCGAAGCCATACATATGCTGCGGCGGCACCGTGCCCACGAGATGCAAGGGGCCGCAGTCGGCGGCCTGGCGGAGTCTGGCGGCCCCAGCCCGCACGCAATGCGCCAACGCGCCCCAGGTTTTGCCGTGGGCGAGCGGTGTGCCGGTGGAGCCGGAGGTGAAGACTTGTGCGACGCACTGGTCTGCCGGAATCAGGGGCATGGCAAAGCGGGCGCCAGAAACCGCGTTGCGCCGTACCGGATACTGCAGGAAAGGCAGGTCGAGCTCCCCTGGAGCATCACCCAAATGGAGCAGATCAGGAGCAAGGGTGCGCAGTTGCGCCACGGTGTCGGGTGCGCGGGAAGAGGGCAACAGGCTGGTGCGGCCACTCACCACGGCAGCTGCGAAGCCGACGCAGAACTCGTAACGGTCTGAGCAGGTATTGAGCACATGCCGGGCATCGGGCAGGGCGACAGCAAGGTGATCGACGTCGGCCAGAAACTCCTGGACGAGCACGGGCCGTCCGCGACGCCAGGCGAAGATGGCCTCGGGGGAAGACTGCGAGAGCAGGGGCAGATGCGACATCACGGAACAGCGCAATCGCGGCTTAGCGCCGATTGACGAGGACGGGCGGAGGGACGCTGTCCGCCGTCTCGGGGACTGGGGCTTTGCGATGGGCGTTGTAGCGCAGGTAGGAGCGGAAGGCCTGGATGGGCCCTGCGCGCTCGTCTGCGGGCACGGTGCGCAGGCGCACCAGATACTCCGCAACGAACATGCCCAGCACCAGCATCGGGCTGGCGACATTGGCAAATACCGCCCAGACCGACAAGGGTGTCGTCGCAAACAGCAGTAGGGAGCTGCCGGCCATCAGGCCGAAGAACAGCGTCCAGGCCCAAGTCACGCTGCGGGTATAGCGGGTGACGAGTGCCGAAAGAGTGCCATGCGCCAGCAGCGCAAAGCGCGTGACCAAGGGCGTTTGCCCGCCGCCCAGGGTGCGGCCAAATACCCAGGCCAGCAAGGCCATCATGCCGGCATGCTCGGCAAGGTAGGCCAGGGCGTAGTGGCGCAACAGCAGGGCGCGCTGGTCCCAGAGTATGGCAAGCAGCAGGGCAATCAGTGCGAGCAGCAGAAGACGTCGGGGCGACTGCCACGCCAGCCAGGTCAGCATGAGAAGGGAGGGGACAAATGCCACAACCGCGCCGATCGGATTGGGCTGGGGCAGGCGCGCGCCTATGAACGACATCACCGGATACGCCACGCACAAAACCCCGATCAAGGCGCCGCGCAGCACTCCGGCGCGGGAGAACGCGGTCATCAGGCGCTTCTCATGGCGGCGAGGTGGTCTGCCAAGCGGCGCAGCGAACTGAAGATGCGCTGATTGTCTGCGTCATCTGCACGCAACTGCACGCCATATTTCTTGGAGATCACCAGCGCGATTTCGAGAATGTCGATGGAATCCAGCCCCAGTCCATCGCCATAGAGCGGTGCATCTGGATCGATGTCAGCGGCCTCGACATCCAGACCGAGCGCGTTCACCATGATCTGTGCCACGTCAAGAATGAAGGCGGGCTCGGCGGATTGGGATGGAACGATGGACTCGGACATGGGGTAAGGGAGCAGAAAAAGGATATTTCAAGGGGTTTTTGATTTTTCCCGCATTATAAAAGATGCAAGCAGAGCCAATTTCCCAAGCTGACAGAGGCTCGAATCCGGCTGACGTGCGTAAGCAGCCGGATTCGTTTGCGCTCAACGCAGCGAACAGGCCGCCTCGTCCCGTTCCCATCCGCCGATTCGGTGTGAACATTGCTTTAGCGCGCACAATTGAGGTTTAGCCGTCTTCAAGGCCCACAATCCATGACTTCCCAAGAAATCTCTCCCTTCGCTGAACTCGGCTTGCCCGAACCTCTGCTGCAAGCATTGCGCGACGTCGGGTATGAGAGCCCGTCGCCCATTCAGGCGGCCACCATTCCGCCCTTGCTGGCCGGGCGCGACGTGCTCGGACAGGCGCAGACCGGCACCGGCAAGACGGCGGCGTTTGCGCTGCCGATCCTGGCGAAAATCGACTGCAATGCACGCCACACCCAGGCGCTGGTGTTGGCGCCCACGCGCGAGCTGGCCATCCAGGTGGCCGAGGCCTTTGCGCGCTATGCCACCCATCTGCCGGGCTTCAATGTGCTGCCGATTTATGGTGGACAAAGCTATGTGCCGCAGCTCGCCTCGCTCAAGCGCGGTGCGCATGTCGTGGTGGGCACGCCGGGGCGCATCATCGATCACCTGGAGCGCGGCACGCTCAAGCTCGATCAGCTCGCCCACATGGTGCTTGACGAGGCCGACGAAATGCTGCGCATGGGCTTCATCGACGATGTCGAGTCCATCCTGCAAAAAACCCCGCCGCAGCGTCAGGTGGCGCTGTTTTCGGCCACCATGCCCTCGGCCATCCGGCGCATTGCACAAACCTATTTACGCGATCCGCAGGAAATCACCATCAAGGCGGCCACGACCACCGCCACGCACATTCAGCAGCGCTACTGGATGGTCAGCGGTCTGCACAAGCTCGACGCGCTCACCCGCATTCTGGAGGTCGAGCCATTCGAGGGCATGATCATCTTCGCCCGCACCAAGCAGGCCACCGAGGAGCTGGCGGAAAAGCTGGCAGCGCGTGGATTCACCGCAGCGGCGCTCAATGGCGACGTGCCGCAGGCGCTGCGCGAGCGCATGGTGCAGCGGCTCAAGGACGGGCAGCTCGACATCCTCGTGGCCACCGATGTGGCGGCGCGCGGGCTGGATGTCGAGCGCATCAGCCATGTGGTGAACTACGACATTCCGACGGATACCGAAAGCTACGTGCACCGCATCGGCCGTACAGGCCGTGCCGGGCGCAGTGGCGACGCCATTCTGTTTGTCACGCCGCGCGAGCGGCATTTGCTGCGCGCCATCGAACGCGCCACACGCCAGCCCATCACGCAGATGCAACTGCCCAGCACCGAAGCGGTGAATGACAGCCGCATCAGCCGCTTCATGGAGCGCATCACCGAAGCACGCGAGCAGGAAGGGCTGGAGGATTATCAGCGTCTGGTCGAGCGTTACGAGCAGGAATTCGACATTCCAGCCATTGAGATTGCCGCGGCGCTGGCGCGCATGGTGCAGGGCAACAAGCCGCTGCTCATGCGCCCTGGCAGCGAACCGTCCTACAGCGCCGATGCCCGCGAGGAGGGCCGCGCGCCACGCCGCGAGCGCGAACCACGCGAGAGCCGCGAACCGCGCGCGCCCCGCCCCGCGCGGGCCACACGCGAGGAGGCCCCTCCGGCGCGCGCGCCGCGTGAGCGCGCCAAGCCCCGCGATCTCGACGATTTCACCCAGACCCTGATGCAGGCGCGTGAAGCGGCCGATGCCGCCCCGCGTTCGGCGCCCCATTCGGCACCGCGCGAGGTCGCGTCTGCCGAACATCCGGCGCACAGCGAGCGCACGGCGAGAGGCCCGCATACCGCCAGCGATGTGCGCTTCGAGACCTACCGGGTGGAAGTCGGACGCGATCATGGCGTGGAAGTGCGCAATCTGGTCGGCGCCATCGCCAACGAGGCCGGGCTGGAAAACAAGCACATCGGCAATATCGCCATTCGCGGCGACCACAGCTTTGTCGAACTGCCCGAGGGCATGCCCAAAGATGTGTTCCGCACCCTGCAGAAAACCTGGGTGAGTGGGCGTCAACTGCAGCTCACCAAAGCCGAGCCGGTGCGCGATACCGCCCGGGAACGGCCGGCGACCCGAGCGCCCGCGCGACGTTTCGATTCGGGCGATACGTCGCCCGCGCCCAAGCGTCGTGCCGCGCCGATGCCTGGCGGCAAGTCGTTCAAGCGCAAGCCTTGACGCGGCTGGACGAAGCAGGGGCCTGAAAGCGCGGCGTCGGCAAAACGGATGCTCAACCGTCTCTGGCTCGGCTTCTTTCTGGTGGCCGCCGTTGCGGCTCTGACGCGTTGGGCCTTGGGCGATGCGGCGGTGTTCGCCGCCATGACCGACAGCCTGTTCGCCATGGCCAAGCTGTCGGTCGAGGTGATGGTGCTGCTGTTCGGCACGCTCACCCTGTGGCTGGGGCTGCTGCGCATCGCCGAGCGCGCGGGGCTGGTGGAGGTGCTGGCGCGGGCGCTGGGCCCGCTGTTCCGGCGGCTGATGCCGGAAGTGCCGCAAGGCCATCCCGCCATCGGCCTGATCACCCTGAACTTCGCCGCCAATGTGCTGGGCCTGGACAACGCCGCCACGCCTATCGGCCTGCGCGCCATGCGCGAACTGCAGACGCTCAATCCCAGTCAGGACACGGCGAGCAATGCGCAAATCCTGTTCCTGGTGCTCAATGCCTCGTCGTTGACGCTGCTGCCGGTGAGCATTTTCATGTACCGCGCGCAGCAGGGCGCGCCCGACCCGACGCTGGTGTTTCTGCCCATTCTCATCGCCACCAGCGCGTCCACGCTGGCCGGGCTGCTCAGCGTGGCGTGGATGCAGCGGCTCAAACTCTGGGACCCGGTGGCGCTGGCGTATCTGGGCGGCGGCGCGTTACTGCTGGGGGCGCTGCTCGCGGGGCTGGCGACGCTCAGCGCGGCGGCGCTGGCCAGTGTTTCGGCGCTGGTCGGCAACCTGGTGCTGTTCGGCGTCATCCTCGCCTTCTTGTTGGCTGGCGCGATCAAACGGGTGCCGGTGTACGAAGCCTTCATCGAAGGCGCGAAGGACGGTTTTGGCGTCGCGCGCGACCTGCTGCCCTATCTGGTGGCCATGCTGTGCGCGGTGGGGGTGTTGCGCGCCTCGGGTGCGTTGGGCTATGCGCTGGAGGGCATCCGCTGGGTGGTGCACGGGCTGGGCATGAACACCGACTTCGTCGCGGCGCTGCCCACGGCGCTGGTCAAACCGTTTTCCGGCAGTGCCGCGCGCGCCATGCTGATCGAGACCATGCAGCATTACGGCGTGGACAGCTATCCGGCGCTGCTGGCCGCGACCATGCAGGGCAGCACCGAGACGACGTTTTATGTGGTGGCGGTGTACTTCGGCGCGGTGGGCATCAGACGCGTGCGCCATACCGTGGGTTGCGCGCTGGCGGCCGACCTGGCCGGAGTGGTGGCGTCGATCGCGGTGTGCGCGTGGTTCTTCGCGCCGCATTGAGTCGCTCGGGTTCGCATTGAGCGCTTGCAGCGCTACCGTCCGAGTTGGCGCAGCAGGTTGATGGCCTTGGGCTCGCCATGTTTGGCGACCAGTGCGGCCTTGATTTCCGGGAGCAGGGCGAGCAACTGGTCGGGCGTCTGGCATTGCTCGATTCTGAGTTGCAGTCCGTAGGCCTTGATCATGCCCAGATGGCTGCTCACCAGGCCGTTGATCTGCTCGTAAAGACTGGAAAAATCAGCAGAGGTGTTGATCTTTTCGGACTGGACGCTGGAGGGCTCCAGCGCCAGTTCGGAGGGCAGCTCGTCGTCATCGTGCAAGAACGAGTCAGCCTCCTCCTCAACTGCGGGCGCGGTGACTGGCGACTCGGGAACTGCGGGTGCGGCGATCAGTTCGAGGGCGAGCAGTTGCTCCAGCGCGTCGTCGGGAGCGGAGATGGCCTGCATCAACTCTCGCAGGGTTTGCACGTCGCGTTTGCCGTCCACCAGAAGCAGCACATTGCGCAAGACGCGCGAATGCAGAACGGCCCGCTTGGCGATCTCGTCCTGTCCCTTCCCGGTTTTGCACAACAAGCTCTCTGGGCGCATGGCGGTATCCCTCGCACGAGTTCGAAACTGTGCGGAGTTTAGGGCTTGGCGCGGGTTCGGACGCCTGCGGGGCAGGCAGACTCAGCGCAGCAGATCGAACAGCGTGCGGGCGATGACTTGCGTGGCGCGGCGCAGGTCTTCGAGCACGATGTGTTCGTCGGCGCGCTTGGCATTGCTCTCGCGCACGGTGCGCGGGCCCGCGCCGTAGATCACGGCGGGAATGCCGTGTTCGGCGTAAAGCCGCACATCGGTGTAGAGCGGCGTGCCGATCACGGGAATGGGTTCGCCGAACAGGGTTTGCGCATGGTGCTGCAGCGGCGTGGCCAGGCGCTCGAATCCGGGAATGGGTTTGAGCGCACGCGCCAGAAGCATGCGGCGAATGTCCACGGTGATGCCGGGAACGGTGGTGGCGGCCTGTTCGATGACGCGCCGCAGCTCGGCTTCGACCGCGGCCGGGTCTTCCTCGGGAATCATGCGGCGATCGAGTTTGAGCACCACCTTGCCCGGCACCACGTTGGTGTTGGTGCCGCCTTCGATCAGCCCGACGTTGAGATACGGATGGTCGATGCCTTGCACCTGCGAATGCACCTTGCGGTAGATCGCGTTCTGGGCATAGAGGGCGTTCAGAATGGCCACGGCGCCCTGCAGTGCGTCCACGCCGGTGTGCGGAATGGCGGCGTGCGCCATGACGCCGTGCACCGTCACTTCGAGCTGCAGACAGCCGTTGTGGGCGTTGACCACCTGATAGCTGAAACCGGCGGCGATTTCCAGGTCGGGCTTGGTGAGGCCATGCTCCAGCAGCCAGCCGGGGCCGAGCGTGCCGCCAAACTCTTCGTCGTAGGTGAAGTGCAGTTCGACGCCGCCCTTGAGCGGCACGCCCAGCGCTTCGAGGGCGCGCACGGCGAAGGTGTAGGTGGTGAAGTCGCATTTGCTCACGGCGGCGGCGCGGCCGTAAAGCTTGCCGTCTTCGATCTCGCCGCCGTAGGGGTCGTGCGTCCAGCCTTCGCCGGGTGGCACCACGTCGCCGTGGGCATTGAGCGCGATGACCGGGCCGCCGGCGCCATAGCTGCGCCGCACGATGAGGTTGGTGATGGATTCCAGGCCCTGTTCCTTGCAGGACTCGGCGGGAATGGCGATTTTTTCGGCCGTCATGCCGAAGTTGGCCAGCAGCTGCGCGGTGCGTTCGGCGTGCGGGGCGTTGTTGCCCGGCGGGGTGTCGGTGGGCACGCGCACCAGTTCCTGCAGCATGCGGGTCTGTTCGTCGAAGTGGGTATCGACCCAATGGTCGAGGGCGGCGTAGGTCGTTGAGTCGCGAGTGGTGTCGGTCATGATGCGGCGAGGGTGTCGAGTAGATGTTGGAAGGCGGCGCAGGCGAGGTCGAGATCGTCGGCCGTGCTGGATTCGAGCGGGTTGTGGCTGATGCCGGCGTTTTCGCCGCGCACGAACAGCATGGCCTGCGACATGACGGTGTGCAGCATCATGGCGTCGTGCCCGGCGCCGCTGGGCAGGTGGTGCAACGGCAGGCCGAGTGCGGCGACCGCGCGCTCCCAGCGTTGCTGCAGCGCCGGGTCGCTGGTGGCGGCTTGTTCGCGCATGGTTTCTTCGAGGCTGAAGCGCAGCTTGCGGCGGGCGCAAATGGCGGCCAGTTCGGTGCGGGTGTCGGCCAGCACGGCGTCGCGCTGGGCATTGTTGGGCGCACGGATGTCGAGGCTGAAGCGGCAGCGACCGGGCACCACATTGATCGACCCGCCGGGCACTTCAAGCAGGCCGACGGTGCCGACGCTGTCGCCATCGGCCGCGGCGCGGCGCTCAAGAAACAGCGCCAGCTCGGCAGCGGCGCAGGCGGCGTCGCGGCGCGCGTTCATCGGCGTGGTGCCGGCGTGGCTGGCCATGCCGATGATCTCGCCCACACAGCGCACGCTGGCGTTGATCGAAGTGACGATGCCCAGCGGCAGGTCGAGCGCACCCAGCACTGGCCCCTGTTCGATGTGCACTTCGACGAAGCCGAGGTAACGCGCCGGGTCGCGGCGCAGCGCCGCAATGGCGGGCAAGTCTGCGGGCAGCCCGGCGTGTTGCATGGCGTCGCGCATGGAGATGCCGTCGCGGTCTTGCTGGTCGAGCCAGGCCGGGTTGAAAGCGCCGGTGAGCGCGCCCGAGCCGAGGAAGGTGGCTTTGTAGCGCTGACCTTCTTCTTCGGCGAAGGCCACGACTTCGAAGCCGAAGGGCAGGCGCCGACCCGCGCTGTGCATGGCGCGCACGCAGGCCATGGGGATGAAGTGGCCGATGCGGCCGTCGTACTTGCCCGCGTTGCGCACGGTGTCGTAGTGGCTGCCGGTGAGCAGGCGCGGGGCTGCGGGGGCGCTGCCTTGGTAGACGCCGACCACATTGCCCACGGCGTCGATGCCCACCGTGTCGAAGCCGCATTCGCGCATGATGGCGGCAATCTCGGCGGCTGCGGCGCGGTGCGCGTCGGCGAGGTAGGTGGTGGTGAGTTCGCCGCGTTCTTTCCACGCCGGTTCGCTGTGCGTGGCGAGGTGTTCACACCAGTCCCACACGCGGTTTCCTTGTTCCGGCACGAAGCCGAATTTGTCGTTCAGCCGCAGTTCGGCAATGCGGTGGATCTGGCGCAGGGCTTCGGCAAACTCGAAGTCCGGCGGGTTGTCGATGCGGCGCTCCAGCGTGGCGATGATCTGCGCCCGGCTCATCCCGGCGCCGCGCGGCCCGCGCACCGCGAGGATGAAGGGCCAGCCAAAGCGCGCGGTGTACTCGGCGTTCAGCGCGGTGATTCGGGCGAACTCTTCGGGAGTGCAATGCGACAGCCCGGCGCGCGATTGTTCATCCGTGGATTCGGCCGTGAGCTGGCCCGCCACGGCCGCCTTGCCCGCCAGCTCCGGGTGGGCGCGAATCAGGCTGAGTTGTTCATCGCGGCTGGCCTGGCGCACCGTCTGCACCAGCGCCGCCTTGAGCGCGGCCAGTGTGGCAAAGGGGCGGGCCGCCCAGGTGCGCGCGGCAATCCAGGGCGAGTGTTCATAAACGCCGTCGAGCAGGTTGGTGAAAGCCGGCGCCGATGCGGCGTTGAGTTCAGCCAGAGTGGGCATGATCACTCCCAGACAAAAGCGGTGGCCGCATCGAAGGGATGCTCGGCGCGCCAGTGGTGTGCAATGTCGATGCGGCGCGCGATCCACACGCGGTCGTGGCGCTGCACATGGTCGAGAAAGCGCTGCAGCGCGCGGATGCGACCGGGCCTGCCGAGCAGGCGCGCGTGCATGCCGATGCTGAGCATCTTCGGCTGCTCTTCACCTTCGGCGTAGAGCGCGTCGAAGCTGTCGCGCAGGTAGATGTAGAAGTCTTCGGCCTGCGCAAAGCCCTGGGGCAGAGCGAAGCGCATGTCGTTGCTGTCGAGGGTGTAGGGCACGACCAGATGGGGCTCAAGGCTGCCGTCGGTTTTGCGCACCTGCAGCCAGAAGGGCAGGTCGTCGCCGTAATAGTCGCTGTCGTAGGCGAAGCCGCCGAAGTCGGCCACCAGGCGGCGGGTGTTAGGGCTGTCGCGGCCGGTGTACCAGCCCAGCGGGCGCGCGCCGCAGAGGGATTCAATCGCCTCCATGCCCAGCCGCATGTGCTCGCGCTCGGTGGCTTCGTCGAGGTTTTGATAGTGAATCCAGCGCCAGCCGTGACAGGCGATTTCATGGCCGAGTTCCACGCAGGCGCGGGCCAGATCGGGTGTGCGCTGCAAGGCCATGCCCACGCCGAAGATCGTGAGCGGCAGGCCGCGGCGCTCGAACTCGCGCAGGATGCGCCACACCCCGGCGCGCGAGCCGTATTCATAAATGCTCTCCATGCTCAGATGCCGCGCCGGAAAGCTGGGCGGCATGAATAGTTCAGAGAGGAACTGTTCGCTGCCCGCGTCGCCATGCAGCACGCAGTTCTCACCGCCCTCTTCGACATTGAGCACGAACTGCAGCGCCACGCGGGCCTTGCCCGGCCAGTTGGCATGAGGCGGGTTGCGGCCGTAGCCGACGAGATCGCGGGGATAGGGTGGGGTGGACATGATGAACTCGGATCGGCGCTCAGAGGGTGTGAATGAATCCGGCGTGGCCGAGCAGCGTGCCCAAAGGGTTCCAATCAAGGCGCAAAGCACAGCCGTGCCCGTCGGCACGGCGCGCGCTGACAATACCGAGCGCAACGCCGAGTGGGACGATTTGGGCGCGATGAGTGGGCATGGCGGATTTGTTCACACCCTCTCAAGCCGCGTAATTGCCCAAGGCCTGGGCGAGATCGGCGCTGCTGGTTCTCGGGTGATAGAGCAGACTGCTTTCAGTGGCCAGCAGGTGGGCTTCCATCAAAGCCTTGGCCTTGGCAACGTCGCGCGCCTCCAGGGCCTTGAGGATGTCGACGTGTTCGTCTGAGGAATGCTGCGCCGCGCGCGACGATTGGTACATGAGGGTGATGAGGGCGCAGCGCGAGATCAGCTCCGACAGAATCTGCGCCAGCACATGGTTGCCGATGCGCTCGGCCATCAGCACATGAAAATCGCCCAAGAGCCGCGTGCGGCCCGTCACATCCACCCGGCCGACCACGGCCTGTTCCTGCTTGAGGTGGGCACGCAGGGCGCGGAAATCGCTCGGTACGGCCTTGTCGCAAAACGCCTCGATCAGATGCTGTTCGAGCATGCGGCGCACCGCGAACACCTGCTGCGCTTCCTCCACCGAGGGCTGCGAGACAAAGGCGCCCCGTGCGGGTTCGAGCGTGACCAGATGATCGCGCGCGAGCTGAAACAAGGCCTGCCGCACGATGGTGCGCGACACCCCGTAGATCGCCGCAATCTTCTGCTCAGTGAGCTTGGCGCCGGGCGCCAGACGGTGTTCGATGATGGCCGCGGTGATGGCCGCGACGATGGTCTGCGTCGAATCGGCCAGCGGGCTTTCGGCAGCGGCCACCGCACTCACTATCGTCCCAGCAGGGGTTTGTTGAGCCTTCGAGGTTTTTTTGCGGCTTGCAGTCATGGTTTCACTCCTTGCGATGTTTTCCGGCACGGTGTTTGCTATCTCCAGGGCGTGTTCACTTGCAGCGTTTGCATTGTTGTGATTCTGTTTGACATGCAATAGCATACAACCTAAATTGCGATTGTATGCAAAAAGTGTAGGCTGAAATCAACGAATGGATCGATGACCACAATGGGCGCCTTGACCACACACATTCTCGACACCGCGCATGGACGGCCCGCTGCTGCCGTGCAGATTGATCTGTATGCATTGCAAGGCACAGGGTGGGTGCTGCTGCGCTCCATGCGGACCAACGCCGACGGGCGTTGCGATGCGCCGCTGTTGCAAAACGCCGATCTGCAGCCCGGAAGATACCGGCTGGTGTTCCAGATCGGCGCTTATTTCAGGGCGCTGGGCCTGACCCTGCCGCAGCCGCCCTTTCTCGATCAGATTCCCCTGGAGTTCGGCGTAGCCGATGCGCAGCAGCACTATCACGTGCCCTTGCTGGTGTCGCCCTGGAGTTATTCGACTTATCGCGGCAGCTGATACAGCCCGCAGCCGCTTGAACCAGGATCGCCGCAGTGCGGTGCGCCATTGCAGATGGCACGCGATCCGACAGACTTTCGCAGAGCCTGCCGTGGCGGAAGTCGAATTCATATGACCTTTTAGGAGACGTCATGATGAGCGACTTGATGACCACCATCCTGCCCTACGCCATGAACTGGGCCGATCTGCTGCTGCGCTGGCTGCACGTCATTGTGGCGATTGCCTGGATTGGTTCTTCGTTTTATTTCGTCTGGCTCGACAACAGCCTGGAGAAGCCCACCGACCCGGAGCTGAAGGCCAGGGGAGTGGATGGGGAGCTGTGGGCGGTGCATGGCGGGGGCTTCTACAACCCGCAGAAATACATGGTCGCGCCGAAGAACCTGCCGCAGCATTTGCACTGGTTCTATTGGGAGAGCTATTCCACCTGGCTATCGGGGTTTGCTCTGCTCTGCGTGCTTTACTTCTATCACGCCGGCATTTTCATCGTCGATCCGCGGGTGTTTGCCTGGAGTTCGCCTGGGTACGCGGTGGCGGCCATGCTGGGCTTTCTGGTCGTTGGCTGGCTGGTCTATGACGGGATCTGCCGCGTGTTCGGTCAAGGCAAGAAGGGCGACCTCACGGTGGGCATTCTGGTCGCGGTGTATGTGGTCATTGCGGCCTGGCTGGCTTGCCATCTGTTTGCCGGGCGGGCGGCGTTTCTGATCATCGGCGCCATGCTCGGCAGCTCAATGAGCGCCAATGTGTTCTTCTGGATCATCCCCGGTCAGCGCCGGGTGGTGGCGGCCATGCGCGCTGGCCAGACGCCCGACCCGATGGATGGCAAGCGCGGCAAGCAGCGCAGCGTGCACAACACCTACTTCACCCTGCCAGTGCTGTTCGCCATGCTGTCCAACCATTACAGCTTCGTGTATGACGCGCCGAACAACTGGCTGGTGCTGGTGCTGATGATGCTGGCCGGCGCGCTCATCCGCCAGTTCTTCGTGCTCAAACACAAAGGCGCCTGGAAGTGGCAATACTGGATCGTGGGTGGCGGCCTCATTCTGGCCGTGGCCGTGGCGCTCGCGCCCAAGCCGCAGCCTTCGCTGACCAACGCGGCGCCGGTGACGTTCGCGCAGGTGCAGCACATCGTGCAGGAACGCTGCCTGTTGTGTCACTCCGGTGCGGCGGCCAGTAAGGGCGTGCGTCTGGATTCGGCGCCGGACATCGTCAGTCACGCGCAGGCCATTTATCAGCAGGTCGTGGTGCTCAAGGCCATGCCGCTGAACAACGCCACGCAGATGACCGATCTGGAGCGTGTCGAAATCGGGCAGTGGATCAAGGACGGTGCCAAGCCCTGAGCCGGTGCCAAACCCTGAGCCAGCGCTTTGATCCGTTCGCCGCGACATAGAACAACCCACAGGAGACCCCCATGAACCCAGCCATCGCTCCGGCGGTAACTGAAAACGCGCCTCATCCGGTTGATGAAGTTTTGCCTGCTGGCAAGCTGGTGGCGCTGGGCATCCAGCATGTGCTGGTCATGTATGCGGGCGCCGTGGCGGTGCCGCTGATCATCGGCTCGGCGCTGAAGCTGCCGGTGGAGCAGATCGCGTTGCTCATCACTGCCGATCTGTTCATCTGCGGGGTGACCAGCATCATTCAATCGCTCGGGCTCACTCCCTGGTTCGGCATTCGCATGCCGGTGATGATGGGCATGACCTTCGCCTCGGTCACGCCGATGATCGCCATCGCCACCACGCCCGGTATGGGTCTGCAGGACATCTTCGGCGCCATCATCGCCGCAGGCGTATTCGGGCTACTGATCGTGCCCTTTGCCTGCCGCCTGATGGGCATGTTTCCGCCTGTGGTCACTGGCTCGGTCATCACCATCATCGGCATTTCGCTCATGCAGGTCGGCATTCAGTGGGCCGTCGGCGGGGCGTGGCTCAAACCCATGATTGCCGATCCTTCAGCGCACGCGGCCGCAGGCAGCCTAGTGCCCAACCCGGCCTATGCCTCGATGGAAAACCTGGGCATCGCCCTGTTCGTGCTGGTGGTCATTCTGTTCATCAGCAAATTCGGCCGCAGCTTCCTGAAAAACATTTCGGTGCTGATCGGTCTGGTGCTCGGCAGCGTGGCGGCCGCCTTGCTGGGGGTGATGCATTTCGATCAGGTCGCCAAGGCCGATGCTTTCCATCTGGTCATGCCGTTTCAGTTTGGTGCGCCGCAATTCGCTATAGGCCCGATCGTGACCCTGTGCGTGGTGGAGCTGGTGGTGTTCGTCGAATCGGCCGGCATGTTTTTCGCGCTGGGCGACATTGTTGGGCGCAAGGTGGGTCGCACCGAGCTGGGGCGCGGTCTGCGGGTCGATGCTTTGGGCACCATTCTGGCCGGCATGTTCAACACCTTTCCCACCACCTCGTTTTCGCAGAACATCGGCCTGGTGGGCATGACCGGCGTGCGCAGCCGCTGGGTGACGGTGACCGGCGGCGTCATCATGCTGCTGCTTGGGCTGATGCCCAAGCTGGGGGCGCTGGTGGCGGCCATCCCCCAGCCTGTGCTGGGCGGTACCGGTATCGCCATGTTCGGCATGGTGGCGGCGACGGGCATCCGCATCCTCAGCGAAGTCGATTACAAGAACAATCGCAACAATCTGCTCATCGTCGCCCTGGGCATCGGCTTTGGCATGATTCCTTTGGTGGCGCCGCAGTTTTTCATCCACTTCCCCGAAGTCCTCGCGCCCATGCTGCATAGCGGCATTCTGCTCACTGCCGTGGTGGCGTTTTTGCTCAATGCCTACTTCAACGGATTCGGCGCACTGGATGCCAAGGGCCTTCGGGATCGGGAACACGCGGCAGAAGACGGGGCCAAATTGCGCTGATGGCCCGCGCGGCCCTGGCTGCAGATTCGCGGGTTTGCTCTGCTATGGTTCAGGAGACCACAATCCCTGACGCGTTACCCGGATGCATCTTCTCGTTCTCGACGTTGGCAATACCCGGCTGAAATGGGGGCTCTATGCGCGCCCGCAACGCAACGCGGAGTTGCTCGCCGGTGGGGCCATGCTGCTGGAAGAGGTCGATCAACTCAGCCGCGTGCTGGCCGCACAGCCTCGCGCCGAGCGGGTGATCGGTTGTGCCGTTGCGGGTGCGGTGGTCACCGCGCGGGTGTGCGCCGAGCTCGATGTGCTTGGGCTGCGCTGCAACTGGATCACCGCGCAGGCTGAACAATGCGGACTGCGCAACAGCTATGCCGTGCCCTCATTGCTGGGCGCGGATCGTTGGGCGGCGCAACTGGGCGCGCGCCAGCGCGTGTCCGATCAGGCGGCGATGGTCATCAGCGTGGGTACGGCCGTCACCGTCGATTGCCTCAGCCGCGAAGGGGTGTTCATCGGCGGCATCATCCTGCCGGGCTTTGGGTTGATGCTCAAAGCGCTGGAGATGGGCACGGCAGGGCTGCGCGTGCCCGAAGGCGACATCACGGAATTTCCTACCAATACCAGCGATGCCTTGATGACCGGCGGCGCCTTGGCCATTGCTGGGGCGGCGCGGCAGATGCATGCCCGTCTGCAAGCGCGGGAACCGGGCGAGGTGGTTGTGCTGCTGACCGGAGGCGCGGCGCCCAAGCTGCGCGACGCACTGGGGTTGCCGCATCAACATGTCGAACATCTGGTGTTCGAAGGCCTGCTGTGCATCGCGGCGCAGCAGGCGATTTCTTTACAAGCTCTGAGCCCGGATCAAAGCACGTAGCGCGACAGATCTTCGTCGCGGGCGATGTCGCCCAGACGTTCGTTGACCATCGCCGCATCGACTTTCACGGCGCTGTGCTGCGCACCGTCGGCGTGAAACGACACCTCTTCGAGCAACCGCTCCATCACCGTGTGCAGCCGCCGCGCGCCGATGTTCTCGGTCTTTTCGTTCACCTGAAATGCCACTTCCGCCATGCGGCGAATACCGTCGGCGGTGAACTCGACCTGCACGCCGTCGGTGGCGAGCAACGCCGCGTACTGCTTGGTCAGGCTGGCGTCGGTGCTGGTGAGAATGGCCTCGAAATCGGCAACCGAGAGAGACTCCAGTTCCACCCGGATGGGGAAGCGGCCCTGCAGTTCGGGAATCAGGTCGGAAGGTTTGGCGACGTGAAAGGCCCCGCTGGCGATGAACAGAATGTGGTCGGTGCGCACCATGCCGTATTTGGTGCTCACCGTCGTGCCTTCCACCAGCGGCAGCAGATCGCGCTGTACGCCCTGGCGCGACACATCGGCGCCCTGGGTGTCGCTGCGCGAGGCGACCTTGTCGATCTCGTCAAGGAACACAATGCCGTTCTGCTCCACCGCGCGCAGCGCGTCGGCTTTGATCTCGTCCTCGTTCACCAGCTTGGACGCCTCTTCGTCGATCAGCAGCTTCTGCGCTTCGCGCACCGTCACCTTGCGCGTTTTGCTGCGCGTCTGGCCCATATTGGCGAACATCGAACGGATCTGCTCGGTCATGTCCTCCATGCCGGGCGGGCCCATGATGTCCACGCTGGCAGGGTGTACTGCAAGGTCGATCTCGATCTCCTTGTCATCGAGCTGGCCCTCGCGCAGGCGCTTGCGCAGCATTTGGCGTGTGGGATTGGTCTCGGTGACCGATGCCGCGTGGCCGCTGGAGTCCGCCGGTGCGGGCAGCAGCACGTCGAGAATGCGGTCTTCCGCGCGGTCTTCGGCGCGGGTGCGTTGCTGGCGCATGGCGGTCTCGCGCGCCAGCTTCACCGCAGCCTCCATCAGGTCGCGGATGATGGTGTCCACATCGCGACCGACATAGCCCACTTCGGTGAACTTGGTGGCCTCGACCTTGATGAACGGCGCGTCGGCCAGCTTGGCCAGACGGCGCGCAATCTCTGTTTTGCCCACGCCGGTAGGGCCGATCATCAGAATGTTTTTTGGGGTGATTTCGTGCCGCAGCGGCTCGGCCACCTGCTGCCGGCGCCAGCGGTTGCGCAGGGCGATGGCCACCGCCTGCTTGGCCTTGGCTTGGCCGATGACAAAACGGTCGAGCTCGGAGACGATTTCTCGGGGAGTCATATTCATGGTGTTACTCACCCAGGGTTTCGATGGTGTGCGACTGGTTGGTGTAAATGCAGATATCTCCCGCGATCTGCAGTGATTGGGCCACGATCTCGCGCGGGGTCAGCGTGGTGTGTTCGAGCAAGGCTCGGGCGGCCGACTGGGCGTAGGCCCCGCCGGAACCAATGGCGACGATGCCGTATTCGGGCTCGAGCACATCGCCATTGCCGGTGATGACGAGCGAGTGCTCGGCATCCGCCACCGAGAGCATCGCTTCCAGGCGGCGCAGCATGCGGTCGGTGCGCCAGTCTTTGGCCAGTTCGACCGCGCTGCGCAACAACTGCCCCTGGTGCTTCTCCAGCTTGGCCTCGAAGCGCTCGAACAGCGTGAAGGCATCGGCCGTTCCCCCGGCAAAACCGGCCAGAATCTGGTTGTTGTAGAGCCTGCGCACTTTTCGTGCAGTGGATTTGACGACGATGTTGCCGAGGGTCACTTGCCCGTCGCCGCCCAGGGCCACGGTAGCGCCGCGGCGCACGCTGAGTATGGTGGTGCCGTGATATTGATCCATGCCGGGATGTAAGGGTGGGAGTAGAAAACTCAAGAGGCGGCAGTGCGGCAACCCGGCAGTGCGGCAACCCCTTTGCCGCGGCCGGACGGCTCCGGGGGGATTCGTTCACACCCTCTCAGTCGCGACGCAGCTGAATGAGGGCGTGCTCGTGCAGGCCGAGAATGCTGAACAGACCGGCGATCAGCCGGTGTACGCCGGTGAATTGCAGGGTCTTGCCCTGATCGTGTTGCATCATGGCCCAGTTGAGCAGGGCACCTGCGCTCGAAAAATCGATACGGCGCAACTGGCGCAGGGAAATGCTCATCTGTTCATGCGCTTTGGCCGCCTGCTCCAGCGGGTTCAGAAAGTCGCTTGAACTGCCGAGAATATCGCCGCTGAGATGCAACTGTGCCGAACGCGAGCCGCCATTGCCCAACACGGAATTCGGACTGACCCCGGAGTTCTGAAACTCAGCCGGGCCTGTGGATGCCTCAGGCGCTGCGTTGCCGTCCACGCCGACGAGTTCGACTCTGGCGCGGCTGGCCTCCCAGGTCGGAGGCGAGATTTCGTAGGTCACGCAGTAGTCGAGCGCGATGGCGTCGAAATCGTCCTGCTGGTTGACCAAGCGCAGCAACTCCAGACGCAAGGCCCACCATTGCGGATCGGCCTCGCGCTGCATGGCGGGCGCCTGCGCCTGGCAAAGGGACAGCAGCGTATTCGCGCCGTGCAGGGTGACTGTGCAGGCGGTGTTGTTGATCGTTTTCAGCGACGCGACCAGTGTGGGCAAGGCGGTTGGCGCTATGGTGCGCACTTCCTCGAAGCTCAATTCGAGGGCCGACGGCGTTTTGAGCAGCAGCTTGCGCAAACGTTCGGCCTGGACGGCATCGACCGATGCAGAAAATACCAACGAGGGTTTGAAGTTGTTTGGCGCAGGCGCAGGCGCGGCCGCCGCGGCCGTCGCGGGCAGGCCGTCTTCGGCCATCGGTGCCGAGGTCTGAAAGCGGCTGACGAAATCGACCACCAGGGCCTCGAACTTGTCGATCTGACCCGAGGCGCGGAACAGGTCAAACAGCGCCAGCCAGAGCTCTTTCTCGGAACCCAGATCCTGCGAGTTGGAAATGGCGTCGCGCAAGGCCGACTCGGCGGCGACATCATCGCCGTTGGCGAAGTCCATCACCGCCTGATCGAACAGGGGATTGGAGCTCAGAGCCTCGTGCACTTCCACGGCAAAGAAGGCGCTGGGCATGAAGTCATTGCTCGATCGCAGCCAACTGTCGCCCGAGGGCGCCGAGGTGTGCGGCGGCAGAGCGTCTGCGCTCAATCGAGTGGCTGCGGCCAGCGTGGGCTGCTCGTCGAACGGCACGGCAGCCGGTTGCGACTTACGCACATGCGCTGGCGGAACACTGGGCACGAAGGGGACGGTTGGGGCGTAGCCAACAGGCGGTTGTGTTGGTTGTTCACCCGGCGCCGTGGTCGGGCCGGACTGCGACGGCACACCGGTCGTGGGTTGAGTCGTCAGACCGCCTGGCTGGGTGATCAATGTGGTATCGGCATAGGCCGTGTCCACCTTGAAGTGCATCGGTCCGGTCGTTTGCGACTCGGGCGACAGTGTCCCTGCCGTGAGGGATGGGGGCGCGAAGGTGGGAGGTGGTTTAGCCTGTGATGGCTGGAAGCTTTGGGGTGGCAGACTCTGGGGATGAGATCGGGCCGCGGGCGCTGGCATCTGCCGCGTGACCGGTGCGCGACTGCGAGTTGCGGGGGAGGCGTGATCGCCCGCCATCGATTTTTCGATCTCGTTGATTTTTCGCAGGGTTTCGTCCCGGTCGTGCACCGGGGCGGGTTGGGACGTCAGCTCGGGAACATTGGTCTGCAGGCTGTCATCCATGCCCAGATCGGTGGCCTCGCGTCTGCGAAGCTTGCGCAGGCCGTCGAGCTCGCGTTTGCGGATGAAATCGTCCTGACGCTTCTGGTCCTCGCGGGCCTTGACCCGGGCGAGGTTCTCATGCTCTTGAAGGGCCTGTTCGTCGGTCAGCGACCAGTCGCGGGTCGGGTTCTTGACGAAAGAACCCACTCGCTTCCAGAAACCGCCTGAATCAGAACTGCTCATGCCTGAGTTGCCCGGAAATCGCGCCTGCCGCAGGGAGGCGGCAGATCATCAGTCAATCGTTGAACATTTTCTGCTTGAGCTCGCGGCGCTGCTGCGCTTCGAGTGACAGGGTGGCCGTCGGCCGGGCCAGCAGACGGCCGATGCCGATGGGCTCGCCCGTTTCTTCGCACCAGCCGTAGTCGCCGCTTTCGATGCGCTGCAGGGACTGATCGATTTTTTTCAGCAGCTTGCGCTCACGGTCACGGGTGCGCAACTCCAGCGCATGCTCTTCTTCTATGGTGGCGCGATCAGCCGGATCGGGGACCAGCAGCGTGTCTTCGCGCAGATGCTCGGTGGTTTCGCCCGCGCTCTTGATCAGATCGTCGCGCATGGTGCTGAGCAGACGCTTGAAGTAGTCGAGCTGGACTTCGTTCATGTACTCGGCCTCGGGCATGGCCAGCAGCTCTTGCTCGGTCAGTTCGGAGGCAGACTTGTGCTTCCAGGCATTGGCATGCTTGGGGTCGGATTTTCTGGGGGTGGGTTCGATGGTTGTGCTGCTCATGGAACTTCTGTCGAGTCGGATAGGTTCCGGCGACCCCATGGCCGCCGACAAGGGTTTTGAGGCGTGGAGTTTACTCACGCCAGAAGAAGATGAGCGCCGAAGCGCCGGGGAAGGTGTTGCTTTTTTGGCAGGTGCGGCAAAGACGACCGGCGCAGCCTGCGCCGCCTCAACGACTGGTGCAGCCTTGGTCTTGGCGGCGACTGGTTTGACTGCGGGTATTTTGTCTGCTGCCGCAGGCTTGCTCTTGCCTGGGGCTGCGACTGCTTTTTGAGACGACTTGACCACGAAAATCCTCCCGAACTTTCCCATCCGACGGCCCATCGCCGCCTGATTTGCTGCATGGCTCGGCACGGACAAAGTGAATTCGTCGTGCGCTGACCGATCACTGATTTGAGCGTGTGGAGCCGCCCTTAACCGGACTTGCTCCCGAATTTCACCCCGCTCTTGGCATCATGCCTTTGCTGTGCCGGGACGCAGCACAACCCAACTGTCCCCCAACTGCGTTTTGTCGTGCGAGCTGTCATGCGGGCTGGCCACTGCCAAAACCGCCCGATTCTATTCATTTCGGGTGGCAAGGCAAATGCATCATCCGATCAAGCATTGCTGCAGGCCTTTTTCGAGGATGTCGCGCGGCAGATCGATGCCGATGAACACCATCTTGCTCTGCCGCAGCTCCTGCGCGCCCCAGGGCGCGGCGAGATCGCTGCCCATGAGCTGGTGCACGCCCTGGAAGACGACCTTGCGGTCGATGCCCTGCATGTTCAGCACGCCTTTGTAGCGCAGCATGCGCGGGCCGTAGACCTGCACGATGGCGCCGAGAAAGTCTTCGAGCTTGGCGGGGTCGAAGGGTTTGTCGGCGCGGTAGACGAAGGATTTCACATCATCGTCGTGGTGGTGATGGTGCGGGTGATTGCAGTGTTCGCCGTGTTCGTGATCATGGTCATGGTGGGCATGATCGTGGTGGTCGTGATGATCGTGATCGTCGGCCTTGAGGAAATCGGGGTCGATGTCGAGCTTGGCGTTGAGGTTGAAACCCTTGAGGTCGAGCACCTGCGACAGCGGCACCTCGCCGAAATGCACCACGCTTTGCTTAGCGCGCGGATTCATATGGGCGAGTCGATGCTGCAGGGCGGCGAGTTCGTCGGCACTGACCAGATCGGCCTTGGAAATGAAGATTTGGTCGGCAAAACCCACTTGGCGGCGCGCTTCCTGCCGGGTGTCGAGCTGCTGGTTGGCGTGCTTGGCGTCGACCAGTGTGAGGATGGCGTCGAGCATGTACTGGCTGGCGACCTCGTCGTCCATGAAAAAGGTCTGCGCCACCGGGCCAGGGTCGGCTATGCCGGTGGTCTCGATGACCACGCGGTCGAACACCAGTTCGCCCTTGCGACGCTTGGCGGCCAGATCAGCCAGCGTGGCGCGCAGATCGTCGCGAATGGTGCAGCAGATGCAGCCATTCGACATCTGCACGATCTGCTCGCCCGCTTCCTGCACCAGGATGTCGCTGTCAATGTTCTCCTCGCCGAACTCGTTTTCGATCACGGCAATCTTGGAGCCATGCGCTTCGTGCAGCACGCGCTTGAGCAGGGTGGTTTTGCCGCTGCCGAGAAAACCGGTGACGATGGTGGCGGGAATGAGGGAGGCCATGGTGGGATTCCTTGAGAGAAGCAATGCCCATTCAGATCGGGGCGATCAATGAAAAATCAACCGGAAGGTCAACTGCGGCGCAGCAGCAGCCCCTTGAGATACTCGCCTTCGGGGAAGTGCAGGCTCAAGGGGTGGTCGAGCCCCGCGCCGGTGCGGGCGACGATCTGGGCGTCTGCGCCCGCGTCGAGTGCGGCGCCAGCGACGATTTTCTGGAACAGATCGGCACTGACGCCGCCTGAGCACGAAAAGGTGAACAGCCAGCCGCCCGGAGGTAGTAGATGGAAAGCCAGGCGGTTGATGTCTTTGTAGGCGCGCGCGGCGCGTTCGACTTGTTGCGGGTTGGCGGCGAATTTGGGCGGATCGAGCACGATGGCGTCGAACTGCGCGCCTTCGTCACGCAGGCGGCGCAGGGTGGCGTTGACGTCGGCATCGATGAAGCTCGCTCGCGCCGGATCGAAGCCATTGAGCTCGACATGCTCGGCCGCAAGGGCCAGCGCGGGCGCGGACGAATCGACCGAGATCACCTGCTGCGCGCCACCGGCCAGCGCCGCCAGGGTGAAACCGCCGGTGTAGCTGAAGCAATTGAGCACACGCTGCAACTGGTGCGCGCGCACCGCGTCGGCAAAGCGGGCGCGGGCGTCGCGCTGGTCGAGATAGAAGCCGGTCTTGTGGCCAGTGGCGACATCGACCCGCAGCCGCAGCCCGTTTTGGCTTTGCCGAAACTCGCTGCGCTCGTTTTCACGGATCTCGACCTGCGTTTGCCCGTCGCCCAGCAGCCAGCCGGTGGCCGCGGGCAGGCCTTCGCGTTCGCGCAGGGCGGCGTCCGAGCGTTCGTAAACGCGCGTTTCGGGCATGAGGGCGTGCAGGGCGCTGACGATCACGGATTTCCAGCGCTCGATGCCCGCGCTGCCCGCTTGCAGCACCACGATGTCGGCGTAGCGATCGACGATGCAGCCGGGCAGACCATCGCTCTCGCCGTGCACCAGGCGGCAGGCGCTCAAATCCAGACCGAGCGCCTGGCGACGCGCGATGGCCGCGCGCAACTGCTCGGTGAAAAAACGGGCTTCTATGCGTTGCGTGGCCTCGAAGCTCCAGACCCGCAGTCGGATCTGCGAAGCGGGGCTGAACGCGGCCCAGGCGAGAAACTGGCCGTCGTGCGATTCCACGCGGACGGTTTCTCCACTGTCGGCGCTGCCTTTGGCGATCGAGCTGGCGAACACCCAGGGGTGGCGGCGCAGCAAGGAGCGTTCCTTGCCCGGATGAAGTCGGATGATTTTCATGGAGGGGCCTCAGGGTTTTTTGCGCGCCCGCGGATGGGCGGCGTCGTAGACCTTGGCCAGATGCTGGAAGTCCAGGCGGGTATAGACCTGCGTGGTGGCGATGCTGGAGTGGCCGAGCAATTCTTGCACCGCGCGCAAATCGCCGCTGGACTGCAGCACATGCGAGGCGAAGGAGTGGCGCAGCATGTGCGGGTGCACGCGGGCATCGAGCCCGGCGGCGCGGGCGTGCTCGCGCAGCTCCAGCCAGACTCGCTGCGGCGTGAGGCGCGCGCCGCGTGCGCCCAGAAACAGCGCGGCCTGCGCATCGGCCTCTGCCTCGGGACGTAGCAGCGAGCTTCTGACGGCCAGCCATTGTTGCAACGCGAGCAGGGCGGGGCGGCCGATGGGCACGCTGCGCCGCTTGTTGCCCTTGCCGGTGACGGTGGCTTCGGCGGCGTCCCAGTCGATCCAGCCGCGCGCGGTCTTGCTGGCGCGCACGTCGAGCCCGGTGAGCTCGGACACGCGCAGCCCGCAGGAATACAGCAGTTCGGCGATGGCATGTGCCCGCGCGCTGCGGGTGGCGAAGGGTTCGGCTTGGTGCGGGTGCGATGCGGATGTAGTTTCTTGAGGGGTGTAAGCCGCCAGCGCCACGGCCTGATCGACCGAAAGCGCCTTGGGCAGCGGCTTGGCGGCCTTGGGCGCGCGCACGTCCTGCACCGGATTGGCGGCCACGAAGCCGAGCCGCCCCATCCAGCGGAAAAAGCTGCGCCAGGCCGATAGCCTTGCCGCGATGGCGCGCGGGCTCATACCGCCGGCGTGAAGCTGCGCGGCCCAGCGGCGGATATGCAGCGACTCGATTTGCGCTGCGCCCAGCGTTTCGGCGCGCTGCAGCAGGTCATCGAGGTCGCGCCGATAGTTGACCAGCGTGCCCTCAGCCAGACGGCGTTCGGTTTGCGCATGCGCGAGATAGTCCGCCGCCAACTGGCGCAAGGGCGGATTGCTGGGCGGGAGTGAACCGGGCGCGGCCATATTGGCGAACAGCGTGGCGAACAGCGGGGCGGCGAGCAGCCTGGGCGGGGTCAGCGCGCGAGCAGGCCGACGAGCGCAGCACTGGCCAACTGGCTGATGAGGTTGAGGAAGTCAGTGCCCATATCGGCGGTGAAACGCTGGGTGTCGGGCGAGGCCAGCACCAGTAGCCCCATGCACATGCTGGTGTGCGGGTTTTGCAGCGGAATGAGCGCGAGCGACTGCGCCATCTGCGCATCCGGCAGCCAGTGCGCGGCCTCGAAGCCGGGGTTGGGGCCGACGAAGGGCGCGGCCAGGCTGGCAGCGAAGGTCTTGGCGTCTTCGCTCACCCCGGTGGCGAAATCAAGCGCGGCGAACTCTTCGCGCACCGGCCAGAGCTTGAGCGCGGTCATGGGCAGGTCGAAGGCGGACTTGAGGGTGTCCTGCAGCGTTTGCGGCAGTTGCGCCGCCGCGCCCTGCTGCGCCAGCATGACATCGCGCGCCCACAGCAGCAGCTTGCCGGCCAGGGTTTCGTTGTCCACCGCGTTGCGCATCATCGCGGCGAGGCGATGCTCCAGAGTGCGCATCTTGTCGCGCAGCATTTCCATCTGCCGTTCTTGCAGCGACACGGCGCGGTTGCCGTGCGGGCTGAGCAGTTGCACGGTGGTGAGCAGTTCGGCGTGGCGCTCGAAGAATTCGGGGTTGGCGGCCAGGTAGGCGGCCAGATCGTGTTCGCTCAGTTCCATCGGGTGTTCTCCATCAGGGCAGTTCGGGAAGGTCGATCGTGCCGTCAAAAACAAAAGCGGCGGGGCCGGTCATGCGCACGGGCTGGCCTGCTCCCGCCCAGGAAATGGTCAGCTCGCCGCCGTGGGTCTGCACGTCGACCGCGCCTTGCAGCCAGCCGTGGCGCAGCCCGGCCACCACGGCGGCGCAGGCGCCTGTGCCGCAGGCCAGGGTTTCTCCCGCGCCGCGCTCCCAGACGCGCAGGCGGATGTGCTGGGGGTCGATGATCTGCATGAAGCCCGCGTTGACCCGGCGCGGGAACCGGGGGTGATGCTCAATCAGCGGGCCGTGGCTGAGCACGGGTCCGGTGTCCACATCGCCCACCCGCTGCACGGCATGCGGGTTGCCCATCGACAGCACACTCACCCAGGCGATGGCCCCTGCGATGTCCAGCGGCCATTGCTCCCAGCCATCCACCGGCAGCGGCGTCAGGCCGTTGGCCTCGAAAGGCACGCGCGTCAGCTCGAAAACCGGCGCGCCCATGTCCACGGTGACGCGGCCATCGGGCTGCAGTTCGGGTTCGATGAGGCCGGAGAGCGTCTGCACCCGGATGCGGCGTTTGGCGGTGAGCCCTTTGCCATGCACATAGGCGACGAAGCAGCGCGCGCCGTTGCCGCATTGCTCCACCTCGCCGCCGTCGGCGTTGAAAATGCGATAGCCGAAATCGACCTCGGGCGAGTGCGCGGCTTCGACCACCAGAATCTGGTCGGCGCCCACGCCAAAGTGCCGGTCGGCCAGCAGGCGCAGTTGCGCCGTGTTGAGGGTCAGCGGGGCGCGGGTGGCGTCGAGCACGACAAAGTCGTTTCCGGCGCCGTGCATTTTGGTGAATGCGAGTTGCATGGGTCAGTAAAGAGAAGGCTCGCCTTCTGGGCGGTTCTTGAAGCGCTTGTGCACCCAATGGTATTGCGCGGGCATGGTGCGCACCTGCTCTTCGATGAACCGGTTCATGCGTCGCAGGTCGGCGTCGATGTCGGCGGGCTTGCCCCGGGCGTCCAGCGCGGGAAAATCGGCCCAAGCGGGATGCACGGTGATGGCATAGCCGCGCGCGCCGGGCAGCATGCGGGTGACCACCGGATAGACCCGGGCGTTCGCCGATGCCGCCAGCCGCGGGGCGACGTCCAGCGTGGCGGCGGGCACGCCGAAAAAGTCGATGAAGCGCGAACTGCGCGGGCCGAAGTCCATGTCGGGCAGGGTGTAGAACGGCACTCCGGCGCGCAGTTGCCGCAACATGCCGGCCGCGCCGTCATGCCGCGAAACGATGGCGGCGGTGTGAAACCGGCTGCGCCGCGCCACCACCCAGTCGTCGAGCACCTTGTTTTTCTGCGGGGTGTACATGCCCGAGACCGGGCGCGGGGCCACCAGACTGAGCGCCGTCCAGCCGGCATCGAGCCCCTCGAAATGAAAGCCCAGCAGCAGGGTGTTTTGGCTGCCGTCCATGGCTTCGCTGACCGCGCCGTCGATGTGCAGCAGCCGCTGCAAGCGCCGGGGGCTGGCGTACCACAGCACCCCGCGCTCCAGGAAGGCGCGGGCCACATAGACGAAATGCCGCCGCCCCACGGCGCGCTGCTGCGCGGCGCTCCAGTTGGGGAAGCACAGTTGCAGATTGCGCAGGGTGATGCGACGGCGCGATCCGGCCAGTGGCCACAACAGCCAGCCCACCGTGGCGCCCAGCGCAGCCAGCACGGGGTAGGGCAGCAGGTGCAGCAGCCAGATCAGCGCAATGCTCAGCCGGGCGAGAAGGGCTCTCATAGGGGGGCTCTCATAGGGCCTTTCCGGGTGCGGATTGCTCAGGCGCCGCGGGCGCGCCGGGAGGGCGTTTGTAGCGGTTGTAGCCCCAGAGATACTGTTCCGGGCAGCGGCGGATCAGGGTTTCCAGCGCTTGGTTAATCTGCGTGGCAGCGCGCTGCGGATCAGCGTCGAGTTCGCCGGGAAAGGGCTCCAGCGTGAGGATGTAGCCGCGTCCGCCGGGCAGACGCAGCGTCGAGGCCAGAATGATGCGGGCGTTGCCCAGTTGCGCCAGACGGGCGGGCAGCGTCATGGTGTAGGCGGGGCGGCCAAAAAAGTCGGCCCAAACGCCTTCGCCTTGTGCCGGCGCCTGATCGGGCAGCAGGCCGACGGACTCGCCCGCGCGCAGGGCGCGCAGCAACTGGCGCACCCCGGCGAGATTGGCCGGTGCCGTGGCGAGGTTGTGGCGCTGGCGCGACGCCAGCGCCACGGGTTGCAACACGGCCTTGCGCGGTGGCCTGTACATCACGGTGATCGGCCCCCACGTCGCCGCGGCCTGCGCCGAGACGTCGAAGCCGCCCAGGTGCGGGGCGAGGTAGAGCACGCCTTGGCCGCTGGCGCGCACCGCGTCCACATGCTCCCTGCCGATGACCTGTACTGCGTGGACCGGGGCTTTGTCGCCGCGGCGAAACCATATGGCGGGCAACTCGCCCGCCATGCGCCCGGCCTGCGCCGCAGCCTTGCGCGCCAGCCGGTCGGGGTCATAACCGGCCTGCTGCAGATTGGCGCGCAGGCGCTGGCGGTAGATGCCGGACGCCGCGTACACCGCCAGGCCGAGCGCCGCTCCCAGCGCCTGGAGCAAGCTCAGGGGCAGATGGGAGAGAAGGCGGAAAAAGCGCAGCAGCATGAATTCCTTGCAGGGCAAAGGGTGTCATGTTACGGATTGGCGGCGCGTGTCCGCAGGCTTAGAATGTTTTCCACTGCCACCGAGTTAATGACAACTTGCGGGGTGGCAGGGGCGGCAGGCCTTCGGCTTTGCTGCGCAGATGTCCGCTAAAGCGTCGCCGTGCGAACCTCAAGCGGTGGCGTCAAACCAACCGATTGAAAGGGCCGTCATGGCGAGCAACTTCCTGTTTACCTCCGAATCCGTCTCCGAGGGTCACCCCGACAAGGTGGCCGACCAAATCTCCGACGCCATTCTCGACGCCAATCTGGCGCAAGACCCGGCCTCCCGCGTTGCCGCCGAAACCCTGGCCAACACCGGCCTCATCGTCCTGGCTGGCGAGATCACCACCACGGCCGTGGTCGATTACATCCAGGTCGCGCGCGACACGCTCAAGCGCATCGGCTACGACGACGCCGATTTCGGCATCGACCACAAGAGCTGCGCGGTGCTCGTCGCCTACGACAAGCAAAGCCCCGACATCGCCCAGGGCGTGAACAGCGCGCACGACGACGAACTCGACATCGGCGCCGGCGACCAGGGGCTGATGTTCGGCTACGCCTGCGACGAAACCCCTGAACTCATGCCCGCGCCGATCTATTACGCGCACCGCCTGGTCGAGCGCCAGAGCCAGTTGCGCCGTGACGGCCGTCTGCCCTGGCTGCGCCCGGATGCCAAGAGCCAGATCACCTTCCGCTACGAAAACGGCTATCCCGTGGCCATCGACACCGTGGTTCTGTCCACCCAGCACGCGCCCGACATCGCGCTGGCCGATCTGCGCGAGGCGGTCATCGAGCACATCATCAAACCCGTGCTGCCCGCGGAGTTCATGCGCGGCGAGGTGAAGTACCTCATCAATCCGACCGGCCGCTTCGTCGTCGGCGGCCCGCAGGGCGACTGCGGTCTGACGGGGCGCAAGATCATCGTCGATACCTACGGCGGCGCGGCCCCGCACGGCGGCGGCGCTTTCAGCGGCAAAGACCCGACCAAGGTCGACCGTTCGGCCGCCTATGCCGCGCGCCATGTGGCCAAGAACATCGTGGCCGCCGGTCTGGCCAAGAAGTGCCTGGTGCAGATTTCCTACGCCATCGGCGTGGCCCAGCCCACCAGCATCATGGTGACGACGCAGGGTACCGGCGTGATCGACGACGCCAAGCTTGAACAACTCGTGCGCCGTCACTTCGATCTGCGTCCGCGCGGCATTATCGAAATGCTCGATCTGCGTCGCCCCATCTACTCCAAGACCGCCGCCTACGGTCACTTCGGCCGCGACGAACCCGAGTTCAGCTGGGAGGCCACAGGCAAAGCCGCCAAGCTGCGCGACGACGCCGGGCTGGGTGCACTGCAGGCCGCCGTGACGGCGTAAAGGGACGTTGGTCGGGACGGTCAGGGGCGGTTCGGCGACGTCAACCGCCCGCAAATCGGTCCGTCGCCTCGATCAGACGCGAGAGGATGCCCGGCTCGTTGTAGGCATGCCCTGCGTCGGGCACGAGCTGAAAATCGGCTTGCGGCCAGGCGCGGTGCAAGTCCCAGGCGCTGCGAACCGGGGTGCACACGTCGTACCGGCCTTGCACGATGACGCCGGGCACCTCGGCCAGCTTGCCTGCGTCGCGCAGCAACTGGCCTTGCTCCATCCAGCCTTCATGCACGAAGTAGTGGTTCTCGATGCGCGCGAAGGCCAGCGAGAACGCATCCTGCGCATGATGAGCAGCGTTGACCGCATCGGGCAGCAGGCGGATGGTCTGCCCTTCCCACACGCTCCAGGCGCGGGCGCAGGCCAGTTGCGCTGCCGGGTCGGCGCCCGTCAGCCGTTTGCGATAAGCGCCGATCAGATCGCTGCGCTCCGCTTCGGGAATGGGGGCCAGAAAGCCCTCCCACAGATCGGGAAACAGCCAGGACGCGCCTTCCTGGTAGAACCACAGCAGTTCCTCCCGCCGCAGGGTGAAGATGCCGCGCAGGATCAGCGCCGACACCCGCTCGGTGTGCGTCTGGGCATAGGCCAGGGCCAGGGTGCTGCCCCACGAGCCGCCGAACACCAGCCAGCGATCCACGCCCAGCAGGGTGCGCAGCCGTTCGATGTCGGCCACCAGATGCCAGGTCGTGTTGTTCTCCAGCGAGGCGTGCGGGGTCGATCGTCCGCAGCCGCGCTGGTCGAACAGCAGCACGCAGTAGCGTTGCGGGTCGAACAGGCGGCGATGATCTGGCGAACAGCCCGAGCCCGGCCCGCCGTGCAGAAAGACGGCAGGCTGGCCTTGCGGATTGCCGCAGAGTTCCCAGTAGATCTGGTGGCCTTCGCCGGTGTCGAGCACGCCGGTTTTGAAGGGTTCGATGGGCGGGTAATAAGTGCGTAAGTTCATGGGAATGGCAGAATAGCGGCTCTCTTTTCCCCCTGCCAGAACCCACCCATGAGCACCACCCAGATCGGCGGCGTGACCGTCAACACGCAGGCCAATGTGTACTTCGACGGCAAATGCATCAGCCACGGCATCACCCTGGCTGATGGCCGCAAGGCGTCCGTCGGCGTGATTCTGCCCGCCACGCTGACCTTCAACACCGGCGCGCCCGAAATCATGGAATGCGTGGCCGGGGCCTGCGAATACAAACTGCCGGGCAGCGACGTCTGGGTGAAATCCGGCGTGGGCGCGCGTTTCAGCGTGCCGGGCAACACCCGCTTCGAGATTCGCGTGCCTGAAGGCGAAACCGCCTATCACTACATCTGCCATTTCGGCTAATCGGCGCTCAAACCCATGGCTACCATTCTGCAAAACCTGCCCACCGGGCAAAAAGTCGGCATCGCCTTCTCCGGCGGCCTCGACACCTCCGCCGCCCTGCTGTGGATGAAAAAAAAGGGCGCCCAGCCCTACGCCTACACCGCCAACCTCGGCCAGCCCGACGAGAGCGACTACGACGACATTCCGCGCAAGGCCTTGGCCTACGGCGCTGAAAAAGCCCGCCTGATCGACTGCCGCGTGCAACTGGCGCACGAAGGCATTGCCGCCATCCAGTGCGGCGCGTTTCACATCAGCACCGGCGGCATCACCTACTTCAACACCACCCCGCTGGGCCGCGCCGTCACCGGCACCATGCTGGTGGCCGCGATGAAGGAAGACGACGTCCACATCTGGGGCGACGGCTCCACCTTCAAGGGCAACGACATCGAGCGCTTCTACCGCTACGGCCTGCTCACCAACCCCAGCCTGAAAATCTACAAACCCTGGCTGGATCAGACCTTCATCGACGAACTCGGCGGCCGCAAGGAAATGAGCGAGTTCCTCATTGCCAACGGCTTCGACTACAAAATGTCAGTCGAAAAGGCCTACAGCACCGACAGCAATATGCTCGGCGCGACCCACGAAGCCAAAGACCTGGAGCACCTGAGCAGCGGCATCCGCATCGTCAACCCCATCATGGGCGTGACGTTCTGGAAGCCCGAAGTGGAAGTGAAGGCCGAGGAAGTGACCATCCGCTTCGAAGAAGGCCAGCCCGTTGCCCTGAACGGCCAGAGCTTCAGCGATGCCGTTGCGCTCTTCCTCAAAGCCAACGAAATCGGCGGCCGTCACGGCCTGGGCATGAGCGACCAGATCGAGAACCGCATCATCGAAGCCAAGAGCCGCGGCATCTACGAAGCCCCGGGCATGGCACTGCTGCACATCGCCTACGAGCGCCTGGTCACCGGCATCCACAACGAAGACACCATTGAGCAGTACCGCATCAACGGCCTCAAACTCGGCCGCCTGCTCTACCAAGGTCGCTGGTTCGACCCGCAAACCATGATGCTGCGCGAAACCGCCCAGCGCTGGGTGGCCCGCGCCGTTACCGGCGAAGTCACGCTGGAACTGCGCCGCGGCAACGACTACAGCATCCTCAACACCGAAAGCCCCAACCTGACCTACGCCCCCGAGCGCCTGAGCATGGAAAAGGTGGAAGACGCGCCGTTCAGCCCGCTGGACCGCATCGGCCAACTCACCCTGCGCAACCTCGACATCACCGACACCCGCGCCAAGCTCGGCATCTACGCCAAGACCGGGCTGATTTCGCTGGGCGAGGGCGCGAGCATGTTGCGGTTGGAGGGGGAGTGAAGGCGGGGATGCAACGATGCTAGACCTGACCCCGTTCAGTTT
>DZDA01000091.1 GCA_022730375.1 Thiomonas intermedia
CAGCAGGCAGCAGGAGCCTTGTCGCAGCAGATCGATACTGTCGGCACGAACCTGCTCAACAAGAACCTGAACATTCATCCGACGCTGAACATCCGCCCTGGCTACACGTTCAACGTGCTGGTCAACCGAACGATGATTCTGCCGCCGTATTTGGGGAGATGAACCGGATACGGCAATTCGGACTCAGCCAAATTTCTGTGTGACGTGAGGTTCAGCCGCTGGTCAGCAAAGGCGGCCGCTTGAGATCACGCAGAACCAACACAAAAAGGCCGTTATCTCCGACTCTTTGTCCGCTGCGGCAAGAAAGCACCTCTGCATAAACGAAGTTCTCCCTTTGCAAGCCAGTTTGGCGGATTTCCAGCATGACAGGGTCTCCTGGCTCCAGTGGAAAATCCGTGAGCACAACGCGCTGTCCGTCAGCTTGGCTGAGATCAACCCAGACAGCCGCATTGGAGGGGGCACTGGTGTGCCAACCCAGTCGCAGCAAAATGGGATGTTTGTTCACGAGATGGCGATTGTCGAGATGCAGGTGTTCCGTTTTGCGCAGCAAATCCTGCATTTCCGGGGTGTCCCAGTTGACATCGACCAGGCGTTGGGTGGGGTCTAGATCAATCCGACTCATGATTTGCTTTCATCAGCAGAGTGAACAGACGATCGACGAGGTCGCGGTCTTGCCGCTTCGGCGGGTCGCCGGTGTGGGAAAGGGTGTGAATTTGCTCATGCAGGCGACCGATTTCTCCACCGTCCAAGCCATGGTCGTGCAGGTAACGGCCCAAGGCGCAGTGTTGGTGCGCTTGATCGGGGTCGGGCGCGTTTGCATCCATGCCAGAGTGTTCCCATTGCCAGTGCGCGGCGACCGCGCCCAGCGCGGTGCGGGGCCAGGCAGGATCGACGAGGGGGGAATAGCGCTGCAGCCAACCGGGCAGCGCATCGGCCGACATGGGACGGGCGATGGCGTAGCCCTGGCCGCAGTCTGCGCCCAGCAAGGTCGCCATTTCAATCAGTTCTTCTGTTTCCAGCCCTTCGACGACCACTTTGAGGTCGAGTGCATGCGCCAGAATGACCAGCCCGCCGATGATGCCCAGAGTGCGTCTGGGCGTCTGGCGGGCGTCGGCCAGCAGTTCACGGTCGATTTTCACCGTCTGGAACGGCAGGCTGCGCAGGCGCAGCAGGCTGGAGTAGCCCGAGCCGAGATCGTCCATTTCGAGCGATACGCCCAGCCGGGCCAGCGCCTGCAGAGTCTGCGCCACGGGAGCGCCTGCCGACTCCGCATCCAGTTCGGCTGTTTCCAACAGTTCGAGATGCAGCCGATCGGGAGGCAGACCGGCGCGCTCCAGAGCCTGACTGACCCACTGCGGGCAATTCGGGTCGGAGAGGGCTTCGGGCGGCAGATTGACTGACGCCTGGATACGCAGCCCTTGCGTCTCCCACTGGCGCAGGTGCTGCAGCGCCTGATCCAGTCCCAGGGTGAACAGCCGGGTGAGTTCGCTGGCGCCCAGATAAGGCACGAAATCCTGCGGTGCGATCCAGCCGCCGCCAGGCGCGCTCAGGCGAGCCAGCGCCTCCACGCGCAGCAGCCGGCCTTGCTGCTGCAAATCGATCACCGGCTGCACCCACATGTGCAGGTTCTGGGGGGTGAACAGGCTGCGTTTTTGCATCCGCAGCGATTCGGTCAGTACGGTCTGCGAGGCGCGATGAAAACCCTGCAAGGCCTGCGAAAGCGATTGCCCGATGAGTTCCAGGCCGTGCCGCGTGACGCTCGCCTCGAATTGGTTGGGGTAGGCGCCGTAGAGGCTCAGGATGCCCGACAGCCGTTCGTGCGCATCGCGCAGCGGAATCGACACCGCGCTGCGAAACCCGGTTTGCTGCGCCGCCTCGCGCCACGGCCCCGCGCGGTCGTCGCGGGCGAAGCTGCACACGCTCTCGATGCGTTCATGCCGCCAGGCGCGCACCTGACTGGCCTGCGACAGCAAATTCGTCTGTTCGACGCTGGGGTAATCGGCCAGGCCGTGCTGGAACCGGCCTGCATAGTCCTGAAAGCGGGGCGTGGAAAATTCAGCGACGATCACCCCCTGCTCATTGGGCCGGCCATACGCGGCGGCGGCGATGCCGGGCAGGCTGGCCAACTGCTGCAGCGCCCAGTGCATGAAGTCGATTCGGCTGCTGTAGCGCACGGCCTCGCGCCCGATGACCTCGGCCATTTCGATGTCGCGTTGAATCACGTCCTGCGCCGCGCTGACCTGCATGCGCAGTTCAACCTGGATGCGCGCGGAAACGATGCGCCAGAGGCGGTGGCGGTCTTCACGCCGCAGGGCGCTGTAATACAGCAGGGTGAAAAGCTGCTGCCGGAAAAAGTCGAAAGACGAGGCCAGCAGGGCCGCGCTCACCCCGGTCAAGGCATGCACCTGCCCGAGTCGCTCGGCATGGCGGCGATGTTCGGCTTCGCCCAGTGCGGGCGAGAACAGTTGAATCAGATGCGCCTGCTGCTTTTGCCGCAACTGCGCCATTTCTTCATCGCTGAGCGTTTGCAGCACGGCCTGCGCGTCGTCCTGCCGCTGGAGGTCGTCATAGAACTGCCGCACCCAGTCTGCGGCGGCGTATTCGATCTGTGGCGCAATGCGCTGCAAAACCTCCTCGGCCTGAGGGCCGTAGGCGCCGGGCTCCGGCGCGGGCGGACTGCTGTCGGCGGGCTCGGCCTCAGCGGGAGTCCAGGGTTCGCTGTGGAACTGCCACCACTGGTTGCGATCGAGTTTGTGCGATTTGATGGCGTACAAGGCCAAATCGGCCTGGCGCAACAAAGCGTCGGGTTCGGCTGCGTCAAGCGGATACAGCGCCAGGCCCAGGCTCACATTCAGACCTATCGCCGGGGCGTCGGGCAGGGCGAAGGGTTGCTGCAGCGCCGCCTCGATGCGCCGGATGACGGGCAGCGCATCTTCCGGCTGGGCGAGATCTTCGAAAATCAGCGCAAATTCATCGCCGCCCAGGCGGGCCACGAAATCGGTTTCGCGCAAGGCGTGCTGAAGTCGCTGTGCAATTTCACGCAGCAGCGCATCGCCTGCTGCATGACCGAAGCGGTCGTTGATGGGTTTGAGATCGTCGAGGTCGAGCAGGCCCAGCGCCAGAAAGTGGTTTTGCCGCCGTGCACGGCTGATCGCCCGGCCCAAAGACCACTCGAAGGCGCGGCGGTTGGGAAGCTGGGTGAGATTGTCGTGCGTGGCGCGTTGGCGCAGCAGGTGTTCGAGCCGCTCACGCCGCAAGGCTCCGCCGACGAAATCGACGACGAGGCGCATGTTTTCCGTCAGTTCCGCAGCGGGCGGCAGGGCGGGCTGGAACCAGAACAGGCAAAGCGCCGCCCTGATCCGCGCGCCCGTGCGCATGGGCAGCAGCCATGCCGACCGGATGCCGATCTGGAGGACCACTGGCAGGGCGTCGGGGGAAGCCGCGTAGTCGGCCAGAAAAATATCGCGCTCCTCGCGCAGCGCGCGTCCCGCCAGACCTGCGAGGGCCGTGTCGCAATAGACGCCGACGAGCGTCTGCTGATCGGACGACAGTCCGCAGACGGCGCGGGCGCGCAGCGCGCCTGCCTCGGATTCCACGAGCAGGGCGCCGTCTGCGCCCGTCATCTGCGCGACAGCCTGCACCACGCGTTCGAACAGGCGGTCGTGATGCGGCTCACGGGCGAAAGCGCGCAGCAGTTCGATAGGCAGCGTGGCGTTTGGAGGCGGCCTGTGCAGCGGTGTTATTGGCGCCAATTTGTTGTCCTGCTCGGGTTTCAGACCGCGAGGTCAGCCGACGGAAGCTGATATTGACCCGGCCCCATGAGGTCGATGCCGCAGGGCAGATTGTCGAGCCAGTCGAGCAACTGGCCGATGGCCGCACCGACCAGAGGCGCCCCATGCTGCGGCGCGATCATGGCGATGTCGAGCTGGCGCACCATGCGCACCCAGAGCTTGAGAATCTTGTTGCTCACCATATAGCGCCGGTGGAACGCCTCCATGCCGTGCGGCATGGGATCGAGGCTGGTGATGACCTGCCCGGCCTGCACCCCAGTGAGCAGTGAGATGCCCAAGTCGCCGGAAAACAGAATTTTGCTCACCGGATCGTAGAACTGAAAGTTGCCTTCGGCGTGCATGAAGTGCGCTGGCAGGAGCCACAGGCTGGTCTGGCCGAAATGCAGCCGTCCGCCGGCATCGGGCACGGCCACGACCCGGTTGTCGGTTTTGCCCAGTTTGCAGAAGTGCGGGGCGAAGCGCGCCCACAGCGCCGAGATCACCAGCTTGGCCTGCGACGCAGTCATCCAGCGGTCGAGCGAAGCGATGATGTCCGGATCGGCATGCGAGGCGACGATGTAGTCGAGCTTGTTCGGCGCGATGTATTTGCGCATGGTCAGGCTCAGTTCGTTGTAAGTCATATTGCCGCCTGGGTCGAGGATCACGCCTTCGCCATGATCGACGATGAGGAACTGGTTGGCCTGCACCGCATCTTCGTCGGGAACGAGGTCGGTGAACATCACGCAGGCGTGCTGCGGGTCTTTGTAGAGTTCGATGGACATTGAATTCGATCGTTTGTACGGTTGAAAATCACGGAGCCCGGGTCAGGTCAGAACCTGCAACCCGACAGACCGCAGAAAAGGCGCCAGCAAGGTGTGTGCGCCATGAAGCTCCACCGATTTGCCAAGCTGGGACTGGGCTACCACCCAGTTCAGCAGATTGGCGGCCGCAGCGAAATCCATGCGGCGCACGGCGTGCAGTTCCAAAATGATGGCATCTGCCCGCCCCGCCTGCGCCCGCAATGTTCGCAAGAACGATTCATCCGCACTCGACAGATTGCCGCTGAGGCGCACGCTCGTCTGAACCAGCCCGGCATCGCCATTGTCAGCCCGTGTTGCCGTCCGGGACGTCTGACGATGCAGGCTGTGCAGTGAGGTGAGTCCGCGCTCTGCCGTGTCGACGCGCTTGAACCGCGCAGGGGTCCAGTCCACCGGAGAGCAGGAGCAGGCGACGGAGAGTTCCACCGCGAGATCGACAAAACCGGCTTCGTCGCCCAACAGGCGCAGCACTTGCAGTCGCAGAGCGGTTTCTGCAGCGCTCGCCGCGCTCGATTGCAGCCGGGTGGCCGCCAGCAGCATGTCAGCGCCATGCAGTTCGAGCTCGACGGGGCGGTCATTGAGCCTCTTCAGCGCCTCCGTCAGTGGAGCCTGCTGCGCTTCAGATAGAGAGACCAGCGCGGACCAATCCAGAATCAGGTGCGTGGAGGCCTCCGCGACGAAGTGTTCGAAGGCGCGTAACTGCAGGATGTCGAACTGCTCCGCCGCAATGAAGCTCGCTGCATGCGGGTTTGCAGACTGCAGCGCGTCCAGTTCGGGTCGTGGCATCGGCGTCTGTCCATACCGCTGCACATAGTCGAGCGTGCGCGATTGCAGTTTGTCCTGCTGGTCTGTCGCCCAGTAAAAATCAAGCAATGCCTGGAAAATCTGCTGCACCATGCTCACGCCGGGCTCGGTCTGCAGTCCGGTCAGAAGCTGTGATTCCACTTGGGCGTCCCGTCCCTCGGCAAAGTCGAAGGCGGCGAGTTCGATCACAGCCGGGATCGGCAGCACGGTGTGCCCCCAGGGGCTGGGCGGACGTGTTGCCCGCGCGCCATAGGGCAGTGTGGTTTGCAAGCGCGAGGGCTGCAGCAGTTGGCTGTGTCCCCATCGCGGCGTATGACTGCGGCGGTGCGAACCTGGACGCAGGGCGGAGGCGGCAAAACCCACCTGCGCCAGGCCGCTGTCGTCGAGCATGCCGCCCGGCAGGGTGGCGCTGTTTTGCAGTCGCTGCTCCTCCTGAATCTGCCGTTCAATGGCGTCGATCTTGTGCAGGGTGTGCTGGCGTGAGACTGCGCGCAGGGGCGGCGGCAGCAGGGTGGAGGGAATGGACAGCCCTTCGAGCGATTCGGTCGCGAGCGATTTTCGGTTGTGCATTTCGCGGCGCAATACATCGAATTCGCGGTCGCGAACGAGCACGGCAGCGCGCTGCATTTTTTTCGACTCGCGCTGCTGCGCTTTGCGTTGTGCGGCGCTCAGGCGCTCTCCAGGATGGAACTGTGTCTGCGCCCAATCGGTGGTTGGATGGCGCACGAAACGGGCCAGCCGGCCGAGAAAACTGGGGCCGGGCCTGGATTCGTTCTTCTTGCTCATGTCCCGGTCCGCATCAAATCGGTCGGCCCAAAATCCGCAGGCAAGGTGAGCGCCTCGTGGAACTGATCCGCCTCTTGCCGCGATGGACGTTTTTTCGTCTTGTCTGACAGCAGCAGGCGCAGGGTGCAGCCGCCGATGTGCAGCACATCCTCCGGAAGCAGGATCGAAGCGTTGATGCGCTTGCCGTTGATCCAGGTGCCATTGGTGCTGCCCAGGTCTTCGATCCACCAGTCAGTTTGGGTCTGTTGCAGCAAGGCATGCACCCCGCTGACGCGCGCATCGGGCAGTGCAATGGTGTTGTGGGCGTGCCGTCCGATGTGCTGCCGGGGCAGACGCAATTCGATGGCATGGCTGACCGCGCCGGGCAGGAACACAAGGATTTTGCTCATGATTCAACGGCAAGGTGGCGGGGCATATTGAGACGGCAGGGTGGGGGTCGCATAGGCGGTCACGCCGTCTTTGGTGGTTTGCCCCCCGGAAAAGCAGACCCAGCGAAGGCTGCCTTCACCGGGCGCTGGTTGCAACACCAGCGTGTATCCAGTGGCCTGGTTGGGGTTGAGAAGCTGGTTGTAGGTGATGATGATGGTGCCGTGATAGCCCACGAGCACGCTGATGCTGTAGGTGCCGCTCGGCGGCTCGGCGCCATACGCCTGCGTACAGGCCGCGGTTGCGCCCGTGCACACCTGATCGGTGCTGGGCCAGTCGGAGATGAAGCTGCCGTGCGTGGCCCAATGCTCGGCCACAGCGGTTTTGATGCCGGAGGTCAGATTGATGCCTTCTATCACGCGGGCGCGCACCATGTAGTCGCGATACTGGGGTATGGCCACGGCGGCGAGAATGCCGATGATGGCCACGACGATCATCAATTCGATCAGGGTGAAGCCCTGACCCCGGCCCTGACCCCGTTGGGCGGCTGGCCTGCGCCCCTTGCAGGCAGGCATCATGGGGTTGTTTTTCATGGCAGTCCACTCCAAACTCAGACGGGTTGCAATTGCGGTGCGTGCAGCACCCAGTCCCAGAACGCGGCATGCACCTCATCGCTGCACTGGCTGAGTTGCATGTCGGCATCGGCATCGACATCGACATCGGTCTTGGCGATGGCGGCGCTCAAGCACTGGTGGAACTGCGCATGCGCCTGCACCAGCCGTTGAAACTGCGGCTGCTCCGCATACAGCTCGGTCTGCGACGCCAGCCAGTGCCCCAGATCGCAGCGCTGCGTGGCTTGCGGATGCCGCAGTTCCTCCATCTCCGCGTCATCCAGGGTATGGGAGAGCAGTTTGCGCGCGCGCATGCGGTGTGACACAAGCGCCTGAACCGCGCGCTCGGCATCGAGCACCTGCGGCCTGGCCAGGGCGCCCAGCCAGGACAGTTCGGTTTCAAAAGAGTCGAGCCAGCCCATCACCTGTTCCGCGGGCATGGGCCGTGCAAACGCGTAGCCTTGCAGGTGCCGGAAACCGAGCAGGATCAACGCCCGGCACTGCGCGCGCGTTTCCACCCCCTCGGCAATGGCGCTGATGCCCAACATCTGCGCCAGGCGCAGCATGCCGTAACTCAGACTCAGGTCGATGCCGTCCTGCAGCAGATCGCGCACAAAGCTGCGATCGATTTTGACGACCGAGACATCGAACTGTTGCAGATGCGCCAGACTCGCATTGCCGGTGCCGAAGTCGTCCAGGCTGATGGACAGGCCGAGCCGGCGCAATTCAAGAATGGTGGCATTCACCACGCGCGAGTTCAGCGAGGGGCCGTGCTCGGTGATTTCCAGGCAGAGATCTTGCGGTCTCACCTCGGGGTAGGCCTGAAGACGCTCGCGCACCGTACCCACGAAGTCGGGATGCGAAAAATGATGCGGAGAAATGTTGATGGCAAGACGCAGCGGCGAGCCTTGCCGCTTCCAGAAGACCAACTGTCGCAGCGCTGCGTCGAGCACATATCGGTCAACTTCGATGCCTAACTGCGGATCGGCCAGCGCGGTTTCGAATTCTTCCGCGCGCCGCAACTGGCCCTGCGCATCGTGCAGCCGCAGCAGCGCCTCGAATTTGCGGACAAAAAACCCGTTGTGCTCCGGTTCCAGCGTGAGAATGGGCTGGTAAAAGAGTTGCAGTCGGCCTTGTTGCAAGGCGTCGCGCAACATCTCTCTTTGATGATGCAGGGTGTCATGCTGGTGTTGGAGCCGCTGCGAAAACAGCTTGAACTGATTGCGGCCCGCAGTTTTGGCGTCATAAAGCGCCAGATCGGCGCGTTGAAACATCGGCGTCGAGCAGCGCCCCGAACCCCGTTGCACCGCCAGGCCAATGGAGCAGGACTGCCAGAGTTCGACTCCGGCGATCTGCATGGGCTTTCCCATCACGCGCAGCAGGCGTTCGCCAATCTGAACGGCCTGCTCTTCCGTGCGGCATTCCGGCATGAGGAGCGCGAACTCGTCTCCGCCGATGCGCGCGGGCATGTCGGTGAGGCGCACCAGCGCCTTGAGCCGGTCTGCCACCTCGGCCAGCACCGCATCTCCGGCGGGATGTCCCAGCGTGTCGTTGACCCGCTTGAAGTCATCCAGATCGATCAAGGCCAGAGTGAAGCCATGTTGCCCCAATGGATGACGCTCCAGCATGGTGAGTCGACGGTCGAAGCCGCGTCGATTGAGCAGCCCGGTCAGCGGATCGCGTTCGATGAGATATTCAAGCTGCTTTTGCTGCGCCTGGATGGCGGTCACGTCCTGCAATTGCCACAGCGCGCCTTGAACCTCGCCATCTTGCACAAAAGGGACGTAATGGCGCAAGACAAGCCGCCCGTCGCGCAGGCGGAGTTCCGCCAGGTCTGGAGCGTCCTGCTGGATCAGCGTTTTGATGCGGGCCAATTCCGCTTCAGGATCCTCGAGAGACGGCGCCAGATGATCAAAAAATGACCGCCAACCCTGGCCGATCAGTTCCGCCGGATGCAGGCGCAGGCGAAACAGCTCCAGGCAGGCGGGATTGATTTGCGCCACCTGGCCTGCCGCATCAAACGCCACCACGGCGCTGGGCAGATGGCGCAGCAGGTCTTCCATCTGTACTGCAATCGAGAAGGGGCTGGAGGTGGTCATGGGCGTGTCATGGGCGTGAACCGGGCTTGTGAAACTCGCTCAGTTCAAAATAGATTTGGCTCAGCAGCTTGGTGACGCGATGCGAGCAGCGGTTATAGGGGGCGTCGGTGCGCAAGGCATCGAGCGCTTGCTGGTGCAGCCCTTGATCAGAGAGACGGATGACCTCTGCTGCGAGCTTGTGAAATTGCGCGTGTTCCTCTTTGAGGCGGGTCATCAGTTCGGGCGAGATGTGCTGGCCGCCCTCTTGTGTGGTCAGCCATTGGCCGAGGGCGCAGGCATCGCTCCGCCCCACCACTGCAGGGTCCAGGGCTTCTTGCGATTGCCCTCTGACCACATCTTTGAGACGATTTTTCCAGCGCTGATGCGTGGCGATGGCCGAATAGAAATCCAAACCGGCCAACTCTGACGGTACGTCGCTGTCTTCGGCTGCGGGCAGGTCGGATGGATCATCCTCTGCCGCAGACGATGCCGTGGCGGCTGCCGGGTGGGGCGCCTCGCGCTCCAGATCGTTTGCGGTCACTTGTTTGCGCAGCCAGTCAAGCCATCTCATCATTTTCTCCCGGGTAGGGTTGGGTCAACGCAGTGCTGAGCGCCTGGCATCGAGTCAAGCGTGTCATCCCGATGCAAGAACTTGACGCAAGAGCGCGTCAGCGGGCGAGACAGAGTCCCAGCAGGGGCCAGGCGCAAAGGAACAAACGTTGAGAAAAGCATGGATCGGAGGTCGGAGAAATGTAAATTACAGGCTGTTACAAGCGACATCCTAAGCAGGTTTTTGACAGAATTTTCCATCCCCTTATTGCAGGGGTGCACAGAAAATTTGATTCTGTGATTTATTTCTCATACATGAAAAAGTCTGAGATTTTTTGCTACTATTTACGAACAAATTACGTATTGACTGTAATCAATTTGCGATGATGCTGTGTGTGATTTCTGTCGTGAATTGTGTGAAGGCGCTGCGCACGGTTTGGCCGGGATTCCGGCACCATGCCCGTGACCCGCTAGTGTAGTGTTTGACTCTTGATGGAACTTAATTGCGCTAC
>DZDA01000092.1 GCA_022730375.1 Thiomonas intermedia
CGGTACGCGGTTTTCTGCAGGCGCCGCCGCACTCACGCCGGGGCCGTGGTGCGGGCCTGTTTCGCCAGTTCGACCAAGGCCGCGCGGGCAGCCTCGGCGTCGAGCACGGGTTCGGGGAAGTTGAAGCGCAGCACATGACCGTCGGCGCGCACGTCGAAGCCATCGCAGTCGATCCCGACCATCGCCGCATCGAGCACCTCCGCGCCATGCACATGGCGGCAGTATTCGCGCAGGTTGTGCGCATGGTCGGCGTTCATGTGGGCGAGGATGCCGTCTTCGGCGGCAGCCAGCTCGGGCGCGGCCGGCGGGGCGTAGCGCTCGGGGCGAATCCAGTGGATCTTGCCGAAGCCGCCGATGAAGCGCACGTCTTCCACCCGCAAACGATAGAAGTGAAAGTCGTGCATGGCGAAATAGCCCTCGGCCTGCGGCAGGTAGCGCAGGTAGCGCCCACCAAAATCCGCCTTGTCGGGCAGTGGCTCGGCCCGCGCCACCAGGGTGACGCGGCCTGCGGCCTGCATGTCTTCGGCGCAGGGATGCACGATGAGGCTCACCCGCGGGTCGGCGTCGATGTTCTTGGTGTGTTCGGCCAGGGTGGAAATGAGAATGACAGGGTGGCCCTCGTGGTCGAGCACATAGGGCGAGACCGAGCCGAAGGGAAAACCGTCCAGCCGCTTCGAAAGCGTGGACAGCACGCCATTCTGATGATTGCGGACAAACAGACGGGCCTCCTGGCCCAGGGCAAGCGCGTGTTCGGTGTCAGCCATGATGCCGTTCCTCCATGTTGATTCAACCCGGATTTTCCATTAGGACACGGGATGATGGCGCGACGGGTTGGGGATGGATTTGACCCTGCGCGACAAGCCCATAGCCCAAGCTATGGGCGCGAAGCGCGGGGGCGAAGACGCCCCAAACCGCCCGCCAGCGCCCGTGTAGGGGCAAAACCCCGCCTAATGGGAAATCCGGGTTCAATTGCAGCAGCCTAGCCTTAACCTCGGCTGAATGCGCTCTGAAACTGCCTTTGCGACCTCTTCACCCGCCCGGGTTTTGCACGTCGCGGGCTTCGATGATGTCGCGCAGCCAGTAGATCAGCACCACGCCCGGCACGGCTGCGACGACGGTGAAAAGATAGAAGTTCGGCCAGCCCAGCGCATCGACCAGATAGCCCGTGGCCGGGCCGACATACACCCGCCCCACCGCCGACAACGCCGACAACAACGCAAACTGCGTGGCGGAAAAACGCACATCGCACAGCGCCGACAACAGGGCGACAAACGCCGCCGTGCCCATGCCGCCGGTGAAGTTTTCCACGCCGATCGCCAGGCCCATGAGCGCCAGACTCTGCGGCGAAACGGCCAGCACCCAGTAGGCCAGATTGGAGGCCCCCTGCAACACGCCAAACAGCAACAGCGCCCGCCACAGCCCCAGCCGCGCCTGCAAGGCCCCGCCCAGCAGGGCGCCGACGATGGTGGCGACCAGCCCCATGCTCTTGTTCATCAGGCCCACATCCGCCGGGCTGAAACCCACGCCGCGAATCAGAAAGGTGGTGGACAAGGCCCCGGCGAAGGCGTCGCCCAGCTTGTAGAACACGATGGCCAGCAGCAAGGCCCAAGCCCCCTTGCGGCTGAAAAATTCTTGCAAAGGCTCGACCACCGCCTCGCGCAGGGTGCGCGGCGGTTTGGCATGCAGCGGCGGGCGCGGGGCCCACAAGGTGACGAGGGTGAGCACGAGCATGAGCCCGGCCATGAGGGCGTAGATGCCGCGCCAGCCGGTCACATCGGTGGCGAGCCAGAGCGCCAGACCACCCGAGACGATCATCGCCAGCCGGTAGCCCAGCACCAGCACGGCGGCCCCGGCGCTGCGCTCGGCGGCGGGCAGCACATCGGTGCGATAGGCGTCGATCACGATGTCTTGCGAGGCCGAGAAAAACGCCACGCCCACGGCCAGCAGCAGCAGCGGCACGGCACGCGCGCTGGCGGCGTCCACCCCCAGCGATTGGGCAGCATGTACCAGCCCCGGCCAGGCCGCCGCCTGATCGGGGCCGGGCACGCCGACAAAGGCCATCAGACCGAGCATGGCCGCCAGCAGCAGTTGCGCCAGCAGCAGCCAGCCGCGCCTCCGCCCCAGCCAACGCCCCCAGAACGGCACGGCGTAACGATCCATCGCCGGCGACCAGAGGAACTTGAACACATAGGCCTGCCCGACCAGGGTGGCAAAGCCAATGGCCTTCAGGCTCAGCCCTTCAACCGTGAGCCAGGCCTGCAGCGTGCCCGCCGTCAGCGCCAGCGGCAGCCCTGAAGAAAACCCGAGCAGCAAGACCGCAGCGATGCGGCGGTTGCCGAAAACCGCCCAGGCCGAAACGGCGGGCGGCGTGTCGTTCATGGAATCTGCGGGGGCGGACATCGAGGGATGAAAACGTTGAGCCAGGGCGCAGGATACCCAAGCCCGACGTTCAACCTTCCCTCATCTCTCCCGGCAGCGGCCAACCCAACAACTCGGCCAGACGATTGGCCACCCATTGCGCCTCCGCCGCGTTCACGCCGGAGTCGGGCGCGCACAGCCCGCGCCACACTCGCGACAGCACGTCGTCGTCGGTCACGTGCAGGCTGGACTTGATCTCCGCGGCGTGCTCGGTCAGCATCGAGGCAAGGTCTTCGCAGAACTCGTAGCGCGCGGTGATGATCTCGCGCGGCGCGTTGGGGCGGCTGCGGTGCGGCTCCAGATAGAGCGCGATGAACGAGGGCGGAACGACAAGCTGCGAGTCGTCTGCCATCACTCGAACCCGACGACCGGATGCGGCTGATATGGCGCCTCCAGCGTCGCCCGCTCCTCGGCGCTGAGCGAGACCGACAGGGCGGCCACGGCGTCGAGCAGATGCTGCGGCTTGGACGCGCCGATGATGGGCGCGGTCACGCCCGGCGTGTCCAGCAGCCAGGCCAGCGCCAGTTGCGCGCGCGGCACGCCCCGTTGCGCGGCCAGCCTGCCCAATGCCTCGACGATGTCTCGGTCGTTGTCCTGTGTGCGCTCGAACAGCTTGGCGCCGAATACATCGCTGGCGATGCGCGGCGTGTGTTCACCCCAGGGCCGCGCCAGACGACCGCGCGCCAACGGGCTCCACGGCAGCACCGCCACGCCCTGATCGCGGCACAGCGGCAACATCTCGCGTTCTTCCTCCCGGTAGAGCAGGCTGAGTTCAGGCTGCATGCTGACGAACCGTGTCCAGCGATGGTGCTCCGCGACCTGCTGCGCCTTGGCGAACTGCCAGGCGAACATGCTCGACGCGCCGATATGGCGCGCCTTGCCCGCCTTGACCACGTCATGCAGGGCTTCCATGGTTTCTTCGATGGGGGTGTGCGGATCCCAGCGGTGGATCTGGTAGAGATCGACATAGTCCATGCGCAGACGCTTCAGGCTGGCATCGATCTCGAACAGAATCGCCTTGCGCGACAAACCGCCGATATTGGGCGCCTGCCTTGACGGAAAGCGCACCTTGGTCGCCACCACGATCTCCTCGCGGCGGGTGAACTCGGACAGCACGCGGCCGAGAATCTCCTCGGAAGTGCCGTCGGAATAGGAATTGGCCGTGTCGAAAAAATTGATGCCCAGTTCCACCGCCTGCCGAATCAACGGGCGGCTGGCGGTCTCATCGAGCGTCCAGGGGTGGTTGCCGCGCTCGGGCACGCCATAAGTCATGCAGCCCAGACCAATGCGCGACACATCAAGGCCGGTGCGGCCCAGTCGGGTGGTTTTCATAGGGTTTCTTTCAAAGTGTGCGGGCTTTCACTTCTACAGCCGCACGGCATTTTGCGACGCCTGCAAAACCCGCGCACCACGCTACGGCGTTTTCGGCGGCGCTGTGCTGGCGCACACCGCACGCAGCAAGGGATCGTCCGAGGCCAGCGGCTGCCACTCGGGATGCGCGGGCAGGCCGTCGGGCAGGAAGTTCGCGTCTTCGACCGGGGTCATGCGTGAGCCGGTGCAATCCATCAACATGGGTACCGAGTGTGCCGGCTGGTAGCGCGAAAAAAGGTAGAGCTTGAACAGCACCCAGTCCGGATGCGCCGAATTGCGCATGAACCCGGCGGGATCGACGGCGGTGAAGCGCTGCACCATGGGCCAGACATAAGACCAAGGCGCCAGCAAGGTATCCACCTGCACCCGCTGCACCACGACGACGCTCTTGGGCAGGGTCTGCTCGGTGCGCTCGGCCCAGGTGTAGTCGGCATAGACCGTGTAGGCGAGGATGGCCGCACCCGCCACGGCGGGCAGCACATAGGGCGGCGGCTTGCGCTTGAAGGTGCGAAAACCCGCCCAGGCGAAGAGCGCGGCAATCGCCCCCATGAGCAGGCTGACGATGAGATTGACGGTCATGTTCGTGCGGAGATTCGACTCAGGCGCGGGCGCCTATGCCATAGTGGTTGGACAGCGCAGTTTGCTGGATTTTGACGACGCGCAGCGCATCACGCAGATGGGAACGCTCCAGGGCCGCGAGTTCTCGGGGTGCGAACCAATTGTCGGGCTTGCCGCCCGACCGGGCCTGCTGCGCCTGATGACGCAGGCGCACGCGCGAAATCACGTCGAAAGCCTCGATCAGATCACGCAATCCTTCCTGGCTGATGCTGCTGCCCTGCGCGGCAGCGCTCAGACGCTCTCTGGTGCTCACCGCGCTGGAGCCGACCTGCAAAGCATACAGACGCGCCAGATCGACCATCGGCGCCACGCCGGCATGCTTCAGGTCGATCTGGCCCGCATGCTCGCCGCGCCAGTCGGGAAGGAGGCCGCCAAACCAGTTCAGCGGCGGGCGGTGCGTGAGTGCATTGCTGGCCATGTGCGCCTGAAAGATGCTGCTGGCGCGGGCCATCGCCAGGGTCTCGGCCTGCAAGGTTGCGTGCAGCGCCGCCGTACCGTCGATGACGCGCAGGTCGAACATCACACTGGCGAGCATCTGCGCCTTGGGGTCGGGCTGGGCAATCCACTGCCGGAAGTAGCCTCGCCACACGGACAGCGGCTGACGCCAGCGCGGGTTCACCGCCATCATGTCGCCGGGACAGTACACATAGCCGCACGCGTTCAGGCCATCGCAAACCTGACGGGCGAGCGCCTCGAAGTAAGCCCCATGCAGCTGCGGCTCAAAGCGGTCGTCGAGAATCAGGGCGTTGTCCTGATCGGTCACCCCGGTTTGCTCCTGACGTCCCTGCGAGCCACAGGCCACCCAGGCCCAGGGAACAGGCGCCGCACCCAGTTCGCGCTGCGCGATGAACAGCAGGCGCCGCGTAACCGCGTCGGTCACACTGGTGATGAGCCGGCCGGTTGCGACAGCATCGGCGCCGCCCTCCACCAGTTGCTGCAACAGTTGCGGCAGCGCCGTCACCGCGCCCTGCAAGGACGCAAGATCGTCGCAATGCCCAATATCGGCCACCATGAACAGCGCCGATGACGCCTGACGTCGGACGAAATCGCTGTGCGTGAGCATGCCAACCAGCCTGCCGTCCTCGATGACCGGCAGGTGACTGATGCCGTGGTGCAACATGAGCAGCAGCGCATCCACCCCACTGTCGTCCGGGCGCAAGGCGATGACCGGCGCGCTCATGCAGGTGGTCACCAGCGGAGGCTCGCAGCTTTGGGCGTCGGCCAACCAGTTGCGCAGATCGCGCAGGGTGAGCATGCCGATGACCGCGTCGCCCGCGACGATCGGCACGCAGGAAATCCGCTGGTCCCGCATGAGCTGCGCCGCCTGCCGTAAGTGGGCGTCGGCCCCGAGCGTCACCGGATCGCCGTGCATCAGCCGTTCGACCGGCACGGCCAAGCCGGAGAGTTCACGCGTCATGATCTTGCTGCGTAAGAACAAAAAACCCCGCCACGCGGGCGGGGAGCGAATGCCGAATGCGCGGCACAGGCTTGCGGCGAAGCGCGAAGCACTTCGCCGCTGACCCGATCAGTGCCCCGCCACCGGAGCCGCAGCGCCACCGGGAGTGCGGATGTGCTCGACCAGATCCTGCACATGCTTGGGCGGCGGCGCGGTCACGCGCGAAACCGCCCAGGCGACGGCGAAATTCACCGCCGCGCCCACCGCGCCGAAAGCCTCGGGCGAGATGCCCAGGAACCAGTTTTCGCGCACATTCTTGGCCATTTCGGTGCCGGGAATGAAGAACCAGCCCTTGAACCAGAAGATGTACAGCAAGGTGATGCCGATGCCCGACAGCATGCCGAGAATGGCCGCCGTGCCCCCGATGCGCTTGCTGAAAATGCCCATCATCAGCGCCGGGAAGATCGACGAGGCCGCCAGACCGAAGGCCAGCGCCACCACCTGCGCCGCAAAGCCGGGCGGGTTCAGCCCCAGATAACCCGCCACCAGAATGGCGCCCGCCATGGCGATACGGGCCGCCAACAACTCGCCCTTCTCGGAAATGTTCTTGGCGAACATGCCCTTGAGCAGATCGTGCGACACCGAGGAGGAGATGGCCAGCAACAGGCCCGCAGCGGTAGACAACGCCGCCGCCAATCCCCCGGCCGCGACCAGGGCGATCACCCAGTTGGGCAGACGGGCGATTTCCGGATTGGCCAGCACCATGATGTCGTTGTCGATCTTGATCATCTCATTGCCCTTCCAGCCAAAGGTTTCGGCTTTCGCGGCAAAGTCCTTGTTCTTGTCGTTGTAGTACTGGATGCGGCCGTCGTGGTTCTTGTCCTCCCACTTCAGCAAGCCGGTCTCTTCCCATTTCTTGAACCAGGTCGGGCGATCGGCATAAACCAGATTGCCGTCAACCGAACCCACCGGCCCCGTCTGGATGGTGTTGGTCAGATTCAGCCGGGCCATCGAACCCACCGCAGGCGCCGTGAGATACAGCAGAGCGATAAACACCAGCGCCCAACCCGCTGAAGTGCGCGCATCACGCACGCGGGGTACGGTGAAGAAGCGGATGATGACGTGCGGCAGACCGGCGGTGCCGATCATCAGCGACAAGGTGTAGAGCACCATGTTCAACTGATTACTCGTGTCTGCCGTGAAAGCCTTGAACCCGAGATCACCGATCACCTGATTCACCTTGTCGAGCAAATGCATGCCCCCGTCTTGCGTGGTGCTGAACAGACCCAGCGGAGGCACCGGATTTCCCGTGAGGTTCATGGAGATGAAAATGGCTGGAATGGTGTAGGCCAGGATCAGCACCACATACTGCACCACCTGGGTGTAGGTAATGCCCTTCATGCCGCCGAGCACCGCATACATGAACACCACGGCCATGCCAACATACAGACCCGTGTTCACGTCCACCTCGAGAAAGCGGGAGAACGCCACGCCAACGCCGCGCATCTGACCGATCACATAGGTGATGGAAATGATGATCAGGCAGATCACGGCCACGATACGCGCCGCCTGCGAAAAGTAGCGCTCTCCGATGAACTCGGGCACGGTGTATTTGCCGAACTTGCGCAGATAGGGCGCCAGCAGCAGAGCCAGCAGCACATAGCCGCCCGTCCAGCCCATCAGGAACACCGAACCGTCATAGCCGAGAAAGGCAATGAGGCCCGCCATCGAAATGAACGAGGCCGCAGACATCCAGTCTGCGGCGGTGGCCATGCCGTTGGTGACCGGGTGTATCCCCCGGCCAGCGGCGTAGAACTCGCCGGTATTGGCAGCACGCGCCCAGAAGGCAATGCCGATGTACAGCGCAAAGGTGAAACCCACCACCAGGTAGGTCAATGTCGTCAGGCTCATAGGAGGTCTCCGTGCCGGTTCAGTCTTCGTCAACGCCGAATTCGCGGTCCAGCTTGTTCATACGCCAGGCGTAGAAAAAGATCAGCACCAGGAACACCAGAATCGACCCTTGCGTGGCGAACCACAGCCCCAGGTCGGATCCGCCCACCGAAATACCGGAGAGCATGGGCCGCAGCAAAATGCCGAAGCCGTAGGAAACCAGCGCCCAGATCACCAGCGATATGGCCATCAGGCGCAGGTTGGCGGACCAGTAAGCCTTTGCTGACTGCTCCCGTGCTGCATCGTGTTGTGTCGTCATGGTTTGCTCCTCGGTCGAATGAAATTTTGAAGCATCCGTCTCTCTTCGTTACGATTTAAAGACATCTGGATACATCTTGTGCCGATGCGGTGCGAACCGTATGGGCTCAAACTTACCAACCCCTGACACGGCGGATCAGGATATTCCCTGAACTTCCTGGCAGCTTCATTCGGTTGCATCGCAACAATTCCTGCCCACGCCCATGCCCCACGCTCAAAAATTGCGCAACGATGCCTCAACCACGCTGCGCCGGCGGGTGTGGGTCTTGTTCTCGTTGGCGGGACTGGCGGTCACTGGAGTCATCGCCGCCAGCCTGCTGCTTGCCCTGCGAACGATTGGCCCGCAGGCCGCGGCGGCGCTGCTGCTGTATGGCGGCGGCGCGATTTTTGTTCTGGTGCTGCTGCTGGCTCTGGCCTGGCAGGCGGTGGACGAAAAGCTGGCGCGCCCCGTACTGCAATGGGCGCGTTTGCTGCAGGTCGTGGCGGCTTCGGCCGATGCCCATCCGTCGCCCAGCGATCGCCCCAGCCTGGCCTGGTTGAACCCGCTGGATGCTGCACTGCACGATGTCGCAGAAGCCCTACACCGCGCCCGCACCGAGCAGGACGCGCAACTCGCCGCCGCCACGCAGGCGGCCAGCCGAAGGCAGTTGCAGCTCGAGGCCGTGCTGCGCGACCTCAATGTGGGCGTGGTGGTCTGCAACGCGGGGCACGATGTGCTGCTTTACAACCAGCAAGCCTTGCAGATGCTGCAGGCGCCCATCACGCTGGGTTTGGGCAGACCTTTGCAAGACAGCCTTGACCTGGATCCCGTGCGCCAGGCGCTCGACCTGCTCGACGCCTGGCAGGGCGAGCCCGATGCGCGGCACGGCCCCTCGGAGCCCATTGCGGAACTCCGGTTGCAGACGCAACACGGCACGCCAAGCGCCCTCGACGCCCGCCTGAGCCGGGTACGCGATCTCGAAGCGCGTCCCGCTGGCTACGTACTCACCCTGACGCCAGCGGCTACGCCCGCTGCGCCCCGCACAGAAGCCCCCATCCAAGCCCCCCGCATCAGCGCCGCAACGCCAATGTCTGCAAGGCCCGATTTCTACGACTTCGATCTGTTTTCGCAGCCCGTGTCGCCCGTGCAGGCGGGATCGTTGCTGCGCAATCTGCCTTTTGTTGTGTTCGACACCGAAACCACCGGGCTCGAACCCTCAAATGGCGACCGCATCGTGCAGATCGCCGGGGTGCGCGTGCTGCATGGCCGGGCGCTCGCAGGCGAGTCCTTCGACCAACTCGTCAATCCGCAGCGCCCCATTCCGGCGCGCTCCACCGCCATTCATGGCATCACCGAGGCGATGGTGGCCGATGCGCCCGACATCACCACCGTACTACCCGCCTTCACAGCCTTCACGCGCGGCTCGGTTCTGGTGGCCCACAACGCCGCGTTCGATCTCAAATTCATCACCCTGCAGCAAGATCGTTGTGGCGTGAATTTCGACAACCCGGTGCTCGACACCGTGCTGCTGTCCGCTTTTCTGTTTGACCCCAGCGCGCAGCACACTCTTGATGCGCTTTGCGCACGCCTCAATCTTGAAATTTCGGATCGCCACACCGCGCTGGGCGACGCCCAGGCAACCGCCGCAGTTTTCACCCGAATGCTGGACTTGCTCGAAGCCCGCGGCGTACATACGCTAGCCGACGCCTTGGCCGTCAGCGCCCGCATGCACGCCATCCGGCGCAGCCAGGCGAGGTACTGAAACGAGAGATCCTCAAGCATCGTTGCCACAACTGTGGGGACAGTATTTGCGTCCTCTGTGATTCTGTGAGAACATGTCGTTATTACAGTTGGAGTTGATCATGCAGAAGGTCTTTCATACTCGACAGTTCATGGCAGGCAATTCGCCTGCTGTGCGCATCCCTGTGAGCATGGCTTTTCCCAAACAAACCAAGCTGGTGGTGATTCGAGAGGGCAACAGAATCATCGTGGAGCCTGAAGTGACTTCGCTGGCTTCCCTTCCAGCACAGTTCGCGGCTCTGCGCCCACTGCACACCGGGGAACGTCCGGAGTTTGTCGAGACGGAAAGAGCTTGGTGATGCTGCGGTTTTTGCTCGACACCAACATCTGTATTTATCTGATGAAGGAACAGCCCGAATCGGTGATTCGACGGTTTTCGGCTTGCAAGCCCGGCGAGGTTGGGGTCAGCTCGATCACTT
>DZDA01000093.1 GCA_022730375.1 Thiomonas intermedia
ATCGAACCTGTATTTGCCGCTTAGGAGGCAGCCGTTCTATCCATTGAACTACGGCGAGGTGAGCGCCCGAATTGTAGGGGCGCTAGGAGCCCGTCGGACTTGGGAATCGCGGGCTGCAAAAAGGCTGTACGTCGTCCTGCGGCCAGAGGATGTGCACAAGGGGCCGGGTACCGCATAACAGTGATCGCGTCAGTAGTGGAACCGGAGTTGCACGATTTCCAGCGCATCGCTGGCAAGGCGATACACCATGCGATGCTCATCGGTGATCCGCCGAGACCAGAATCCCGACAGTGCATGCTTCAATGGCTCAGGCTTGCCCACGCCGGTGAATGGTTCACGCTCTGTTTCCCGAATCAGCTTGTTGATTCGTTCCACCATGCGTTTGTCTTGCTTTTGCCAATAGAGATAATCTTCCCAGGCCTCGTCGGCGAAGATCAGCTTCAATTGGCAAGATTCCGCTCGACGCCGCTGCCCGCGTTCAACTGCGCAATCGCCGACAGCAGGCGTTTGGCGTTGGCGGGGGTGCGTAAAAGATAGGCGGTCTCCTCCAGCGCCTTGAAGTCCTCAAGCGAAAGCATCACAACGGACTGTTGGCCGTTGCGCGTAATGATCAGCGCCTCATGGTCGTTGCACACTCTGTCCATGGCGCTCGCCAAGTTGGCTCTAACGGCGGTGTAGGTCAGTGCATCCATGTTGGGCTCCTTATATGTACGCGGTACTGTACATGACGGCCCGGGCGATGTCGAGACTGCGTGCCTTGGGTAAGGCGGGAGTGCAGCGCACCTTGAACTACAGCGAGGTGAGCGCTCGACTTTTAAGGGCGCTGGAGGTTAGCGGCTGTCGCGCAGGCGCTGGTGGAGGTGCTCGGCGATGGCGTCGCGGGTCTGTTGGGCGAGGGCGCGGCGGCTGGGGGCGCGCAGCGGGGGCAGGTAATCAACCTCCACGCGCAGGGGCGGGGCGGCGCTCATGCGCCACAGGCTGCCGACCATGGTTTCGTCGCCCACATACGAGGCGGCGCGGCTGAAGCGGCCGCTGCGCTGCTCGGCGTAGAACAGCAGCACGGGTTGCACCGCGGCGGGGCAGCTTTTGGTGCAGGCGGACTGGAACAGATTGGCGTGAAAGGGCAGCAGATCGTGGCCGTAGCCGGTGGTGCCTTCGGGGAACACGCCGACATGGTCGCCATCTTGCAGGCATTGCGCCATCTGGTGGATGACGCGCACCACGTCTTGCGCGCGCTCGCGCTCGATGAACAGCGTGCCCACGCCGCGCACCAGCGGGCCGATGAGGGGCCATTGCGCCGCCTCGGACTTGGAGACGAAGCGCACGGGCTGCACGGCGTTGATGGCGAAGATGTCGATCCACGACACATGGTTGGCGGCCACGAGAGATGGGGTCTGCTGCGGAGCGCCGTTGACGCGCAATTCGAGACCGCTGAGACGCAGCAGCTCGGCCGACCAGTCGCGGATCTGTTGCTGTTTTCCAGCCGCGTCGAGCTGGGGAAACAGGTGGCGCACGATGCGCTGGCCGCGCAGGGCGTGGGCGCTGAGCTGGGTCAGCCGGGTGGCGAAACGCACCGGCGCGCTGACGCGGCGCAGCAAGGGCGCGGGGGTTTGGGCGGGCGGCTCGGAGAGTGCGAGCAGCGGGTTTTCGGCGCGTTCCGACGCGGTGTTCATGCCGGGGTTGCGACGGGCTGCGCGCTCCACACCACGCGGCCGTCGATCACGGCGTGCCGCGTGCGGCCGGGCAGTTCCTGCTCGGCCAGGGGGGTGTGACGGCTCTGGCTTTGCAGGGCGTCCGGGGTGGCGCGCCAGCGGGCCTGCGGATCGACGAGGATGAGCTCGGCCGCAGCGCCGACTTCCAGCGTGGCGGGGGGCAGACCGGCGGCCTGGGCGGCGCGGTGGCCCACGCAGCCCAGCGCCTTGACCAGCGGCAGGCCGCTGTCGGCGGCGAATTGCAGCGCGGTGGACAGCAGCAGCTCCAGCCCGGTGGCGCCGGGCGCGGCGTCGGCGAAGGTCTGGGTTTTGTCGTCGGCGCTGATGGGGGTGTGGTCGGAGCACAGAGCGTCGATGGCGCCGTCGGCCAGGGCGGCGCGCAGGGCGTCGCGGTCTCTGCTCTGGCGCAGCGGCGGGTCGAGCCGGGCGCGGGCGTCGAAGTAGCCGATGTCCAGATCGGTGAGCATCAGGCTGTTGATCGACACGTCGCAGGTGAGCGGTAGCCCTTCGGCCTTGGCTTGGCGCACCAGCGCCACCCCGGCGGCGCTGGAGAGCTTGCTCACATGCACCGCGCAGCCGGTGGCGCGCATGAGTTCGAACAGGGTGTGCAGCGCCACGGTTTCGGCCATGGCGGGCACGCCGCTGAGGCCCAGGCGCTGGGCGTAGGCGCCGCTGGCGGCGATGCCGCCGCGGCTGAGCGAGGCGTCTTGCGCGCGCAGCCAGACCTTGTAGCCGAAGGTGCTGGCGTATTGCATGGCGCTGTAGAGCACCTTGGTGTCGGTTATCGGGGTGTCGGCTTGGGAGAAGCCGATGCAGCTCGCCCGGGTGAGCTCGGCCATTTCGCTCAGGCGTTCGCCCTTGAGCCCTTTGGTGAGCGCACCCAGCGGATAGACGCGGGCGCTTTTGATGCGGCGGGCACGCCAGCGCAGCATTTCCACCAGGCTGGGTTCGTCAAGCACGGGGTCGGTGTCAGGCGAGCAGACCACGCGGGTGACGCCGCCGACCAGCGCTGCGCCCAGCTCGGTTTCCAGCATGCCCTCGTGCTCATAGCCGGGCTCGCCCAGGCGGGCGCAGAGGTCTATGAGGCCGGGCAGGACGAGCAGGCCGCGCGCATCGAGCGTCTGGTCGGCGGTGAAGCCTTCGGGGGCTTTGCCCACAGCGACGATGCGCTCGCCGGAGATGGCGATATCGCCCTCGGCATCGAGCCCGCGCAGCGGGTCGATGAGGCGGCCGCCGCGGATCAGGAGTTGCGTGGTGCTCATGCGGGGCTTTCCGTGGAGGCGACGATGGACAGCACGGCCATGCGCACGGCGATGCCGAAGCGCACCTGATCGAGGATGACGCTGCGCGGGCCATCGGCCACCGCGCTGTCGATCTCGACGCCGCGATTGATGGGGCCGGGATGCATGACGATGACATCGGGCTTGGCCAGCGCCAGGCGTTCGGGCGTCAGGCCGTAGGTCATGTTGAATTCATGCGCAGACGGCAGCAGCGCGCCGGACATGCGCTCGTTTTGCAAGCGCAGCATCATGATGACGTCGGCGCCGCGGATGCCCTCGGCCATGTCGTGGCAGACGCGCACGCCCATGTCGCGCAGATTGTCGGGCGCCAGGGTCTTGGGGCCGACGGCGCGCACCTCGGCGGCGCCCAGCGTGGTGAGCGCGTGAATGGCCGAGCGTGCCACGCGTGAATGCACGATGTCGCCGACGATGGCCACGGTGAGGTTGCTGAAATCGCCCTTGAAATGACGGATGGTGTACATGTCCAGCAGGCCCTGGGTGGGGTGGGCATGGCGGCCATCGCCGGCGTTGACGATGTGCACATGCGGGGGCGTGTGCTGGGCGATGAGAAAGGGCGCGCCGCTGTCGGAATGGCGCACGACGAATACATCGGCATCCATCGCTTCGAGGTTGGCGATGGTGTCGAGCAGACTCTCGCCCTTGCTCGTGCTGGAACGCTGGATGTCGAGATTGAACACGTCGGCCGACAGGCGCTGCGCCGCGATCTCGAAGGTGGTGCGGGTGCGGGTGCTGTTCTCGAAGAACAGGTTGAACACGCTCTTGCCGCGCAGCAGCGGCACTTTTTTCACTTCGCGGCTGCCGAAGCTCACAAAGCCCTGCGCGGTGTCGAGGATGTGCGTGAGCACGTCGCGCGGCAGGCCTTCGGGGGTGAGCAGATGGCGCAGCTCGCCGTTTTTGTTGAGTTGGGGGTTGTGGGCGCGGGTCATGTTCACCAACTCGGTTTATTTGCTCACCAGATCGAAACGAAAGCGGATGCCCTCCAACACATCTTCATCGCGCAACAGCGCCAGCGAGACTTCGCTGGGCAGATCGAGAAGCGTGGTGGCGGCGATCTGCGGGCAGATGGGCAGCTCGCGGCCGCCGCGATCGACCAGTACCGCCAGGTCGATGCGCGCCGGACGGCCGAAATCGAACAGCTCGTTCATCGCGGCGCGGATGGTGCGGCCGGTGTGCAGCACGTCGTCGATCAGCAGCACGGCCTGATCGGCGATGGACACCGGCAAGGCGGTGCGGTTGGCGCTGGGGTGCAGGCCGCGGGTGGCGAAGTCGTCGCGGTGGAAGGTGGACGAGACCACCCCGTAGGGCTGCGCCAGTTGCAGGTCGGCGTGCAGGCGCTGCGCCAGCCAGGCACCGCCGGAATAGATGCCGATGAGCAAGGGCGGCTCGGTCTGCGCCGCCACGGCGCTGCGAACCTGGGCGAGCAGTTGGGCGTAGAGCGACTCGGCGTCTGGAGGGGCGGCGATTGGGGAAGCAGGAGCGGAAGGCATGGTCAGCGTTGCTGCAGGTATTGTTCGACGATGAGTTGGGCGGCGGCGCTGTCCACGTCGTCGGCGCCGTCGTCTTCGGCGGCGACCGAGGTGTAGCGTTCATCCACCAGCGCCACCGGCAGCCCGAAGCGGCCTTCGAGCTGGCGCGCGAAACGCTGGGCGTGGGCAGTATTGTCGTGCGCGGCGCCGTCGGGGTGCAAGGGCAGACCGACCACGAGTTGCTGCGGCTGCCATTCGCGGATGAGCGCGGCGATGGCATCGAACTTGAGGTCGTTGCGATCAGCGCGCAGGGTGCGCAGCGCCGTGGCGCTGCGGGTGATGCTGTTGCCCACCGCGGCGCCGATGCGCTTGGCACCCCAGTCGAAACCGAGCACCGTGATGTCAGTTCCGCACGGCCGTTCCGAAGGAAATGACCCCCCCTCGGGGGGAGGCGAGCGTAGCGAGCCAGGGGGTTGTTGGAACCTAGGCATGTCCCGCGGTCTGCGACAGCATGGCCGGGTTGAAGCCCAGCAGCGCCATGGCGGCGTTGAAGCGGGCCTCCACCGGGGTGTCGAATAACACGATGGGGTCGGCCTCCACGGTGAGCCAGCCGTTCTGGCCGAGCTCTTCTTCGAGTTGCCCGGCGTTCCAGCCTGAATAGCCCAGGGCGATGAGGGTGCGCGCCGGGCCGTCGCCCGCGGCCATGTGTTCGAGCACGTCCTTGGAGGTGGTCATCTGCAGGCCGCCGGGAATGTCGAGGCTGGAGGCGTAGGCCGTATCGGTGGTTTCGTGCAGCACGAAGCCGCGCTCGGTCTGCACCGGGCCGCCTTGCAACACGGGCTGAGCGGCGGGCAGACTGGCCGTGTCCAGCCCCACGCGTTCGAACAATTCCTTGACGGTAATGTCCGACGGGCGGTTGATGATCAAGCCGAGCGCGCCGCGCGCCGAGTGCTCGCAGACGTACACCACGGTACCGGCAAAGTTGTCGTCGGCCATGCCCGGCATGGCGATCAAAAACTGGTTGCTCAGATTGGAGGCGTCGGGGCGAGGGTTCATGGGGTGGAGTTTATCGCGCCGACGCGCAGCGCTTGCGGGGCTGGGCTATGGTGTCTTCCCCAATGATGCGATGGACTGCGATGAGCTCTGAAATCGCTGCTTGTTCTGAGAACCCAGGCCAGCGGCTGCCGCTCGGTCTGGTTTGGCTGCGTCGCGATTTGCGACTGCATGACAACGCGGCGCTGCACGCTGCCCTGCGCGCCTGCGACAAGGTGGCGCTGGCGTTTGAGTTCGACCGCGACATCCTCGATCCGCTGCTGCAGCGCGGGCCGCAGGCTGACCGGCGGGTGGAGTTCATTTTGGCGGCGGTCGCGGATATCGACGCCGCTTTGCGCGACCGCGGCGCAGCGCTGATCGTGCGCCACGCCAGCGCGCGCGGGGCGATTCCGGCGCTGGCCGCCGGGTTGGGCGCGCAGGCGGTTTTCTGCGGACGCGACGATGAGCCCGAGGCCCTCGCACGCGACGGAACCGTTGAGCACGCCTTGCTGCAAGACGGGCGGGCGCTGCGCACCGTCAAGGAGCGCATGATTTTCGAGCGCGATGAGGTGTTGACGGCCCAGGGCAAGCCGTACTCGGTCTTTACGCCCTACCGCGCCGCCTGGCTGGCGCGGTACGCCGCACAGCCGCAGCGGCCCGTCGATAGCGCGGTGACGTCCGCCCGGCTGGCTGCGCGGCCAGCGGCGTTGCGACGACCGTTGCCCACCTTGTCTGTGCTGGGTTTTGCGCCGTCGAATCTGTGTGAGCTGAAACTGCCGCTGGGCGCCTCGGGCGCGGCGGCAGGCGGGCAGCGAGGGGGCCAGGGTCTGGCTGTCCGAGCTGGTGTGGCGCGATTTCTATTTTCAGATTCTTCATCACCATCCGCATGTGGTGAATGCGGCCTTCAAGCCGGTTTACGACCGCATTGCGTGGCGCAACGACCCAGATCAGTTTGCCGCCTGGTGCGAAGGCCGCACCGGCTATCCGCTGGCGGACGCGGCCATGCGCCAGATCAACCAGACCGGCTATATGCTCAACCGCCTGCGCATGGTGGTGGCGAGTTTTCTGACCAAAGACCTGGGCATCGACTGGCGCTGGGGCGAACGCTACTTTGCCGACCATCTCAACGATTTCGACCTGGCCGCCAACAACGGCGGCTGGCAATGGGTCGCGAGCAGCGGCTGTGACGCCCAGCCCTATTTCCGCATTTTCAACCCGGTGTCGCAAAGCGAAAAATTCGACGCGGGCGGCGATTTCATCCGCCGCTACCTGCCTGAACTCGCCGCGCTTTCCGCGCGCGACATTCATGCGCCGTCGGAGGCCCCCGCCACGCTGCTGCAGGCGGCCGGGGTGCAGTTGGGCAGCACTTACCCCGCGCCGATCGTGCGACACGATCTGGCGCGGGCCGAAACGCTGGAGCGCTACGCGGTGGTGAAGGCTCAGTGATTGACTGCCGACTGGGTAAAGGTGCGGATCAGTTCGAGCAGCTCGGTCTCGGAATAGGGCTTGCCGAGATAGTGATTCACCCCAAGCTGCGCGGCGTAGTTGCGGTGCTTGTCGGCAATGCGCGAGGTGATCATGATGATGGGCAGCTTTTGCAGCCGTGAGTCGGCGCGGATGTTGCGGGTGAGGTCGAAGCCGTCCATGCGCGGCATTTCGATGTCGAGCAGCATCACATTGGGCAGGGTGCTGGTCTGCTGCAGTTGCTCCAGGGCGTCGAGGCCGTCTTTGGCGAGTTGCACCAGATAACCGTTGCGCTGCAGGAAGCGCTGCGTGACGCGGCGCACGGTGATGGAGTCGTCCACCACCATGATCAGCGGATTGCCGCCCTTCGCGGCCTGCGCCGCGTCGCCAGTGGGAGTCAGCCCGGATACATCGATCAGCGCCTCAGTGGGCACGGATGTCGAAACCGAGGCGGAAACTGCGGCGGGGGCAGCGTCCGCACCCTGGGCCACGGGTGCGAGCGGCACAGCCTGCATGCGGGCGGAGGCATCGGCGCCATAAACCGCGGCGAGCGCCACCGGGTTGTAGATCAGCGCGGCGTCCCCGTTGGGCAGCACGGAAATGCCGGCCAGACCCGGCACGCGCGAGAGCTGGGGCCCCAGGTTTTTCACCACCACTTCGCGGTTGCCCACGACTTCATCGATCTGAATGGCCACGCGCTGCGTGGCGCTTCGAATCACCACCACGGGCACGCTTTTGCCGAACGGCTCGCTGCTGCCGCCCGATTGTCCGAGCAGGGCGCCCAGCCAGTAGAAGGGCAAGGCGCTGTCGGCATAGGTGATGGAGTGGGTGTGCGCGGCGCTGGCGATCTGCTCGTGCTTGAAGCGCAGCACGATGTCCACCAGATTGGCGGGCACGGCATACACGGCAGCGCCGGTGCGCAGCAAGACCACGTGGGTGATGGCGGTGGTCAGCGGCAGCAGCAGGGTGAAGCGAGCGCCGGAGCCCGGCTGGTTGTCGAGCAGCACGCGACCGCCCAGCGCATTGACTTCGGTGCGCACGACGTCGAGGCCGACGCCGCGGCCGGCGACGGCCGTGGTGCTTTCCGCGCTACTGAAATTGGGCCGGAACACCAGTTGCGTGAGTTCGTCTTCTGACAGCGGCTGGTCTGGCGCGACTAGGCCGAGGCGTTCGGCCTTGGCGCGGATGGCGGCATAGTTGAGACCGCGCCCATCGTCGGCCAGGGTGATGACGACTTCGTTGCCGTCTTGTCGCAGGCTCAGGGTGAGGGTGCCGACTTCGGACTTGCCCGCAGCCTTGCGCTCTTCCGCGGTTTCGATGCCGTGCGCCACGGCGTTGCGCAGCAAGTGGTCGAAGCTGCCGGAAACCCGTTCGAGCACGCCGCGATCGAGTTCGATGGTGCCGCCGATGATTTCCAGACGCACTGCCTTGTTCAGGTCTTTGGCGGCCTGACGCACGGTGCGGTAGAGGCGCTCAGACAGGCTGTCGAACTCGACCATGCGGGTGCGCAGCAGGTCGCGCTGCAGCTCGCGGGTCTGGCGCGCCTGGCGGGTCATGTCGTCGTCGACTTCGCGCAGCACGCGGCTGAGCGTGCTCTGCACCATGGCGATGTCGTTGACCGACTCGGCCATCATGCGGGTGAGTTCCTGCGCGCGGGTGAAGCGGTCGAATTCGAGCGGGTCGAAGTCGCGGTTTTCGTCGCGCGAGGCCTGCACTTGCGCGCTCATCTGCGCCTCGGCCTGAATTTCGATTTCGCGCACCTGCTGGCGCAGACGGTAGAGGTTGTCGCTCAGGTCGCCCACCGAACCGCGTATGGCGCCGAACTCGTTTTCAAGCCGGGCGCGCGAAATGGTGATTTCGCCCGCCTGATTGACCAGACGGTCGAGCAGCCCCGCCCGCACGCGCACAGCCTGTGCGGCGATACGCGGCGTGAGGGTGCGGGTGACCGGCTCTGCCGCCGCAGGCGTGGCAACCGCAGTCAGCGGTTGGGCCGGCGCGGCGGTGTCGGGCTCGGCGCTTGGGGTGAACACCTCGGAAACGGTGGCCGCCGGGAGGTCGGCCAGCTGGCTTTCGCCGCGCTGTGCCGCGCTGCACAGGCGGTCGAAGCGGGTGTTGAGATGGTCGAAGCGGCCCAGCAGCTCGGCCAGATCGGCCTCGCTGACCGGCGCATTGGCCGTCAGGGTATCGATGTCGGATTCGAGGCTGTGCGCCAGGTCGCCGAGCTGCATGGCGCCGGCCATGCGCGCACTGCCTTTGAGCGTGTGCAGCGCCCGCAGGGCTTGTGCCGAGGGTGCGGTATCCAGCGGGTGCTGTTCCCACTGGCGCAGGCTGGCGGCCAGGGCGGGCAGCAGTTCGTTGGCTTCGTCCTCGAAAATCGGGAACAGGTCGGGATCGATGGTGTCGACCAACTGGTCGGCAGACGCGGCAAACTGGGCTGCGCCGGCCTCCGGCTGCGGCGCTTCGGCCCAGGTGTGCTCAGGAGTTGCGGGCGCAAGCTCAGGCGCGGCGGTTTGTTCAGGCTGGACAGCCGGTTCGGCCGTGGATGCCGACTCGGCGCCCGGCTGGGCATTCTGGGCCAGCGCAGCTTCCCGCAGGGCTTCGAGCCGGGTGAGCAGATCTGCTTGCACGGGTTTGAGGAAGCCCGCGGCAAACTGGTGCAGCAGTTGTTTGATGTCGCTGGACGCCTGTGCGAGGGCATCGAGATCAGCGGGGCGCGCGGCGTGCGCGGGCAAGTCGCGCAGGGCGTCGAGTGCATGCTCGGTCTGGCTGGCGAGATCGGCCACGCTGCGCAGGCCGACGGTGGCCGAACTGCCGACGAGCTTGTGCGCCGAAATGACGGCCGCATCGCCGAGCGGCTGGGCGGGGTCGGTCAGCCAGTCGTGAATGTCGCTGTGCAGATGGCGCGAGAGTTCGTCGGCTTCGGCCAGGTAAATGTTGTAGAGCGGAGTGGGGATGCGCAACTCGCCGATCTGGCGATAGCCGGGTTCGCTTTCGTCGCTATTTTCGTCGCCTTCCTCGGGCGGTGCCGGTTCGACGCCGGTGTCGGCGGCGGGGGTGCTCTGAGCGGAGACGGCAGCGTCGAACGCAGCCATGTCGGCTTCTTCGGCCTGGGGCAGATCGACAGCGGGCAGATCGACAGCGGGCA
>DZDA01000010.1 GCA_022730375.1 Thiomonas intermedia
GATTCAGTGCTTCCCGAAACCAGCCGCCGATGCCTATCGCCTTCCTTGGCCTGTAGTAAGGTAGAAAGCCCATCGGTTCATCCGCCTTGCCCCTCTCATGCTGAACTTCAAATCAAAATACCTACTCTCCCTTTTCGCGGCCTTTGTGCTGGCCCTGAGCACCGCGCAGGCGGCTACGCTCGATCAGGCGTCTGCCTTGTTGGATGCGGGCCATCTGACGCAGGCTGACCACGTCATCGCTCAGGTGCTGGCGGATCAGCCGCATTCGGCGCAGGCGCATTATCTGGACGCGCGGCTGCTGGCGGCTGAGGGCAAGTGGCCGCTGGCTGAGCAGGAGCTGGAACTGGCGCGCCGCCTCGATCCGACCTTGAGCTTCGGGCCGCCGGAGCAGGTGCAGGCGCTGGCCAACGAGGTGCTCAAGCACCAGTGGAAGAACCCGTCCGGGTTTGCGGGCTACGGACAGGCCGCGCTGGCGGCGCTGTTCGTGCTGATTTCGGGCTATCTGGTCTTCGGGGTGATGCGCCACCGGCGACAGCCGCCGAAGGTCTGAGCGCCGCCGCCCTGCGCGCCTTGGCGGCATTTGGCGGCAGGGTTGACGGCGTTCATCAAGGTTTGCGCTTCAGCGAGGTCACGGTGTAGGCGCCGTCGATCTGCTGTGCGCTGAATTCCACCGTGTCGCCGGCCTTGAGACCGTCGAGCAGGGCTTTGTCGCGCACACGGTAGTTCATGGTCATCGCGCCCATGCCTAGCGCGGGGATGGGGCCGTGGCGCAGGGTGATCTTGCCGTTGGCGGCGTCGATTTTGCGCACCAGTGCTTCGGTCTGATGTTCGCCTTGAGCGCCGGGTTCGGCGGCCTGCATCATCTGCATGTGTTGCGCCATGCCTTCGGGGGTGGAGTGGTCGTGGTCGGCGTGGCTTTGCGCGGCCAGGGCGGGCGTGCAGAGTGCGGCGGCCAGGGCGAGAAGGGAGCAGGTTTTCAGCGGCTTGTTCATGGTGGGTTCCTTTGCAGGGGTTGAGGAAGGAAAAGAGGAAAGGGCGGTCAATGCGCATGCTGCTTGGGCTTGCGCACTTGCAGCGTGTCTTGGGTGGCTTGGGGTTCGGTGGGGTCGGTACGCGCGGGCGGCAGGGCGGCGGTGGGCACGGCGTGGGCCTGGGTGCCCGCAGGCATGCGGTACCAGCCAGGGTCGCGGTAGTCGCCGCTGGCGAGGTCGTCGCGCACCTTGAGCACGCTGAACATGCCGCCCATTTCCACCGAGCCGTAAGGGCCGCGGCCGGTCATCATGGGCAGGGTGTTGTCGGGCAGGGGCATGTCCATCTCGGCCATTTCGGCCATGCCCTGGCTGCCCATCGCCATGTAGTCGGGCAGCAGCTTTTGCAGGGCGGGGGTGAGATCGTCCTGCTGCACACCGATCATGGTGGGCACGCTGTGGCCCATGGCGTTCATGGTGTGGTGCGACTTGTGGCAGTGGAAGGCCCAGTCGCCCGGGTTGTCGGCGATGAACTCGATGGCGCGCATCTGCCCCACGGCAATGTCCACCGTCACTTCGGGCCAGCGCGCGCTTTTGGGCACCCAGCCGCCGTCGGTGCCGGCTACTTCGAACACATGGCCGTGCAGATGGATGGGGTGGTTGGTCATGGTGAGGTTGCCCATGCGGATGCGCACGCGCTCGCCGGTGCGCGCCACCAGCGGGGCGATGCCGGGGAAGGCGCGGCTGTTCCAGGTCCAGAGGTTGAAGTCGAGCATGGTGTTGACCTTGGGCACGCTCGATCCAGGATCGATGTCGTAGGCATTGATGAGAAAGGCGTAGTCGCGCGCCACCGCCATCTGCCGCGGGTTTTTGGGGTGGACGATGAACAGGCCCATCGCGCCCATGGCCATCTGCACCATTTCGTCGGCGTGCGGGTGGTACATGAAGGTGCCGCTGTTGCGCAGATCGAATTCATAGACGAAGGTCTGGCCGGGTTTGATCTGAGGTTGCGTCAACCCGCCCACGCCGTCCATGCCGTTGGGCAGGATGAGGCCGTGCCAGTGCACCGTGGTGTGCTCGGGCAGCTTGTTGGTGACGAACAGGCGCACGCGGTCGCCTTCCACCGCTTCGATCGTGGGGCCGGGGCTCGATCCGTTGTAGCCCCAGAGCTTGGCCGTCATGCCGGGCGAGATTTCGCGCACCACGGGTTCGGCAACGAGGTGAAATTCCTTCACGCCGTCTTTCATGCGAAAGGGCAGACTCCAGCCGTTGAGGGTGACGACCGGGTTGTAGGGTCGGCCGGCCTGGGGATGCAGCGGGGCGGCGGTCTCGGCGCTGCTGTATTGATGGGGTTCGGGCGCGGCGGCCAGGGCGTTGCGGCTGGCGGCGCCTGCGGCGACGAGGGCTGCGGCAGCGCCGAGAAAATGGCGTCGGGTATTCATGGTGTGAAAGTCCTGTGGGGTCAATGGCCGGAGGCGGTCGGGGCGGCGCTGGCGGAGGCGGTGTCTTGCGCTGCGCCCGGGGTCACGTCCACGCCGAGCTGGGCGGCTTGCCAGACGGCGTCGGCCAGCCAGTAATTGCGCTGCGCGGCGATGGCCTCGCGCACCGCCTGCACCTGCGTCTGCGCGGCGGCGACGAGCTGGAAGACGCCGATGAGCATGCCGTTGTAGCGAAGCTGGCTCTCGTCCAGCACGGTCTGCGCCAGGGGCACGATCTGCTCGCGGCTGAGGCTCTGCTGCTGCCAGGCGTTGTGGCGCTGGGCGTTGGCCTCGCGCAGTTGCGAGGCAGCGCTGCGCGCGGTGGCGATGGCGCGGTTGCGCGCCGCGAGCACGCGGTCGGCGGCGGCGCTGCGGCGGGCGTCGCCCAGATCGAACAGCGGCAACGGCAGACTGAGGTCGAAGCCGTTTTGCGGCGGCGCGTCGCTATAGGTCTTGCGCACCCCGCCGAGTTCGACATGCTCGATCAGGCTGGTGTGACGCGCCAGCCCCGCAGCTTGTGCTGTCGCCGTGTAGTCGGCACGGGCGAGTTGCACGTCGAGACGGTCATCGAGCGCAGTTTGCAGTGCCATCGGCGCGGCTGCGGGCGGCTGTTTTGGAACTTCTGGCAGTTGCGTCGGCAGAACGAGGCGGGCGGCTTGTTGGGCCGACAACCCCAGCGCCTGCACCAGCGCTTCGCGGCTTTGTGCGGCGGCCAGTTCGGCGCGGCTCAGGCGAAGCTGGCTGTCGGCGGCGAACAGGCCTTGTTGCGCCGAGTCGAGCTTGGTGAAGTTGCCCGCCTGCTGCATGCGGTCGGCCAGAATGGCGGTGGCCTTGGCCGCGTCCACCACATCGCGGTCGTAGGCGGCAGTTTGCTGCGCCGCCACGGCGCGAACCCAACTCAGTCGCGCCTGCGCTGCCGTGCGCAGCACCGCGCGAGCGAGGCTGAGCCGAAGCTGCGTCTGCTGCGCGTCGTTCAGGCGCGAACGCGTGGGCAAGGTGAGCAGATCGAGCAGGCCGAAGCTCAGGCTGCGGGTGATCTCCACTCCGCCGCCGCCGATGAGCAGGCGCTCGAAGCCGAATACCGGGTTGGTCAGCCGGGCGCTTTGCGTGGAGGCGGCTGAATCTGCCTGCGCCTGCGCGATCAGCGCCTGCAATGCCGGGCTGCCAAGCAGGGCGATGCGCACCGCGTAGTCGGCAGACAGGGGTTTGGAGAGTAGCGCGTCGATCTGCGCCTGCGCGTCTTGCTGCTGCGCGGGGTCGCGCAGCAACTGCAGCGGCGTGCCGGTATGGGGCTGGGTAATGACGTTGACGGCCTGTAGCGACTGCCGGGTTTGCAAGGGCGCGCAGGCCGCTAGCAGCGCTGCCGCGGCCAAGGGGGCGAGCCGCAGCGCCCGCAGGCGTACCTGCGGTCTGGGTTGGTTCCACATGAAATGACACCTCATTCGAGCCGCGACAGCGCGCGGCGACACGATGCGCAGCGCGCGTCGTGCGACCCGCGCTGCAACCGGGAATCAAACGGGGGTCAGACTCTGGGAGGGCGCTGCAGGGCGCGCAGATCCGCGCTGTACCAAGCAGTGTCGGCGGTGGAGGGGCGCGAGTGCTGCGCGGCGTCGACCATCAGCAGGGTGAAGGCCGGGGGCTGAGCCACGGCCAGATGGCAGATCACGCAATGCTGGTGATCGTGAGAGCCGCAATCGGCTTGGGTGCTGGCGTTGACATGGCAGCCCGGCATCGCGTCCGACGTGTCTTGCTCTGCCGCCAGCGAGTGCAGACCCGCCATTGAGGTCATGTCATGCGCCTGCGCCGTGGTCTGGGCCGGGGTTTGCACCCCGTCGCCCAAATTCATGCTGACCTGCGCCCAGCCGCGCAGAGGCAGCAAGACGAGCAGCAAGACCAGAATGGGGCGAAGCAAGCGAGACATGCAACAAAGTCTAACCTAAGCGCGGGCACACTGCCGTCATCAAACCCCCATGGGGTATGCGGAAAATCGGTTTCCGCCCCGCCCCGGCAGGGAACGGCAGGGAACTATTGGTCTTTAGCACTCTCTATCAGTGAGTGCTAATATTGGTCACGAACAGGAGGATTCCATCCATGACCCATACTCAGTCAGCCGCAATGGTTCTGCGCCCGGCCCAGGTCGATGGCGCGTTTCCGCTCGCCTTGCCCAGTCTGGGCAATCTGGACGCCTACATCAGCGCCGTCAACCGCCTGCCCATGCTCAGCGCGGAGGAAGAGGCGCGGCTGGCGCGCACCTGGCGCGAGCAGGGAGACAAGGACGCGGCGGGCAAGCTGGTGCTGTCGCACCTGCGGCTGGTGGTGTCTACGGCGCGGCAATACTTGGGCTACGGCCTGCCGCATGCCGATCTCATTCAAGAAGGCAATATCGGCTTGATGAAGGCGGTCAAGCGCTTCGACCCGGCGCACGGCGTGCGGCTGGTGAGCTACGCCCTGCACTGGATCAAGGCCGAGATTCACGAATACATTCTGCGCAACTGGCGGCTGGTGAAGGTGGCCACGACCAAATCACAGCGCAAGCTGTTTTTCAATCTGCGTTCGATGAAAACGGCCAACGCCGGCATGAACGAGGCGCAGATCGACGACATGGCGCAGGCGCTCAACGTCAAGCGCGAAGATGTGATCGAGATGGAAAGCCGCATGGGCGGCGCCGACATCGCGCTCGACCCCACGGTGGAAGATGGGGAAGAGAGTTATGCGCCCATTTCCTATCTGGCCGACAACACGCAGGAACCGATGGCCGTGCTCGAAGCGCGCAGCCACGACCGGCTGCAGGTCGAAGGGCTGGAGAGTGCGCTGGAACTGCTCGATGCCCGTAGCCGCGCCATCGTCGAGCAGCGCTGGCTGCAGGTCAATGATGACGGCAGCGGCGGCAAGACCCTGCACGAACTGGCCGCCGAATACGGCGTGTCGGCCGAGCGCATCCGCCAGATCGAGGTGGCGGCAATGAAGAAGATGCGCAAGTCGCTGGCTGAGTTTGCCTGATTCGTTTGCCTGGCTCGTTTGCCTGATTCGGCCGTCGCCCCGTCTAAAAAAGCCCGTCGATGACGGGCTTTTTTGATGTGCGTCGCGCGCGGATCAGCGCCAGCGGCGCACGGCCTGCCGCAGCGCGGCCCATTGCGTTTTGCGCTGCCGGACATCGGCGGGCGGGGCGTAACGCCAGCGTTCGAGTTGCAGCAGGAGGGCGATGGCGGCGTGCGCGGATTGGGGCGGGAGGCTGTCGGCGTCCAGACGGGCGGGGTCGATGCGGCCCGCCAGGGTGCGCGGCGGGGTAGAGGGTTCGCTGTCGATGCCAGCCTGCTCCAGCTTGCTGCGCAGCAGGGCGTAGGTCTGCGTCCAGGGATCGTGCCTGCGGCGCTCCAGCGCCAGAAACGCGCCGCCGATGGCGGTGGCCACCAGCAGGGTGGCGATGGCCAGCGCGGCCAGGGTGGCCATGTCGGGCTGGTGCAGGCCGAGCTTGTTCAGCAGGTCGAGCTGGCGCTGGCTGCCGTAGTGCAGCACCCACTGGTTCCACGTGTTGTTGAGCGCGTCCCATTGGTTGCGCAGTTGCAGCAGCAGCGCGGCGTCGCGCGGGCCGAGCGCGGCCACGCCCAGCAAGGGCTCGCGCGAGGCGAGGGTGGCGCCGCTGCGGTCGATGCGCGCCGGGTCAACGGCGGCGGTGGGGTCGGCACGCACCCAGCCGCGTTCGGGCAGCCAGTATTCGGCCCAGGCGTGGGCGTCGCTCTGGCGCACCACCCAGGTGTCGTCCACCGGGTTGAAGCGGCCGCCCTGGTAGCCGGTCACGATGCGCGCGGGAATGCCTGCGGCCCGCATCACCACGACAAAAGCCTGCGCGTAGTGTTCGCAAAAACCGGCGCGGCGGTCGAACAGAAATTGGTCCACGCCGTCGCGCAGGCCGTAGGCGCCGGGGTTGAGGGTGTAGCGGAAGGGTTCGGTGCGAAACATCTGCAGCAGGGCCTGCGCGACGAAGGCGCCGCCCTGTCCGGCCGCCTTGGCTTGCGCGGCGAGTTGCCTGCCCAGCGCCACGCTGCGCGGATCGAAGCCCGCAGGCAGGGCTTCGTCGGCGCGCAGGGCAGGGGTGAATTGCGTGGGGCCGTAGCGAAACTGGGGTGACGACTCGACGGTGTAGCGCGAAAGGTGGTCGAGCGGTCGGCCGGTGACCAGTTGCAGATCGGGCAGCCACTGCACCATATACCCCTCGATCTTGGGCGCGGCCACCGGCGCGTCGAGCGCGAAGACGAAGGTCTGCTGCGTGGGCTGCAGGGTGACGGTGTAGCGCACGGGCGGGCCGCTCAAGTGCAGATCGGCGGGCGGGGTGAGGGTGGCGCGGTCGCGCTGGCGCGGGTTGGGCAGCCACACGCCGTTGTCGAACAAACTCAGTACCGGGCCGCGCCAGTAAAGCTCGCGGTCGGGCGGACGCGGGCCGTGGAACACCACGCGAAAGGCGACTGAATCGTCGCGCGCGAGCTCGGCGATCTGCCCCGGTGACATGCTGGCCGACAGCCCGGTGATGGCCTGCCCGCCGCTTTGCGGCAAGGCCCACAGCGGCGCGCTCAGACGCGGAAACACCATGAACAGCACGACCATGGCGGGCGCGCCCAGCGCCATCATCTTGAGCGCGGTGAGCAGCGACTGGCGCAGCGGCGGTCGACCGGCGGGCAGATTGGCATTGACCAGCGCAGCCAGCATGCCCCAGGTGGCCAGCACCATGACCAGGGCGGTGCCCAGCGATTGCGAGAACAGAAAGTTGGCCGCGATGGTGAAAAAGCCGAGGAAGAACAGCACATGGGCATCGCGACGCGAGCGCATCTCCAGGGTCTTGAGGCCGAGCAGCACGCATAGCAGCGCGACTCCGGCATCGCGCCCGAGCACGGTGTGGAATTCCCACAGAGTGATGACGATGGAGAACAGCAAAATGAGCACGAGCACGCTGCGCCCGGGCAGCGGCGCACTGCGCCAGGCCAGCGCCGCACGCCAGGCCAGCAGGCCGAGCACCAGCGCGCTCGTCCACCAGGGCAGGTGGACGAACAGCGGCAGCATCAGCAGCAGCGACACGCCGAGCAGGAACAGGGTGTCGCGCGCATCGCGGGGCAGGGCGTTGCTGCGGTGGGTCCAGCGGGCCAGCAGCGTCTGGCTGGGGTTGGACTGCATCACGACTTGGCTCGCCGGGCGGCGCCTGATCGGGGCTGCAGCAGGGGCAGGGGGCCGGGGTGCAGCGCCAGCAGGCGCAGGCAGGCGGCGCGGTGCGCGGCGCCCGTGGTCGGCGTGATTTGCTGGGCGCCGAGCTGCAGGCCGTAGGGCGTGCCGGTGCGGTCGGCGGCCAGCACCCAGGCGCACAGCCGTGACAGCCGGGCTTCGGTGTCGAGCTGGACGGGCAGTGCGGCGAAGTCGAGCCAGAGTTCGGCGCGGGCCTGCGGCTGGGCGGTGTCGCGGCTGATGAGTTCGTCGCTGCGGGCGAATTTTTTCCACAGCACATGCCGCAGCGAATCGCCGGTGCGGTAGGCGCGCACGCCATCGGTTTCGCCGCCGCCGCGCGCAAGCGCCGGGCCGTTGCCTGGCGTGGGACGGGCGGGCGGCAGGGGCGGGGCGGGATGCTCGGCGGCGGGCAGCACGAGCAGCTCGCCTTGCGGTTGCCAGCGGCTCCAGGCCGTCCAGACGCCCAGCGGGTAATAGCTTTCGACGGTGAGCAAGGGCCAGGCCAGCAGGCCGCGGCGCGGCGGCGTCCAGCTCAGGGTGAGTGAGGTTTCACTGTTGCGGGCGCAGTCGGCGTAGGCCCAGGGGTAGGGCGGGTTGGGCGCTTTGCGGCGGGACTTCTTCTGGGGTGCGGGCGGCGAAGCTTGGGTGCCCGCCGGACGCAGGGCTAGACCCCAGCGGTCGCGTGCGCCGCCTTGCAGCAGCAGGCCGAGTCGGGCGCTCTGGCCCTGGTGCAGCAGGCCTTCGGGCGGCCGCGCGGTGAGCTGCAAGCCGCGAAGATTGTTGTGGGTGACATGCATGGCCATCATCGCGCTGCCCGCCAGCAGGAAGGTGAACAGATAGCCGAGATTGAGCTGGTAGTTGATGCTCAGCACCAGCAAGACCAGCAGCAGCAGGGCGAAAAACCAGCCGGTGCGGGTGGGCAGGATGTAAACGTTGCGGTGGGTCAGCCGCGTGCTGCCGCCGGCCGGATGGCGTGCCAGCGCCCAGGCATCGAAGCGCTGCGCGAAGGCGTCGCGCAGGGTGTTCGATGCGGCGGGCTGGGGCAGGGCGGTATCGGCGGAGCGCATGATCACGGCTTGGCGCGCGGGCCTTACACCGGGACGTGTTCCAGCAGCGATTGCACCGCCTGCAACGAGGCCGCGCGGTTGACCGTGGGGCTGTCGAGGGTGCGCAAGCGGTGCCCGGCAACAAACGGCAGGACTTGCTGCACGTCGTCGGGAATGAGGTAGTCGCGGCCCTGCAGCAGCGCCCAGGCCCGCGCGGCGCGTAGCAGGCCCAGACCGGCGCGCGGGCTCAGACCTTCGATGAACCAGCGCCCGTTGCGCGTCTGCGTGAGCAGCTCCTGCACATAGTCGAGCAGGGCGGGCGCGGCATGCACGGCCTGCGCCTGTCGCTGCAGCTCGATCAAGCGCTCGGGGGGCAGCACGGGTTGCAGCTCCGCGATCAGCTCGCGCCGGTCGCGGCCTTCGAGCAGGGCGCGCTCGGCGGCGCGGCTGGGATAGCCCAGCGAGATGCACAGCAGAAAGCGGTCGAGCTGCGACTCGGGCAGGGCATAGGTGCCGAGCTGGTCGAACGGGTTTTGCGTGGCGATGACGAAAAACGGTTCGGGCAGGCGGCGCGTCTGTCCGTCCACACTGACCTGGCGCTCTTCCATCGCTTCGAGCAGGGCGCTTTGCACCTTCGGCCCGGCGCGGTTGATTTCGTCGGCCAGCAGCACCTGCGAGAACACCGGGCCGGGGTGAAACACGAACTCGCTGCGGTTGCGGTCGAACACCGAAATGCCGAGCAGGTCGCCCGGCATGAGGTCGGAAGTGAACTGCGCGCGGGTGTACTGCAGCCCCAGCGTGGCGGCCAGGGCATGGGCCAGCGTGGTCTTGCCCACGCCGGGCAGATCTTCGATGAGCAGATGGCCGCTGGCCAGCAGGCAGCACACGGCGAGTTCCACCTGCGGGCGCTTGCCTTTGATAATGGTTTCGAGCTGGTCGATCAGACTGGGCAGGATTGGGTTTTTCACGGGCGGCGGGGCGGGAGGCGACAGCGCACTATGCTACGAGGACAATGTGCATGCCCCTGAATCTGGAGATATGCCGCAGGAGACAAGACCCTATGACGACCGGCTTCTACACCCATGCCGACTGCACCCTGCACGAGATGGGCGCAGACCACCCTGAATGCCCGCAGCGCCTCGCCGCCATTGAAGACCGGCTGATCGCCGCACAGATTGCGCCCTGGCTTGAACGCCACGACGACGCGCCGCCCGCCAGCCTGGAGGACGTCGAGCGCGCACATTCGGCGCTGTATGTCGCCGATCTCAAAAAGCGCGGTGATTTCGAGCAGGGACATGAGTGGATCGACGCCGACACCATGATGAATCCGCATACCTGGCAAGCCGTGCTGCGGGCCGCAGGCGCCGCCATCAGCGCGACCGATGCCGTCATCGACGGTCATCTGCACAACGCCTTTTGCTCCATTCGTCCGCCCGGTCATCATGCCACCCGCGATCAGGCCATGGGGTTCTGTTTTCTCGGCAATGTCGCCATTGCCGCGCGCCACGCGCTCGATGTGCGCGGGCTGAATTGCGTGGCCATCGTCGATTTCGATGTGCACCACGGCAACGGCACCGAAGACATTTTCCGGGGCGATGAACGGGTGCTGATGGTGAGCTTCTTCCAGCACCCCTTTTACCCCTACAGCGGCGCGGAAGGCGGGCAACCGAATATGGTCAACGTCCCCGTTCCGGCCTACACCAAGGGCGACGCGGTGCGCCGCATCGTCACCGAGCAGTGGTTGCCGCGGCTGCGCGAGTTCGCGCCGCAGATGCTGTTCATCAGCGCCGGCTTCGACGCCCACCGCGAAGACGACATGGGGCAGATGGGCCTCGTGGAGGCCGACTACGCCTGGATCACCCGCCAGTTGGTGGACTTTGCCGAGGCGCAGTGCGAGGGCCGCATCGTCTCCTGCCTGGAAGGCGGCTACAACCTCAGCGCTTTGGGCCGCAGCGTGGCCGAACATGTCCGGGTGCTGGCGGGGCTGGATTAAAGAGGGCGACCATACAGATCAATGGTCGATGGGTGGAATGTCTGACCGTCGTTTGCCCAGGCTACTTTCCCGCAAGCCACCGCGCCTGCAGCTCGCCCACGATGCCGCGGCGAAACAGCAGCACGCAGAGCACGAAGATGGCGCCGATCACCATGCTCACCGAATCGTTGAGTTGGTGAAACCAGTCGATCCCGGTGACGTGCACCAGGAAGCGGGAGATGGTGCCCATTTTTTCTTCCAGCACCGTGATGATGACCGCGCCGAGGATGGGGCCGAGATCGGTGCCTAGCCCCCCCACCAGGGTCATCAGAATGACCAGGCCCGAAGTGCTCCAGTGCACATCGGTGAGCGTCTCGAAGCCCATGACCACGGCCTTCATCGCGCCGGCCAGACCGGCGAAGCCCGCCGAAATCAGAAACACGCCGAGCTTGTAGCGGTTGACGCGATAGCCCAGGGAAATGGCTCGCGGCTCGTTCTCGCGCACAGCCTGCAACACCTGACCGAAGGGCGAATTCACCACCCGGCGCATAAACCACCAGCTCGCGACGAACACCGCCAGCACCAGGTAGTACATCACCCGGTCGGATTGCAGCGGCAGCCCGAACAGCGTGCCGCGGGGAATGCCCTGCAAGCCGTCTTCGCCGCCAGTGAAATTGGCCTGCAGAGCATAGAAGTAGACGATCTGCGCCAGCGCCAGGGTGATCATCGAAAAGTAAATGCCGGAGCGCCGCACGGCGAGCAGCCCCATCACCAGGCCGATCAGCAGCGCGGTGACCACGCCGGTCAGAATGCCCAGCGGCGTGGGCCAGCCCCAAGTGGTGAGCGCCAGGCCGGTGAGATAGCCAGCACCGCCGAACAGCGCGGCATGGCCGAACGAGATCAGCCCGGCGTAGCCCGCCAGCAGATTGAAGGCGCAGGCAAACAGCGCGAAGCACATCATGCGCATGCCCAGCACCGGATAGAGGCCGATCCAGGGCGCGATCAGGGCGAGAAGCAGCAGGGTCCACAGCAGGCCGGCGTACAAGCGGGAGCGCGCGAGCATGTTCATTTCTCCTTGCCGAACAGGCCCGCGGGACGCACGGTCAGCACCAGCGCCATCAGGATGAAGACCACTGTGTTGGAGACCGGCGAGTAAAACACCTTGGCCAGGCCCTCGATCAAGCCCAGCGCCAGGCCCGAGACAATGGCGCCGAGCACCGAGCCCATGCCGCCGATGACCACGATGGCGAACACCACGATGATGAGGTTGGAGCCCATCAGCGGCGAGACCTGGATGACGGGCGCCGCCAGCACACCGGCCAATCCCGCCAGGGCCGAGCCGAAACCGAAGGTCAGCATGACCATGCGCGGGAAGTTCACGCCGAAAGCCTGGATCAGCGCCGGGTTCTCGGTGCCCGCGCGCAGGTACGCGCCCAGCTTGGTGCGGTCGATCAGCAGCCAGGTGCCGAAGCACACCAGCAGGCTGGCGACCACGGCGAAGAGGTAATACGCGGGCAGGTACATGAAGCCCAAATTGAGCGTGGCGCTGAGCAGTTCAGGCGGGTTGTAGGGGGCGCCGGCCACGCCGAAGAACGAGCGGAACACGCCTTCGATCAGCAGGGTGAGACCGAAGGTCAGCAGCAAACCGTAGATCGGATCGATGCCGCGCAGCCGGCGCAGCGCGACGCGCTCCACCCCGATGCCGAACAGGCCGACGAGCAGGGGAGCGAACAGCAGCATCCACCAGAAATTGAGATGCAGGTATTGCCCGCCCATCCAGGCGAACATGGCGCCCATCATGAAAAACGCGCCGTGGGCGAAATTGACCACGTCCATCAGGCCGAAGATCACGGCCAGCCCGAGCGAGAGCATGGCGTAAAAAGCGCCATTCACCAGGCCCAGTATGAGTTGCCCGAGCAGCAGGGGCAGGGGAAAACCAAACAGTTCAGTCAAGCGGCACCTCGACGGTCAGTCCATGGATGGAGCGTCTCCGGCAGGCATCGCGCGTGCCGGAGACGGGCATCGGCTCTTACTTGTCCAGCGGGCAGCCGTAGGCGGAGGCCGGGCCGAAGGCGTCGTTGCCGGGGATGGTCTGCACCAGCTTGTAGTAATCCCAGGGCTCTTTCGATTCCGCCGGGGTCTTGACCTGCTCCAGGTACATGTCGTGGATCATCAGCCCGCTTGGGCGCATGAAGCCATCCTTCATATACATGTCGTTGACCTTCATCTTTCGCATTTCGGCCATGACCTTGGCGCCGTCGGTCGTGCCTGCGGCCTTCACTGCTTTCAGGTAGGTGAGCGCGGCGGAGTAGTCGCCGGCTTGGAGGAAGGTCGGCATGGCGTGCATTTCCTTAAAGTAGCGCTCGGCCCAGGCGCGCGACTGGGCATTCTGGTTCCAGTACCACGGCGTGGTCAGGTACAGGCCTTGCGCGGCCGGCAGGCCGACGCTGTGGATGTCGGTGATGAACAGCAGCAGGCCGGCGAGCTTCATGGTCTTGGTCACGCCGAACTGGTTGGCCTGCTTGATCGCGTTGTCGGCATCACCGCCTGCGTTGGCCAGGCCGAGCACCTGGGCCTTGGAAGCCTGGGCCTGCAGCAGATAAGACGAAAAGTCCGATGCGCCCAAAGGCGCCAGAACTTGCCCGACCACGGTGCCGCCGTCCGCCTTCACGACCTTGGCGGCTTCGTTCTCAAGCGACTTGCCGAAGGCATAGTCGGCGGTGAGGAAGTACCAGCTCTTGCCACCGTTCTTGATCACGGCGCTGGCGGTGCCGCGTGCCAGCGCGGTGGTGTTGTAGGCGTACATGACGGTGTAGGGCGTGCACTGCTTGCCGACAATGCTCGAAGCACCCGCACCTACCACGAAGAACGGCTTTTTGTATTGCGCCGCGATGGGTTCCATGGCCAGTGCCGTGGCGCTGTTGGTGCCGCCCATCAGCATGTCCACCCCGTCCTGCGAGAGGTATTCCTTGGCCTTGCCCGCGGCCAGGTCGGCCTTGTTCTGGTGGTCGAAGCTCAGCAGCTCGATCTTGCGGCCCAGCACGCTGCCGCCGAAATCGGCGATGGCCATTTTGATGGCGGCCACGCCGCCGGGGCCGTCCACGGCAGAGTAAACGCCCGACAGATCGGTGATGAAGCCGATCTTGACGGGGGGCTCGGCGGCGCTGGCCGAGGCCAGTGTGCCCAGGGCCAGGGTGAGGGCAGAGGCGAGGGTTTTGAGTTTCATGGGAGTCTCCAGAGGGATTTGCGCTTTCGAGCGCGCTTAGACGCCGAGCAGGTTTTGCAGTGCCGTTCTGTTTTTCTGCAAATCCGCACGGTTGATTTCCAGAACGATCTGGCCGCGCTCCATCACATAAAAGCGGTCGGCGAGATGTGCGGAAAACCGGAAATTCTGTTCAACCAGCAGAACAGAGAAGCCTTTGTGTTTGAGGGCCGTGATCGCGCGTCCCAGGGCTTGCACGATGACCGGGGCCAGCCCCTCGGAGATCTCGTCGAGCAGCAGCAGGCGTGCGCCGGTGCGCAGAATGCGCGCCACCGCCAGCATCTGCTGCTCACCGCCCGACAGCCGTGTGCCCGGGCTGTGGGCCCGCTCCTTCAGGTTCGGGAACAGGGCGTAGATCTCGTCGGTGCTCAGGCCGGAAAAGCCCGTCTTCAGGTCGGGCGGCAGGAACAGGTTCTCCCGCGTCGACAGACTGGCGAAGATGCCGCGCTCCTCCGGGCAATAGCCCACGCCCAACGGCGCCACGCGGTGGCGGGGCAGATTGATGACCTCCGTGCCCGCGACGCGAATGCTGCCGGTGCGTCGGCCCGTGAGTCCCATGATGGCGCGCAGCGTGCTGGTGCGTCCCGCCCCGTTGCGGCCGAGCAGGCACACCGTCTCGCCCGGCTCCACGGTGAGATTCACCCCGTGCAGCACATGCGATTCGCCGTACCAGGCATGCAGTTTCTCGATGGCCAGCGCGGACGACGGGTTGCCGGGGGCGGCTGGCGGCGCTGAGGCTGTCGCCTGGACCGCGGAAGGCGTGTCGGCGACGCTGCTCATTGGGCAAGTTCCTCTTCGGCCTCGCCCATATAGGCGGCGATCACCTCGGGATTGCGCGAAACCTCGTCGTAACTGCCTTCGGCCAGGACCTGGCCGCGCTGCATGACCGTCACGCGGTCGCAGATACTGGAGATGACCGACATATTGTGTTCGACCATCAAAACGGTGCGCCCCTGCGCGACGCGGCGAATGAGTTCGGTCACCTGTTGCACGTCTTCGTGGCCCAGGCCCTGGGTCGGCTCATCGAGCAGCATCAGCTTGGGATTCATGGCCAGCGTGGTGGCGAGTTCCAGCGCCCGTTTGTGGCCATAGGGCAGGCTGGCGGCCGCACGACGGGCCTGGCTGGCGAGTCCGACCAGTTCGAGAAACTGCATCGCCTCGTCATTCAGGCGATCCAGCGCCCGGGTTGAGCGCCAGAACTGGGTGGCCAGCCCGGCCTGCCGCTGCAGGCCGACGCGGACGTTTTCGAGCAGGGTCATCTGAGAAAAGGCGGCACTGATCTGAAAGGAGCGCACCATACCGAGCCGGGCAATATCCGCCGGCTGCAGATGGGTAATAGGCTGATTCTGAAAGTAAACCTCACCTGAGGTGGGTCTAATGAATTTGCTCAATAAATTGAAACAGGTGGTTTTTCCGGCGCCGTTGGGGCCGACGAGCGCGTGAATGGCGCCCTCGTTAACCTGCAGATTGACATTCTGAACTGCGGCAAATCCGGAAAACTGTTTGCTCAGTCCCTCTGCGCGCAAAATGACCGTGTTCAGCATGAGCTTCATCCTCTAGAACGACTGCATTTTGCTGCAACGCACCCTGGGCGCTCAAGCGTCCAATGCCAGTGGAAACCCTGATGATCGGCATGACTTGGTAACAGTCTGTGAGAGCCTGTATTAAATGACGAAAACGGAGTTACATTAAATTAAATACTCCGGCGAGTAAATCATGCTTTGTGCCCGCCTTTGGTGCGGGAAATCGCAAAAAAAGCCCACCCGAAAATCTTCGGCGTGGGCCTTTGTTTGAATGGCCTTTAGATGAGGCAAAGTCTCAGAATTACTTGTTCAAATCACCCAGGCAGAGATATTTCATTTCGACATATTCGTCGATGCCGTGATGCGAGCCTTCGCGGCCCAGCCCGGACTGTTTCACGCCGCCGAAAGGCGCGACCTCGTTGGACATCAAACCGGTGTTGATGCCCACCATGCCGTATTCCAGCGCCTCGGCTACGCGGAAGATGCGGCCGACGTCGCGGCTGAAGAAGTAGGCGGCCAGGCCGAACTCGGTCGCATTGGCCGCGGCGATGGCTTCGGCTTCGGTCTTGAAGCGGAACACCGGCGCCACCGGGCCGAAGGTTTCCTCTCTGGCGCAGAGCATGTCGCTCGTCACATCGGCCAGCACGGTGGCCTGGAAGAACCGTCCGGCATTGGTGCCGGTCTCCACCCGCTTGCCGCCCACCACCATGCGCGCGCCCTTGGAGGTGGCGTCGCTGATGTGCTTCTCGACCTTGGCCAGGGCCTGATCGTCGATCAGCGGGCCCAGATTCACGCCTTCATCGAAGCCGCTGCCGATTTTCAGGCTGCCCACGGCCTGCGCCAGGCGCTCGACGAAACGGTCGTAGATGCCGTCCTGCACATACAGCCGGTTGGCGCAGACGCAGGTCTGGCCGGCATTGCGGTACTTGCTCGCCATGGCGCCTTCGATGGCCGAATCGAGATCGGCATCGTCGAACACGATGAAGGGCGCGTTGCCGCCGAGTTCGAGCGACAGCTTCTTGATGCTGGGCGCCGACTGCGCCATGAGAATGCGGCCGACCTCGGTGGAGCCGGTGAACGACAGATGACGCACCACCTTTGATGCGCACAGCAGCTTGCCGATAGCGATCGACCCCTCGGCGTCGGCTGTGAGCACGTTGAGCACGCCGCGCGGAATGCCGGCGCGGTCGGCCAGTTCGGCCGCGGCCAGGGCGGTGAGCGGCGTTTGCTCGGCGGGCTTGATGACCACGGGGCAACCGGCCGCCAGTGCGGGCGCGACCTTGCGGGTGATCATGGCCAGCGGGAAGTTCCACGGCGTGATCGCGGCACAGACGCCGACGGGCTGCTTGAGGACGAGCAGGCGCTTGGTGGCGTCCGGGCTGGGGATGGTTTCGCCGTAAACCCGCTTCGCTTCTTCGGCGAACCATTCCACGAAGCTGGCGCCATAGAGCACTTCGCCCTTGGCCTCGGCCAGCGGCTTGCCTTGCTCGGCGGTCATCAGGCGGGCCAGGTCGTCGGCGTTGGCCACCAGCAGATCGAACCACTTGCGCAGAATGGCGGCGCGCTGCTTGGCGGGCAGGGCGCGCCAGGCAGGCCAGGCTGCGTCTGCGGCGTCGATGGCGAGCTGCGCATGCATGGGCTCCAGCGCGGGCACTTGCGCCAACTCGGCATTGGTGGCTGGATCGGTGACTGCGAAGCGGCGGGCGGAATCGATCCACTGGCCATCGATATAGGCCTGGGTCTTGAACAGCGTGGGGTCTTTGAGCAGGGACAGCGGATTGGCGGGCCGGTTCATGGGCAGCTCCGGTTGGGGTGAACGGGATCAGGTTGTAAGCCCTAAAATCTAACGTTTTGCATGATCGTGCGCCAGAGCCAGTTCCGCGCCCGTGCCACAGCCACTTACCCGCCCCATGAACGTCTCCGACATCCGCGAAAAATTTCTGGCCTATTACGAATCGCAGGGTTCTACCCGCGTGGCGTCGTCCTCGCTCGTGCCGGGCAACGACCCCACGCTGCTGTTCACCAACTCGGGCATGGTGCAGTTCAAGGACGTGTTCCTCGGGCAGGACCAGCGGCCCTACACCCGCGCCACCACGGCGCAGCGCTGCGTGCGCGCTGGCGGCAAGCACAATGATCTGGAGAACGTGGGCTACACCGCGCGGCACCACACCTTTTTCGAGATGCTGGGCAACTTCAGCTTCGGCGACTACTTCAAGCGCGAGGCCATCCGCTACGCCTGGGAGTTGCTCACCTCGGTCTACAAGCTCCCGGCCGAGAAGCTGTGGGTGACGGTGTACGCCGAAGACGACGAGGCGCACGACATCTGGGCCAAGGAAGTCGGCGTGCCCGTTGAGCGCATCATCCGCATCGGCGACAACAAGGGCGCGCGCTACGCCTCAGACAACTTCTGGCAAATGGCCGACACCGGCCCCTGCGGGCCCTGCAGCGAGATCTTCTACGACCACGGCCCCGAGGTCTGGGGCGGCCCGCCCGGCTCGCCCGAGGAAGACGGCGACCGCTACATCGAGATCTGGAATCTGGTGTTCATGCAGTTCGAGCGCTACGCCGCTGGCGAGGAGCGCTTCGATACCGAAGATCAGGCCACCGCACGCAAACAGGCCGTCGAGGCCGAGGGCGGCATCGGTCTGGTGAGCAAGGATGGCGAAGGCTGCAAGCTGGCCATCTTCCGCCAGAAGCCCCTGCCCAAGCCCTGCGTGGATACCGGCATGGGTCTGGAGCGCATTGCCGCCGTGCTGCAGCATGTGCACAGCAATTACGAGATCGATCTGTTCCAGGCGCTGATCAAGGCCGCTGCACGCGAGACCGCTACCGCCGATCTGGGCCACGCCTCGCTCAAGGTCATCGCCGACCACATCCGCGCCTGCGCTTTCCTCATCGTCGACGGCGTGATTCCGGGCAACGAAGGGCGCGGTTATGTGCTGCGCCGCATCAACCGCCGTGCCATACGCCACGGCTACAAGCTGGGGGTGCGCCAGCCTTTCTTCTACAAGATGGTGCCCGATCTGGTGACGCAGATGGGGGCGGCCTATCCCGATCTGACCGAGGCGCAAGGCCGCGTGGCCGAGGTGCTGCAGGCGGAAGAAGCGCGCTTTTTCGAGACCATCGAACATGGTATGGGCGTGCTCGACACCGAACTGGCTGCGCTGCGCGCCGCGGGCGGCAATCTGCTGGCCGGCGAACTGGCCTTCAAGCTGCACGACACCTTCGGCTTCCCGCTCGACCTGACGCAGGACGTGTGCCGCGAGCACGGCATGAAGGTTGATGAAGCCGCTTTTGATGCCGCCATGGCCCGCCAGCGCGAGCAGGCCCGCGCAGCGGGCAAGTTCAAGATGCAGGCCGCGCTCGATTACGTCGGCGGCAAGACCCGCTTCGACGGTTACGAGCATCTGCTGGTGAAGGAGGCTCGCGTGGTCGCGCTCTACAAGGACGGCACTTCGGCGCCGACCTTGCAGGCGGGCGATAGCGGGGTTGTGGTGCTCGATCGCACGCCGTTCTACGCCGAATCCGGCGGCCAGGTGGGCGACAGCGGCGTGCTGTTCGAGGGCGACTCGTGCGATCTGCGCTTTGTCGTGCACGATACGCAGAAGGTGCAGGCTGACGTGTTCGGCCACCACGGCACGCTCGAATCGGGCAGCCTGAAGGTGGGCGAAGTGGTGGCCGCGCAGGTGGACGGCGAGCGCCGTCTTGCGGTCATGCGCAACCACAGCGTCACCCACCTGATGCACAAGGCGCTGCGTCTGGTGCTGGGCGATCATGTGCAGCAGAAGGGCTCGCTGGTCGATGCCGACAAGACCCGCTTCGACTTCGCCCACGACGCGCCGATGAGCGACGACGAGATCGCCCGGGTCGAGCGCCTGGTGAACGAGGAAATTCTGGCCAACGCCGCAACGCAAGCCCGCGTGATGCCCATTGACGAGGCCAAGGGCCTGGGCGCGATGATGTTGTTCGGCGAGAAGTACGGCGACACCGTGCGGGTGCTCGACATCGGCACTTCGCGCGAGCTGTGCGGCGGCACTCACGTGGCGCACACCGGCGACATCGGGCTGTTCAAGATCGTGTTTGAGGGCGGCGTGGCCGCAGGCATCCGCCGTGTGGAGGCCATCACCGGCCTTAATGCGCTGGCCTTCGTGCAGAAGCAGAACGCGCTGGTCGCGCGGCTGTCGCGCACCCTGAAGGCGCCGGCCGAGGAGTCTGCGACCAAGGTCGAGCAATTGCTCGAACAGCAGCGCCAACTCGAAAAGGATCTGGCCCAGCTCAAGGCGCACCAGGCCGCCGCTCAGGGCGACGCCCTGGTGTCGCAGGCCATCACCATGGGCAGCACGGCCGTGCTGCTGGCGCGCATGGACGGGCTGGATGCCAAGGGCTTGCGCGAAGCGGTGGACCGCATCAAGTCCAAACTCAAGACGGCCGTGGTGCTGCTGGCGAGCAGAGAGGGCGACAAGGTGCAGCTCGCCGCAGGAGTGAGCGCTGACCGCGTGGGTCAGATCAAGGCCGGCGATCTGGTCAGCGCCGCGGCGCAGGCCGTGGGCGGCAAGGGCGGCGGCCGGCCGGACTTCGCCATGGCCGGCGGCACCCAACCCGAGCAAATCGACGCCGCGCTGGCTCAGGCCAAAAGCCTGCTGCAACAGCGCCTAGGCGCCTGAATGCGCGCAGCGGACATGGACCTGCAGGGCAAGCACATCGTTCTCGCCGTCACCGGCGGGGTCGCGGCCTACAAAGCTGCCGAGCTGACGCGGCTGCTGGTCAAGGCGGGGGCGACGGTGCAGGTCGTGCTGACAGCTGCGGGTGGGCGCTTTGTCGGCGCCGCCACTTTTCAGGCGCTCACCGGTCGCCCGGTGTTCGATGACCTGTGGGATACCCGCGTGGGCAACGGCATGGCGCACATCGAGCTGACGCGCGCGGCTGATCTCGTGGTCGTTGCGCCAGCCACGGCGAATGTGCTCGCGCAGGCGGCGGGCGGCCTGTCGGACGATCTGCTCTCCACCTTGCTGCTGGCGTCCAACAAACCCGTGCTGTTCGCCCCGGCGATGAACCGCGAGATGTGGGGCCATCCGGCCACGCAGCGCAACGTCGCCCGGCTGCGCGAAGACGGCGCGCTGATCAGCGGCCCGGCCGCGGGCGAGCAGGCCTGCGGCGAGGTCGGCGAAGGCCGCATGGTCGAACCCGAAGATCTGTTGCAGGACATCGTCGCCGCGTTTCAGCCCAAATTGTTCAAGGGCCGCACCGTGCTGGTCACCGCCGGGCCCACCTTCGAGGCCATCGACCCAGTGCGCGGCCTCACCAACCGTTCCAGCGGCAAGATGGGCTACGCCGTGGCCCGGGCGGCGCGCGAGACCGGGGCGCGCGTGGTGCTGGTGAGCGGCCCGACCGCACTGCCCGCGCCGCATGGCGTGCAGCGGGTGGACGTGAGCAGCGCGCAGGAGATGTTCGACGCGGTGATGGCCCAGGTTGGCGCAGCGCAGGTGTTCATCGCCACCGCGGCCGTGGCCGACTGGCGGCCTGCACAGGTTCATGCGCAGAAACAGAAAAAGCGCGAAGGCGAGTGCGCTCCGACCATTGCCTTGCAGGCGAACCCGGACATTCTCGCCACGGTGGCCGCTTTGCCGCAGCCGCCGTTCTGCGTGGGTTTTGCCGCCGAGAGCGAAAAACTGGCGGAACACGCCGCAGCCAAACGTGTGCGCAAGAATGTGCCGCTGCTGGTGGGCAACCTCGGGCCGGAAACCTTCGGCCGCGACGACAACCGGCTGGAACTGTTCGACGCTGTCGGTCATCACCCTCTGGGCTGCGGCGACAAACTCGTGCTGGCGCGCAAGCTCATCAAGGAGATCGCGGCCCGACTTGAACGTACTGGTCTCTGAGCGGTTTGTGCCATCATCCTCAATTAAATCGCTTCATCCACCAAGGATTCCTCTTGTCTCATCCCCGCATCGCCGTCCGCCTTCTCGATGACCGTCTGCGCGAGCAGCTTCCCGCCTACGCCAGCCCGGGCAGCGCGGGCATGGATCTGCGCGCCTGCATTGATGCCCCGCTGACCCTGCAACCGGGGCAGGCCGAGCTCATTCCCACCGGGCTGGCCATGCACATCGGCGATCCCGGCCTGTGCGCCATGCTGCTGCCGCGTTCCGGCCTGGGACACAAGCACGGCGTGGTGCTGGGCAATCTGGTCGGGCTCATCGATTCCGACTACCAGGGCCCGCTGATGGTGAGCTGCTGGAACCGCGGCAGCGCGGCCTACACGGTGCAACCGATGGAGCGCATCGCGCAACTGGTCATCGTGCCGGTGGTGCAGGCGCATTGGGCGGTGGTGGACAGCTTCGACACCACCGAGCGCGGCGTCGGGGGCTTTGGCTCCACCGGCGCGCACTGATCCGCGCAAACACACAGGGGCTGTGACATGGCGCGTCGCTGGGCCAAGCTGCTGGTGCGCAAGTTCGAGGCGATGCAAAGCAGCCCGTGGCTGCGCCCCTTCGCCAAATACATTGCGCACCCGACGCTGTGGAGTCTGAACCGTCGCAGCGTGGCGCTGGCGGTGGCGGCGGGCATGATCGGCGGTTTGATTCCCGGCCCGTTCCAGATGCTCACTGCGGGCATTCTGGCCGTGCTGGTGCGATGCAACTTTCCCATTGCCCTGGTGGTGACGCTCTACAGCAATCCGCTCACCATCGTGCCGCTCTATCTCGTGGCTTACAAGCTCGGTGTGCTGGTTAGCCCCGCGCAGGCCGCGCAAACGCTCACCGCGCCGCCGGGGTTCGACTGGCTGCATCTCTGGGATTCGACCGTCGGTCTGGCGCACTGGGCCTGGAATCTGGGGACGCCGCTGTTCGTCGGCGTCCCCCTGCTGGCGCTCATTCTGGCCGTTGCCGGCTATTTCATCACCCTGCTGGGCTGGAACCTGCATCTGCGCCTGGAATGGCGCTCGCGCAAGCAGGCGCGGCTGGCGCGCGAAGCGGCCAGCACGCAGCAGAAAAACCGAGAATAAATCGAACCCAAATCGTCCAGTAGGCGGGGTTTACTTCTCGCCGGGGAGAAACAGCCCTGCATCAGCCGAATCGAGCAGGGCGCTCTGGGCCTCGATTTCGTCGGGATCGGCGGCGCGCACGTCGAGCACGGTGTATTCGATCCGCAGCGCCATACCGGCCAGCGGATGGTTGCCGTCGAGCAAAACCTTGTCGTCGTGAATTTCGGTCACGGTGTAGAAGGCATCGGCATCGCCCGGCGAGCAGCCCTCGGGCAGTTGCTCGAACATCATGCCCTCTTCGAGTTCGGCGGGAAACAGCTTGCGGTCTTCGACCAGCAGCAAGTCGGCGTCGTAGTCGCCGAATGCATCTTCCGGCTGCAGGTAGATGTCGCCCTTGTCGCCCACGCCCTTGCCCAGCATCTGCTCGGCCATGCGCGGCAGCAGATCGTCGCCGCCGACATAGAAGTCGTCGCCTTCGGCGTTTTCGTCGATCAAATCGCCTTGTGAGTCTGTCATGCGCCAGGACAGGGTGGCGACAAGGCCTTCGGTGATTTTCATGGTTATGCTCGCAGGAGTTTGAGTATGGAAACGGGGAACGACCAAAAGTTCGCCCGCATTGGAACATGACAAAGATGTCAACTGCGACGCTTCATTGGGGGGCCTTCACCGAAGCCCGTTTTCTGCGCGAAATCTGGCAACGCAAACCACTGCTGCTGCGTCAGGCCTTTCCGGGCTTCAAGCCCCTGCTCAGCCGGGCGCAACTGTTTGCTCTGGCCGGGCATGACGATGTCGAATCGCGCCTGTTGCAGCGCGCGAGCCGCCGCTGGCAGCTCGATCACGGGCCCTTTGCGCGCAGGCAGCTTCCGCCCGTCGAGCAGCGCAACTGGACGCTGCTGGTTCAGGGGGTGAACCTGCACGTCGATGCCGCAGGCGATTTGCTGCGGCAATTCCGCTTCATTCCCGACGCGCGGCTCGACGATCTGATGATTTCGTGGGCCAGCGAGGGCGGCGGCGTTGGGCCGCACCAGGATGCTTACGACGTGTTCCTGCTGCAAGCCGCCGGGCGGCGGCGCTGGCGCATCGGCCCGGTGGAAGACGCCACGCTGCAACCTGGCAAACCGGTCAAGCTGCTGGCGAAATTCACGCCCGAGGAAGACCTGATCCTCGAACCCGGCGACATGCTCTATCTCCCCCCCGGCTGGGGCCACGACGGCATTGCGGCCAGCGGCGATTGCATGACTTACTCGGTGGGCTTTCGCGCGCCGCCGCAGGGCGAGTTGCTCAAGGAAGTGCTGTGGCAACTGGCCGAGGCGCAGCAAGGCGGCGCGATCTACCGCGATCCGCCGCTGCGCTCGGGGGCGTCTCCTGCGCGGCTTCCCGAGGCCATGGTGAAGTTTGCCCGCGAGGCTTTCAGCCGCCTCAAACCCGACGCCGCGATGTTCGAGGACGTGCTCGGTCTCTACCTCACCACCCCCAAGCCCCAGGTCTGGTTCGAAAGCGTCGAAACCCCTGCCGCAACATGGCGCCGCGCCTGTCGGCAGACGGGTTGTCGGCTCGATCGTCGCAGCAAAATGCTCTACACCGCGCAGGCGCTGTTCCTCAATGGAGAGGCGGTGGATGCCGCATTGGCGTCCTCCGCGTTGTTGCGCCAACTGGCCGATCAGCAAAACCTGAGCGCTGCGCAGGTTCAGACGGCCAGTGCTGCGGAGCTGGCCGCCTTGGCCGACTGGTGCGCCATCGGCTGGTTGCAGCCGGGCAATGAGCGTTCAGCCGAGAGTCCGCGCGCCTAGCAAACCCAGGTGACATCCAGATGACACCGCCCGGCCAAGACCTGCCCTTCGAGACGCGCACTCAAGCCCATGCGGCGCTTGGCGCGCTTGTGGCCGATCAAGGAGTGAGTCTTTACTGTTTCAGCGCCGACTATCGTGCCTGGCCGTTGAATCAGCCCGCGTTCATCCAGCAACTGGAGCAATGGGCGCTGCGCGATGCCAGGCATCTCGATGCCCTGCGGTTTCTGGCGCTCGACTGGAGCCAGGTAAGAGAACGTTTTCCACGTTTCGCCGCGTTCCGCCGCGACTTTGCTCACCTAGTGAGTTGTCGGCAGATTACCGATACGGGCGCTCGCGGACTGGTCGAAATCGCAGGATCGCCTCGTTGCGCCGTGTATGCGCATACCGCGACATGGCTGTCGGGCGAGACCTTGCAGACGGCTGCGCGTGTGCACGCCTTTCGCATGCGTTTCGATGAGGTCTGGGAGCAGGCCACACCGGCATTTCCTGCGGTGATTCTGGGTTTGTGACAAATTCGCAACACGGCAATTTGGAACCGTAAAATTGCAACACGGGGATAACCCGAAGTCCCACTATACTTATGCGCTGAACTTGATATGCAAACCGGTTCTGGTTGCGATTGGGTTCAATCAGGACGGTAAAGAATTTTTTCGGGCTAACCCCCCCATTTTGACTGACGCTTAGAGGAAAGTAATGAAAAAGTCCCTTCTGCTGGCATCCATGATCGCCGCTCTCGCCCTGGCCGCTTGCGGTAAAAAAGAAGAAGCCGCTCCGGCTGCTTCGGCTCCCGCTGCTGCCTCTGCCCCCGCTGCTGCCTCGGCTCCGGCTTCGGCGCCTGCTGCTGCTTCGGCTCCCGCTGCTTCCGCTCCTGCTGCTGCCTCGGCCCCGGCCGAAGCCGCTTCTGGCGCCAGCGCTGCCAAGTAATTTCTTTGCAGACGCAAAAAAGCCGGCGCAAGCCGGCTTTTTTGTTGTCTGAATTTTTGACCATAGCCCTCGAGTGGGCCATGGTCTCGGGTGACTTACGACTTACTGAATCTGCTGTTGCAGGATTTGCAGGATCTTCCGTGCGTCGTCGGTCTGCAGCGGCTTGCCATCGGGCGTCTGCACGGTCACCACGGTTTGCGTCCCGGCGTTTTGCAGGGCAATGCGGTAGTCGGCCGGTTTGGGCTCACTTTCCTTTTTTCCAAACAGCTTGCCGAAGAATCCCGTACTGTCCTGAGAGGCCTTGAGCGCAGCTTCAGCACTGATGTAGCGCACATCGAAGCGGCCTTCTGCGCGGTTGCGTTCGATCACGGTGAAGCCTGCGGTATTGATCGCCAGGCTGACCTTACGCCAAGCGGTCTCGAACCCGTCCTGCAATTGCAGCGCCAAGCCGTCGTCCACGAGTTTTGAGGCAACGGGTTGGGCCAGTTGCACCGGATTTTCGATGCGTTGTTTCGCCGCCTCGTCACTCAGACCCAGGGTGACCATGAGTTTGCGCAGAAAGATGGTGTTGAGCCCCGGATCAGGCGTGGAGGGCTCCCATGCCGTGGTCGATTTGTCGTTGGAGTTGTAGACCTCTTTCATCGTCTGGTGGGTGATGTAGATCTGCGTGCCCTTGCCATCGGGTGTGCGCTCGAACACGGTGCGGAAGCGGTCGCGTTTGCCGGTGTCATACAGACTGTCGAACACTTTGCCGAGATACTTTCGGATGAAGTCCTGCGGCAGTTTGGCGCGGTTTTCCGCCCAGTCGGTCTCCATCACGCCGGTGGTCGCATCGGACTGGGTGAGATAGAAGCCGTTTTCCTGCCAGAAACCTTTGACTTTTTCCCAGAGTTGATCGGGGCTGGAGTCGACCACCAGCCAGCGTTGACCACCCGCCTGATCGATGCGCATGCCAGGGTATTGCGGCAGAACGGCGTTGGTCTTGGCGACTTGCTCGGCGGTTTGCACCCCCTTGTCGTAGGCGAGCGCGCTCACCGGGGCATTGGGGCTGCCCGGAACGACGTATTGCTCTTGTCGCGCCAGTTGGGTGAGGTCGGGCGGCACTTCGAGCGAGTTGCCCTGTTTGGCGCTTTCGTAGTCCACTCCCTTGCCCTGAACAACGGTGTTAAGGGATGAGCAGCCGCTGAGGAGGGCGCCGACGCCCAGGGCAATGGCCAAGGCGCTCAACCGCCAGTGATTGGATAGGTTCATACGCAAGAAGGTCTCGGAGATGCGAAGGAGTGAATGCGAAGGAGTGAATGGGGAAAATCAGTGAACCACCGGCAGGCCCAGCGCCTGCAAGGCCGCACGCAACGGGGCGTGAAAGGTCTGTTGCAAGGGGGTCAGGGGCAATCGCAGGCCCGAGCCGATGCGACCCATGAGGCGCAGTGCTTCCTTGACGGGTATGGGGTTGGGCTCGCAGGACAATTGCTGATTGAGTTCGATGAGCTCGAAGTGCAGTTTGCTGGCCAGCGCGGCGTTGCCCGCCATCGCGGCCGCGCACAGTTCGTGCATGCGGCGCGGTACGACGTTGGCCGACACGCTGATGTTGCCATGCCCGCCCAGCAGCATCAGCGCCACGGCGGTCGGGTCGTCGCCGGAATAAATGGCGAACGACGATGGGGCGCGCCGAATGAGCTGCGCGGCGCGGTCGATGTTGCCTGTGGCCTCTTTGATGCCGATGATGCCGGGCACCTGTGCGAGACGCAGAGCAGTGTCCACCTGCATATCGACCACGGTGCGGCCCGGCACGTTGTAGAGCACCACAGGGATGTCGATCGCCTCGGCGATGGCGGTGAAATGCGCCGCCATGCCGTCTTGCGTGGGGCGGTTGTAGTAGGGCACGACGCTGAGCAAGCAATCGGCCCCGACTTCCTGGCAGCGCTTGGAGAGTTCGATGGCTTCGCGCGTGGAGTTGGCGCCGGCGCCGGCCATCACGGGCACGCGGCCAGCCGCCTGTTCGACCACCGTGCGCACGATTTCGATGTGTTCGTCCACCGGCAGGGTAGGAGACTCGCCGGTGGTGCCGCAGGGGCTGATGCAGTCGGTGCCTTGTTCGATATGCCAGTCGACCAGCTTGCGCAGTGCGGGGTAGTCCACGCTGCCATCGGAGTGCATGGGGGTCACCAGGGCGACGATGCTGCCGCGGATGACCAGAGGTTGGGAGGACATTGTTCTGCGTGTGCTGCTTGTGAGCTGCTTGTCAAATGGGAAGATTGTATCGGTCTGCCGCGCTGGCGTTGGGCGCTTCCCGCACGGCGGCGATGCGCTGCACATAGGCGGGGTGAGGCGCTTGGACAAAGCCATCTTCAAAGGCCAGTACGCGCAGCGCCGGGCGCACCGCGTCGAGCAACTCGCCGGGGCGCAGCAAGAAATCAGGATTCGACGGCTTGCCCACGCTGGCTTGACCGAGGGCGAAGGTTTCGTAGAGCAGGTAGCCGCCGGGGGCGACCGCTTCCACGATGCGCGACAGCAAAGGGCGCCAGAGGTAGTTGGTCACGACCACCGCATCGAAAGTTTGTTCGCCGTAGGGCCAGGGGCCGGTTTCCAGGTCGGCCACCTGCACCTGCGCCAGATCGCGCAGACCGGCGAGGGCTTCGGCGTTGCGGTCCACCGCAAAAACCGTATGGCCGCGCTGCCGCAGCCAGCGCACATGGCGACCTCCGCCGCAGGCGACATCGAGCACGTTGCCGCTCGCGCGCAGCAGCGAGGCATGGCGGACGATCCAGGGGGAAGGCGGGGCTTCGGTGCGGGCTTCTGGGGTCATGGCGCAGCATCGTAACGGGGCGCCCGCGTGAACGATGCGTGTGCCTCATGTTGACAAGGCAGAATAGGGGAAACCCCTTTCCCGTCCATTCTTTTCCTTTCCCCCTCCATTCCTCGACTTTCACCGCAAAAACAACATGACCTCAGCCACCATCCTTGTCACCGGCGGAGCCGGTTATATCGGCTCGCATACCTGCGTTGCCCTGATTGAAGCGGGTTACACCCCTGTGGTGTACGACAACCTGTGCAACAGCAGCGCCGAGTCGCTGGCGCGGGTGGAGCGCATCACCGGCAAGCGCCCCGCTTTCGTGCAGGCCGACATCCGCGATGCGGCGCGGCTCGACGCCGTGTTTGCACAACACAAGATCGACGCAGTGATCCACTTCGCCGGCCTGAAGGCAGTGGGCGAATCGGTGGAAAAACCGCTGATGTACTACGACAACAACGTCGGCGGCACGGTGGTTCTGCTCGAGGCGATGCAGCGCGCCAAGGTGCACAACCTCATCTTCTCGTCGTCGGCCACGGTCTATGGCGACCCCGCTTCGACGCCCATCCGCGAAGACTTTCCGCTTAGCGCCACCAACGCTTACGGCCGCAGCAAACTGATGATCGAAGAAATTCTCGGCGATCTGCATCGCGCCGAGCCGCATTGGCGCATCGCCCGCCTGCGCTACTTCAACCCCGTGGGCGCGCACGAAAGCGGGCTCATCGGCGAAGATCCGCGCGGCATTCCCAACAATCTCATGCCCTTTGTCACCCAGGTGGCGGTGGGGCGGCTGCAGAAACTGCGTGTGTTCGGCGGCGACTGGCCCACGGTGGACGGCAGCGGCGTGCGCGACTACATCCACGTCATGGATCTGGCCGAGGGGCACGTGGCAGCGCTGCGTTACCAGTTGGGCCATGAGGGCATGTTGACCGTCAACCTCGGCACCGGCCAAGGCTACTCGGTGCTGCAGATGGTGCAGGCCTTCGGCAAGAGCATCGGCCGCGATCTGCCGTATGAAATCGTGGCTCGCCGCCCGGGCGACATCGCCGAATGCTGGGCCGATCCAGCGGCGGCGAAAGCCCTTCTGGGCTGGAGCGCCAAACGCGGGCTCGACACCATCTGCGCCGACGCCTGGCGCTGGCAGCAGGGCAACCCGGAAGGCTATGGCGCTTGAGCGCTTGCGCCGAGTCACCCGGCTGCGCTATTGTGACTTGGCGATCAACACACTGAAAGAAACATCATGAGCAAAAGCACCCTGCATGCCTCATCAACCCCGATTCACATCGGCATTTCGGATAACGACCGCGCCAAGGTGGCCGAACAGCTCTCGCATCTGCTGGCCGACACCTACACGCTCTATCTCACCACGCACAACTTCCACTGGAACGTCACCGGGCCGATGTTCAACAGCCTGCACATCATGTTCATGGAGCAGTACACCGAGCTGTGGAATGCGGTCGATCCGATTGCCGAGCGCATCCGCGCACTCGGCTTTTCCGTGCCCGGTTCCTATCACGGCTTCAGTTCGCGCTCCAGCCTGGCCGACGTGCCGGCGCAGCCCCCCAAGGCTCAGGAGATGATCGGTATTCTGGTCAAGGGTCATGAGGCCGTGGCCAAGACGGCGCGCGCGGTGTTCACCGTGGCCGACGAGGTCAATGACCAGCCCACCGCCGACCTGATGACCCAGCGCCTGGACATTCACGAAAAAACCGCCTGGATGCTGCGCTCGCTGCTCGAAGGTTGATCGGCGTTCCGTCGCCCGTTTCATCGACGTTCCCTGCGTGGCGATAATTCACGCATGGAACGTCTGCGCTTATGGCTGGCCTTGATCCGTTGGGACAAGCCGGTCGGTTCTCTCCTCTTGTTGTGGCCGAGTCTGTCGGCCTTGTGGATCGCCAGCGATGGGCGCCCGAGTTGGTGGCTGGTCGTCGTGTTCATCGCGGGCACCTTTCTCATGCGTTCGGCCGGTTGCGCCGTGAACGATGTAGCCGATCAAGACTTCGACCGCGCCGTGCGCCGCACCGCGCAGCGTCCGGTCACCTCGGGCAAGGTGTCCACCCGCGAGGCGCTGCTGGTCGGCGCGGCGCTCGCACTCGCCGCCTTCGGCCTGGTGCTCACCACCAACGCGCTGACCATCCAGATGTCGGTCGCAGCCTTGTTCATCGCCATCGCCTACCCCTACACCAAGCGCTGGCTGGCGCTGCCGCAGGCCTATCTCGGCGTGGCCTTCAGCTTCGGCATCCCCATGGCCTTCGCCGCGGCGCGCGGCGACGTGCCGCTGCTGGCCTGGGTGCTGCTGCTGGGCAATCTGTTCTGGGTGCTGGCCTACGACACCGAATACGCCATGGTCGACCGCGAAGACGATCTCAAGGTCGGCATCAAGACCTCGGCCATCACCTTCGGCCGCGCCGATGTGGCGGCGGTGATGGCGAGCTATTGCGCCTACATCGCGCTATGGGCTGCCGTGGGGTGGGCGCTGCAACTGAGCTGGCCTTACTTCCTGGGCGTGGCCGCAGCCGCAGCGCAGGCCGCGCATCACTACACCCTCATCCGCGATCGCCACCCGGCGCAATGCTTCCGCGCCTTCCGGCTCAACCATTATCTGGGGCTGGCGATGTTTGTCGGGGTCATCTGCGCCTACGCCATCAAGCCGTGAGCCGTTCCAGCGCCTCGCGGTAGCGGGCCAGGGTGTGCTCGATGACGTCAGCGGGCAGGGTGGGGGGCGGTGGTTGTTTGTTCCAGCCGGGTACGCCCTCTAACCAGTCGCGCAGAAACTGTTTGTCGAAGCTCGGCGGCGAGCTGCCCTCCAACCAAGTGTCGGCAGGCCAGAAGCGCGAGGAATCGGGGGTGAGCACTTCGTCCATTAGCGTGAGGGCGCCGTTCTCATCGAGGCCGAATTCGAACTTGGTGTCGGCGATCAGGATGCCGCGCGCTGCGGCGTAGTCGGCGGCGCGTTGATAGAGGGTGATGCTGATGTCGCGCACCTGCGCGGCGAGTTCGGCGCCGATGGCCTGCTCCATTTGCGCGAAGGAAATGTTCTCGTCATGTTCGCCCAGCTCGGCCTTGGTGGCGGGGGTGAAGATGGGCGCGGGCAGCTTGCTGGCGAGCTTCAAGCCCGGCGGAAGGGCGACGCCGCAGACCGCGCCGGTGGCTTGATAGTCTTTCCAGCCCGAGCCTGCGAGATAGCCGCGCACCACGGCTTCCACCGGCAGGGGTTTGAGGCGTTTGACCACCATGGCGCGACCGCGCACCTGACTGCGCTCGTCTGCGGTCACCACGGTCTCGGGATCGATGTCGAGCAGATGGTTGGGCGCCACGTCGTGCAGCAGACCGAACCAGAACCGCGCCATGCGGGTGAGAATTTCGCCCTTGCCGGGAATGGGCTCGGCCATGATGACGTCAAACGCCGAGATGCGGTCTGTGGCCACCATCAGCAGGCGGTCGTCGCCCACGGCATAGTTTTCGCGCACCTTGCCGCGCGACAGCAGGGGCAGGGAATGCAGGGAGGATTGCAGCAGGGCAGAAGTCATGGACGAGCTTTCGTGAGGAATGGGGCGATTGTAGAAATTCGCAGGGTTGAGTTTTTCACCCGCTGCGTTTCACAATAGGCGGGCCGCACGTGCGGCAAACTCTCAACGGAGACTCGATATGGCTGCAAAACGCATTCTGCTGCTGGCCGGCGATTACGCCGAAGACTACGAAACCATGGTGCCGTTCCAGACCCTGCTGGCCGTGGGGCACACGGTGCATGCGGTCTGCCCCGACAAGAAGGCGGGCGATCAGGTGAAAACCGCGATTCACGACTTCGAAGGCGCACAGACCTATTCCGAAAAACCCGGCCACAACTTCACCCTCAACGCCACGTTTTCCGAGGTGAAAGCTGAGGACTACGACGCGCTGGTCATCCCCGGTGGACGCGCCCCCGAATACCTGCGCCTCAACCCCAAGGTGCTCGATCTGGTGCGGCATTTTTTCAGCGCCAACAAGCCGGTTGCGGCGGTGTGCCACGGCGCGCAGATTCTGGCGGCGGCGGGCGTGCTGCAGGGGCGCAAATGCTCGGCCTATCCGGCCTGCGGCCCGGAAGTGCGCGAGGCTGGCGGAGACTATGCCGACATTCCGGTTGATCAGGCGGTGACGCAGGGCAATCTGGTGACCGCCCCGGCCTGGCCTGCGCATCCGGCGTGGATGGGGCAGTTTCTCAAGCTGCTGGGGACGCAGATCACGCTGTAACGCATGTGCCGACGCCATGAAAAACGCCGACTTCAAGTCGGCGTTTTTGTGAGATCCGGAGAACTCAGCTCAGCACCGTCATGCTCAGGCGGCGGCGGTAGCTTTCCACCGTGGGATCGGTGGCCGGGGGCTGGCCGGGCGCGGGCTTGGGGGCATCTGCAGGCGTCATCAGTTCGAGGATGTTGACGAAGGTCTTGCGCGCGCGGTCTTCGCTCCAGCTTTTGTCGCGCATGAGAATGTCGAGCAGTTCGTCAAGCGCCGCCGTCCACTGTTGCGCGGCCATGTGTTGCTGCGCCAGGGCGTAGCGGGCGTCGAAGTCGCGTTTGTTGGCGGCGATGCCGGCCTGCAGCGCGGCAACAGTGGGCAGGCCGGGCGCGGCCTGCGCGGCGGCAAGCCAGTCGGCCAGGGCCTGGATGCGGGCGTCGCCCAGCGCCCTGTTGGCAATGGGCTCGAACGCCAGCTTGGCGTCGGCGGGGCGGCCGTTCTTCAGCAGCAGCTCGACATACTCCTTGCGCACGGTATCGTTAGCGGGGTTGGTGGCGAGATCCTGTTGCAGCTTTTCCAGCGGCGGCAGCGCGGGTGCAGACTCGGCTTCGGCATCGCTCGGTTCGGCCTCATCCGCCTGCTCCGGCGCGGTGTCGGGAACGTGCTTGTCGAGAAATTCACGGATCTGGCCTTCGGGCAATGCGCCGACAAAGCCGTCTACGGGCTGGCCGTCTTTGAGCAGCATGACCATGGGAATGCTGCGCACGCCGAATGCAGCGGCCAGTTCCTGCTCTTCTTCGGTGTTGATTTTCACCAGTTTGAAGCGGCCTTCGTAAGCCACTTCCAGCTTTTCGAGAATGGGGCCTAGCGCGCGGCAGGGGCCGCACCACGGCGCCCACAGATCCACCAAGACCGGGACGGTATTGGAGGCTTCAACGACTTCGGTTTCAAAATTGGCAACGGTGGCATCAATCATGTTCGACTCCTGAATGAGCAGGGCAAATGGGGGCGGTCGGCGCCATACCAAGGGGTGTATGCCGGCGCACGATCTGCGTTTGGGTGGAGCATAGCGGGGCGCGATTTCAAGGGCTTGATCCACTGCTTCTTAAAATCACCTGTTTACAGGCGTTGCACAGGAGAGAGCAGATGGCCGCAATCGGCGTGGTGATGGGGTCGCAAAGCGACTGGGAGGTGATGCGCCATGCGGCGGACGTCCTCATCCGCTTCGGGGTGGCGCACGACTGCCAGGTGGTCTCTGCCCACCGCATGCCCGACGATCTGTTTGCCTACGCCGACAGTGCGCAGCAGCGCGGCCTGCGCGCCATCATCGCCGGTGCGGGCGGCGCGGCGCATCTGCCGGGCATGCTGGCGGCCAAGACCACGGTGCCGGTGCTCGGCGTGCCGGTGCCGAGCAAGTATTTGCGCGGCGAAGATTCGCTGCTATCCATCGTGCAGATGCCCAAGGGTGTGCCGGTTGCGACCTTTGCCATCGGCGAGGCCGGGGCGGCGAATGCCGCCTTGTTCGCCGTCGCCATGCTGGCGGCGCACGACACCGCGTTGCGCGATCAGCTCGACGCCTTCCGCGCGGAGCAAACCGCCGCAGCGCGGGCCATGCGCGTGGGTAGCCCGGCATGAGTCGGGGCGCAGCATTCATTCCTCCGGGCGCCACGCTGGGCGTGCTCGGCGGCGGGCAGTTGGGCCGCATGTTTGCCCAGGCGGCGCAGAGCGCGGGCTATGGCGTGGCCGTGCTCGAAGCCGACGAAGCCGCGCCCGCAGCTCAGGTCACCGGCATCCATCTGGCAGCACGCTATGACGACCCACTGGCGCTCGATCAACTCGCCCGCGAATGCGCCGCGGTGACCGTGGAGTTCGAGAACATTCCGGCGCACTCGATGCAGTGGCTGGAGTCGCGCGTGCCGCTGGCGCCCGCGCCGCAGGCCGTGGCTGTGTGCCAGGACCGGGCGCAGGAAAAGGCCTTGTTTGCGCGGCTTGGCGTGCCTTGCGCACCGCACGCCGTACTGACCGCGAGCGGCGGCCTCGATGCGGTGAGCACTGACCTGTTTCCCGGCATTCTCAAAACCACCCGGCTGGGTTATGACGGCAAAGGGCAGATCACGGTGCAAACAGCCGCCGACCTGTCTGCGGCATGGACTGCCGTGGGCGGTGTGGACTGCGTGCTGGAGAAAAAACTCGATCTCGCGTTTGAATTGTCCGTCGTCATGGCGCGCGGCCGCGACGGCTGCTCCGTGCTTTACGAGCCGCAGCAGAACCTGCACCGCGACGGCATTCTGTTCGCCAGCTTTTCGCCCGGCGCGTCCATCACCCCCGAACTCGCCGAGGCTGCGCAGAACGCTGCAGCCACAGTAGCGGAGGGGCTGGACTATGTTGGCGTGCTCTGCGTGGAATTTTTCGTGCTGCGCGACGGTCGCCTGCTGGCCAACGAAATCGCGCCGCGCCCGCACAACTCCGGCCACCACACCATTGATTCCTGCACCGTGTCTCAGTTTGAACTGCAGTGGCGCACCCTGGTGAACGCGCCGTTGCTAGTGCCCAGGCAGCACAGCGCCACTGTCATGCTCAATCTGCTGGGCGATCTCTGGTTCGACGCCGCAGGCCAGCAGCGCGAGCCCGACTGGGCCACCGTGCTCGCCCAGCCCGGCGCGCATCTGCATCTCTACGGCAAACACGCGCCGCGCAAGGGCCGCAAGATGGGCCATCTCACCTGCACGGCGGCCACCCCTGCAGAAGCGCGCCAAACCGCGCTGCACGCCTGCACCGTTCTCGGCCTGGAGGCGTTCTAAGGTGAAACAGCCCCCTCACTCGCTGCGCGCGCTTGCCCCAGAGGGGCAGTTCTTTCGGAGCAGCGGTCGTGTGCAACTGACATGAGTGAAGTGACGACCGACGCCCAGGTGCGTCCTAAAGACATCATCGAGGCCGTGCGGCGGCTGGAAGCGGGCGAACTGGTCGGCCTTCCGACCGAAACCGTCTACGGCCTGGCCGCCGACGCCGAGAGTCCCGAAGCCGTCGCCAAAATCTACGCCGCCAAAGGTCGACCTGCGGACCACCCCGTGATCGTGCATATCCACCGCGCCGCCGATCTGGGGCATTGGGCGTCCGAAGTGCCTGAAACCGCGCGCAAGCTTGCCGCCGCCTTCTGGCCCGGGCCGCTCACCTTGATTCTGCCGCGCAAACCCGGCGTGGCCGACGCCTGCGCCGGTGGGCAAAACACCATCGGCCTGCGCTGCCCCTCCCATCCCGTCGCACAGGCCGTGCTGGCGATTTTCAAGGACGGGCAGGGCGGGCTGGCTGCGCCATCGGCCAACCGCTTCGGCCGTATCAGTCCCACCACGGCGGCGCATGTGCATGCCGAACTCGGCGACGACCTGCTGGTGCTCGACGGCGGCGCCTGCGCCGTGGGCATCGAGAGCACCATCGTCGATTGCACCGCGCAACCGCCGCGCATCCTGCGCCCGGGGCAGTTGCAGGCGGCAGACATCGCGCAAACCCTGGGCGTGGCCGAGGCCGACTTGCTGCGCCCGGCAGACTCTGCCCCGCGTGTGGCGGGCGTGCTGCCGGCGCATTACGCCCCGCGCACACCGCTGCAGTGGTGTTCACGCGAACAAATCAATGCACGCTGGGAGATTGACACGAGCGCGGGGCGGCGCATCGGGGTGCTGGCATTCCCGCCGCAGCCGCATGCGCCCCATCCCTCATGGGTCACGCTGCCAGCCGATCCTGCTACCTATGCGCAACAGCTTTACGCTGTTTTACGCAAACTGGATGCGGCAGAGCTTGAGGAGATTTGCGTTGAAGTCTTGCCGCCAGCGCCTGCCTGGCTGGCTTTGCGTGACCGGCTGGCGCGCGCAGTGCATGGCTCGGGCCGCTGACGTTCTGCAAGAACGGACGGTTCGCCGCAAAGAGCGGGCATGTATCCTTTTGTTGCAAATCGGCAAACCTGTGTCAAATGCGCAGTACCACCCTTGCGACGCCATTTTCCTTCGGCTACGCTGAACCGAACGGTCGTTCTATTTTGACCCGCCCGCCTGCTGGTCAGCAGGCCTACAACAATGTTTGAGGAGATGTTCATGCGGAATCGTGTCTGGATTGCGCTGGCCCTGGCCAGTGCCTTGGGGTTGGCAGGTTGCGGCGGCGGAGGAAATCCTTCTGCACCGACGCTGGCCTCCGTGGC